>JANPKQ010000198.1:0-1714 GCA_031426115.1 Gemmatimonadaceae bacterium | reverse complement strand
ACACGACGAGCATGTAAGGGACGGCTCGCAGCAGCAGCGGGCCGTCCTGGCCGAGACGCTCGAATCTCGTGGGTCGGTAGGACGACGGCGCCACAGGTCGGTTGTCGGGATTGCGTGCCGAATGCATGGTCGCTTCGTATGCAGGTCATCGGTCGGCAGTGTGCCGCCGATGATTGACGCCCGCCGTGAACGGCGGCAACCGACCGATGCGACGCCGCACTCGCGCGCGTCCAGGTGGGTCGTCACCATCCGTGTGACGCGAGTGCTCACCCGGCGTTCACGCCCACTTTCGAAGGAATCGTTCGGCTTTCCGCGAGGTGGCGGGATACCCTCTCGCGCTCCACAACCGCCTCGCCCTGAATAGATTCCGCCGTACCCGCACACGTGAGCACATGGAAACGTCCGCTGCACCCCCGATCGGCTTCGCCGCGCTCGGCCTCACCGAAACCCTGATCGGCGCCCTGACGGCGCTCGGCTACGAAGAGCCCACACCGATCCAGCGCGAAGCCATTCCGCCCCTCCTCGAAGGCAGGGATCTCCTCGGCCAGGCAGCCACCGGCACCGGCAAGACCGCCGCCTTCGCCCTGCCGATGGTCCAGCGCATCGCGGGCGACGGCGGGCGCCGCGAGGGAACGTCGGGGCTCATCCTCGTCCCGACGCGCGAGCTCGCCATGCAGGTGGCGGAGGCCGTCCATCGCTACGGGAAAGCGCACGGCATCACGGTCCTCCCGATCTACGGAGGACAGCCGATCCAGTCGCAGCTTCGCGCGTTGAAGCGAGGCGTCGATGTCATCGTCGGCACCCCGGGACGGATGATGGACCACATCAAGCGCGGGTCACTCCGGCTCGACACCGTGCGGACCGTCGTCCTCGACGAAGCGGACGAGATGCTCGACATGGGCTTCGCCGAGGATCTCGAGGCGATTCTCGAGGCGACACCCGCGGAGCGCCAGACAACCCTCTTCTCGGCGACGATGCCGCCGCGGATCGCGACGATTGCGAATCGGCACCTGCGCTCGCCGGTGCGCGTGCAGATCGCGACCGAGAAGCTGGCGGCAGGCGCCGTTCCGCGCGTGCGCCAGGTGGTGTACGTCGTTCAGCGGGCGCACAAGGTCGCGGCGCTCGGTCGTGTGCTCGACATGGAGAACCCCACGTCGGCGATCGTCTTCTGCCGCACGCGCACCGAGGTGGACGAGCTCACGGAAACGCTGATCGCGCGCGGCTACCGCGCCGAGGCGCTCCATGGCGGCATGTCGCAGGAGCAGCGTGACCGGGTGACGAAGAAGCTCCGCGCCGGAACCGCCGAGCTGCTCATCGCCACCGATGTCGCGGCACGCGGGCTCGACATCGAGCACCTCAGCCACGTGTTCAACTACGATGTCCCGTCGTCGCCGGCGATGTATGTGCACCGCATCGGCCGAACCGGGCGTGCGGGACGCGAGGGTGTCGCCATCACCCTGGCAGAGCCGCGGGAGCACCGCCTGCTGCGCAACATCGAGCAACTCACGAAGCAGCGCCTCACGATGGAGACGCTGCCGACCGTGGTGGATCTGCGAACGCGCCGTCTCGAGCTGACGCGATCGGCGCTCCAGGAGACGCTCGTCGCGGGAGACCTGGATGGATACCGGGTCGTCGTCGAGGCTCTCGCCAACGAATACGACTGCGTCGACATCGCGACCGCGGCGGTGAAGCTGCTCCACGAGCGCGATGCGCC
>JANPKQ010000197.1:0-2099 GCA_031426115.1 Gemmatimonadaceae bacterium | reverse complement strand
GCTCTGCGCACCTGCTCAGCCCGTATCCGTTCGGCGATAGCCTGAGATGCGAGCGAGCGCCGACGATTCTTCCGCCGACGCTCACGCAACGGGCAAATCCCCGACGCCTGTGCTCACCTTCCGCTGTGCCTCGATCGCTCTCGGCTCAGCTCCGCAAATTGTGTCCGACACGGTGGAGCATAACACCCCTGGGAGTTAGCGCAACCGGTCGACTGGTACGGTTTCTGGTACGGTTTGAGTCCGACTATTCCCGATGTCGGGGCTGGCCAGATGTCGGATTTACGGCCGAGCCAAGAGGGGAAGTGCGGTGCGAAGTCGCACACAGGGTTGTCCTGTCCCTTGATGGGGTTCAGGGGGTCGCGGGTTCAAATCCCGCCGTCCCGATGCGAGCTAAGCGATTGTCAGGACTCTGTTGGCCGAACGCCCCGCGAACGAGCTTCGCGGGGCGTTCTGCGTTCCGATACCCAGGTGTCAGCGAAGCCGAGCGATAACCGCTTCACCGATTCCCCGGATGAAATACCAGTCGTCGCTTCGGGCGTCGACAGTGCGGTTGTTCGATCGGTACTGCCCCGTGATCGATAGCCGAGTCGAGTCCGAGCCGATCGGACTCAACACAAGGCTCAAGCGTATCGGGTAGTCGCTCGCGAGCGATTCGGCATCCCCTGGAAAGCGCGGCATCTGCCTCACCCTCCGATCGGCGGTTGAGATTGCGCTGACGCCGGAATTGGTCTGAGCCAGGACATATCCTGAATCGGTGAGCGTTCGCACGGCCACGTCGAACACGACCGGGCGCGGCCGCGCGACCACGATTTCCCAGCGATCGTGGCGCGGGCCCACCGCGCGACGGTCGGCAACCCCAGACGCCGCGCACCCGAGCGACAGAACCCCCAACAAGGTCACGAAAACAGCGCACCGAAAGCCGCAGCGCATTCCACAGGTACGCTCGAATGGCATTTGTTTCAGTCCCCCGGCTCACTGTTCGGGGCTGCGCGTGCCGACCGCAGCCGTGCGAAAGATGGCCGTGCGCACCACGTGGCGATACGGCTCCACCTTGCCTCTGGCGGCTGAAGGGTGCACGACCGCTACCGCGTTTGGCAGGTTCAGCGCGCCGCTCGGCCATGACGTCGAAGGGCGTTTGCGCATCGCCCTGCGGCGGCGACATTGTTCACCTCCATTCGAACTTGCCAACATGCGCGATAGGCACTGCACTTACTCGGACCAGGATCGCATTCAGGGGAGGGTGAACAGTTGAGTTGGTCAGGGCGCCGGCCCGGCGGTGACCATTTCCCAGCTGTGCACGTCGATGCCTCGGACACGAAAGTTCCCGCTTCGCCGCCAGCGTGCTGCTTTTGTTGCTCCCGCAGCTCTCCGCTTCTTGGTACATCGTCGATCGGTCATCCAATGCGCACATTCCTCCAGCTTACCTCCAGTCTGGCCCTGCTTGCAATCACGAGCGCGTGTACCAGTGGCGACCGAACCGGGCCGCCCGGCGCGAACACGCCCCCCTCAGCGACCATCACCGCGCCAGCATCGGGCCTGACATATCGCGGCGGAGACGCCATCGCCTACGCTGGCCGAGGCGATGACGCCCAGGATGGAGCGATTCCGCCGTCGGGGATGAGCTGGTGGGCGGAGCTTCACCACGACACCCACACCCATCCCTTCGTCGCGAAGACGACCGGAATGGCAACAGGCACGATGACCATTCCAATCAGCGGAGAGACGGCACCGAATATCTGGTATCGTCTCCACCTCGAGGTGCGCGACATATCGGGTTCCGCCGACACGGTGACGCGTGACATCCAGCTGCAGAAGTCGACGATTCGTTTCGCGACCGAGCCCGCGGGTCTCACGGTGACTCTTGACGGCCAGGCCCAGCCGCTGACCCAGGACGTCATCGGCGTTGTAGGAGTGCAGCGGATGATAGGCGTCGCCATCGCGCAGACGCTCGGCACCACCGAATATGTGTTCAGGTCCTGGTCGGACGGCGGCGCAGCGACCCACTCGATCTCGACGCCCGCCACCAACACGACCTACACTGCGACCTTCACCGCTGTGCCGCAGAATCAGTCACCGACCGTCGCCATCTCGGCGCCGGC
>JANPKQ010000196.1:0-23283 GCA_031426115.1 Gemmatimonadaceae bacterium | reverse complement strand
GGCGATCGTCGGCGCGGACAGGAGTCGCTCGAGCGTCCACACCGGATCGCCTTCCTCATCGAGCTCGGCGATGGCGGTGACGTCCCGCTCGCGGAGGGCCCTGATCGCGTCGCTTTCGCGCGCCTCGGGAGAGTACATCGGGCAGTCCGTGACGAGTCGCGAGCCGGGAAACTCCGCCACGACGCGGTCACCTTCGGTCACGCGATAGACCGGTTCGGCGATGACCTCTCCGATCACCTCTGCGGTGAGGTCCCATTTGCGCAGAATGTCGCGAACCTGTTCCTCACGGCCGCGATGGGCGACGACCAGCATGCGCTCCTGCGACTCGCTGAGCAGGATTTCATACGGCGTCATGCCGGGCTCCCGCAACGGAACCTTCGTGACATCGATGGTGACGCCGACATCCCCGCGTGCCGCCATCTCCGCCGACGAAGAGGTAAGGCCGGCTGCCCCCATGTCCTGGATCGCGACGATGTGGCCACTGCGGATGAGCTCGAGGCTCGCCTCGAGCAACAGCTTCTCGGTGAACGGGTCGCCAACCTGCACGCGCGGACGCTTTGCTTCGCTCGCCGCCGACAGGTCCTCGGAGGCGAAGGATGCACCGTGAATGCCGTCGCGGCCGGTCCGTGCGCCCACGGCGAGGATCGGGTTGCCGACGCCTTCAGCCTTTGCCGTGATCAACTCGTCCTCGCGCATTACGCCGACACACATTGCGTTGACGAGGGGGTTGCCCTCGTACGCCGCGTCGAACACGATCTCGCCGCCCACGGTCGGAACGCCGACGCAGTTGCCGTAATCCCCGATTCCCTTCACGACACCGGCGAACAGGTAGCGCACACGCGGTGTGTCGAGAGAGCCGAACCGCAGGGAATCGAGGAGGGCGATCGGCCGGGCGCCCATCGTGAATACGTCGCGCAGGATCCCGCCAACGCCGGTGGCCGCGCCCTGGTACGGCTCGACGGCGGACGGATGGTTGTGCGACTCGATCTTGAAGGCCACCGCGATGCCGTCGCCGACCGAGATGACACCGGCGTTCTCCCCAGGACCCTGGAGGACATACGGCGCCGTCGTCGGCAGGGTGCGGAGAATGCGTCGCGAATGCTTGTAGGAGCAGTGTTCATTCCAGAGCGCGCTGACGATGCCAAGCTCCGTGAACGTCGGATCCCGGCCGAGCATGGCGACCAGCCGCTCGTATTCCTCCGCGGTGATTCCATGCTCGGCGACCAGCGCCGGTGTGATGCGGGGGTCGCCTGGGCGCGGCTGGACGGTCACCGTCAGCGCAATCCGGCGAGAAAGTCGCCGAAGGCCCGCTTGACTGGGTTGCGGTCCTGAATCGCGAGGATCTCCAGCTCTCCGGGATCCAGCCAGACTCCCTTGCACTCGGTGCACACGTCGATCTTCACGTGGTGATACTCGCGCTCCTTGAGATCAGCGCCGTCCTTCGGGCACTTCATCAGGGACTGCGAGCGTGCGGCCTTGTTTCGCTGCGCGTCGAGCTCTGCGCGCTTCGCCTTCATCAGCTCCGCATCCCGCCGTGCGAAGTACTCCTCCTCGTTGCGGCTTGGCTTCTCTTCCGTTGCCATCGCTACTCCTTCTGTCTGTGGGTCATGCCGCCGGGGGGAGCTGCGTCGGCGGCGGGGTCCTCGGCGGCTGTGCCGGGGGGATCGGGCGTGTCGGATCCGGGCGCGGAACGACCGGCGTCTTCGGATTCATCACCGTATCGGAGCGGGATACCTGAGGCTGCTTGCCTGGTGTCACGGCCGGCGAGCTCGGGTTCATCACGGTATCCGATCGGCTGACCTGCGGCTGCTTCAGCGGCGCGGCCGCGGCCGGAACGGAGTCGGGCTGTCGGCGAATGTCGACCGGAAGCCGTGTGCTGCGCAGCGAGTCCGGGCGGGCGCCGGGGACGATGGTTCGTCCGGTCAGGTCGCCGACGGGCAGCTCGCGGGCCGGCTGCGGGGCAGGCGCCGGGGGCGGTGCGGGTGAGTCAACCGGAGCGATCCGCATTACCGGGGTGTCCCCTGGATCCGCCGGCCTGATCGTCAGTGGCGCGCGGTTCGCGCGCGGGTTGGTGCGGTTCTGCTCCGGCGATGTGCTCCGGCCGGAGTAGGCGCGCCGCGGCGTGCGGAAGATCGCGTCCACGACGCTGTCGCCCCGCAGCGTCACGAGATCATTCATCCCGCAGGTGCGCTCGCACCCATTGATGAAGAACAGATAGGTGAAGCCGTTCGAGGCGCGCTCGGTGGCCGGCCTGCCGAGTCGCTCGACGACCTGCGCACGGGTCATCCCGGGATCGATCTGAATCGGGTCCACCTGGGCGGCGGCGGGCGCCGCGACGAGCAATGCGAGGAGAAGAAGGATATGCCGCATGAGTCCTCCCGAATTAGGCGGCGACACGCGCAAGGAGAGATTCGAATACGCCCCGACCGTCAGCCGATCCCAGCAAAGGATCGACGGCGCGTTCCGGATGAGGCATCATGCCAAGGACGTTCCCCCCCCTGCTGACGATACCGGCGATGCCGCGCATCGAGCCATTGGGATTCGCTGACGGATCGACCTCGCCCGAAGCATTCACGTATCGGAACGCCACCTGGCCTTCGCCCTCGAGCCGATCGAGCGCGTCCTCGCCGTCGGTGTATCGGCCTTCACCGTGGGCGATCGGGATGCGCAGGATCGATCGCGGCTCGTACTTCCCCGTGAACATCGTGTCGGCGTTCTCGACGCCAAGACGCACCCACTGGCTCTGGAAGCGCAGGGTCGAGTTCCGGAGAAGCGCACCGGGCAGGAGCCCTGCCTCGCACGCGATCTGAAAGCCATTGCACACGGCGAGCACGGGCCCTCCGCGTTCCGCGTGGGCAATGACCTCGGTCATGATCGGACTGAACCGGGCGATCGCACCGGCCCGGAGGTAGTCGCCATAGCTGAAGCCGCCCGGCAGCACGACGACATCCACATCCTCGAGGTCATGGCTCTTGTGCCAAAGGTACACAGCTTCCTCACCGATCTCGTCGGTGACCGCGTGAAACGCGTCGTAATCGCAGTTCGATCCCGGGAAGGTCACGATGCCGAATTTCACAGCGCCTCCACGGTGGCGATCTCGAAGTCCTCGGTCACGGGATTGGCGAGCAGCTTCCGGCACATGTCCCGCACCGACTCCTCGGCGGCGTCGCGCGGCGCAGCGGCGACGTCCACGACGATGTGGCGGCCGACGTGCACGGTGCCCACGCCAGCGAATCCCAGGGTATGCAGGGCTTCAGCCACAGCCTGACCCTGCGGATCGAGGATACCCCGACGCGGAACCACATGGACGCCGATACGAAAACGTGTCACTCCGTGTTGCCCTCTGGTGAATTGGCTACAGGCGCCGGGCGATCGAGACGCTCCCGCTTGAGACGGCGTCCGATCGCAAGCGCCGGACGGCGCTCGCCGGTCGGGAGCTCGTCCTCGTCCTCATCCTCCTCTTCGTCATCGTCGTCCTCCTCGCCCACGCGGGCCGGACGCCGGTCCATGAGGCCGACGAGCGCCGTCTTGGTGAGGCCGTACGCCACGTAGGTGATGAGGGCGGGGAAGAAGTACTGCTTGGGGAACCAGATCAGTCCGACGATGGTCCCGAAGACGACGAGTGAGCCCAAAATACTCCGTACGGAGCGGAAGCCGATCGTCGGAACCGCCGGGTACTGCACGTTCGAGATCATGAGCATGCCGAGGACCAGCATGAGGTATCGAAGCGTCTGCTGCCACGGCAGGTCGACGAGAATCGACTGGTTGTAGAGGGAAGTCTGGCTGAACCAGTAGTAGGTCGCCAGCGTCATCCCGGCGGCCGGGCTGGGAAGTCCGTAGAAGTGCGTCTTCGCGCGACCCGCCTGCTCGACATTGAACCGGGCGAGCCGAATGACGGCACAGGCGGAGAACCCGAACGCCCACACCCAGTCTCCACCTTCGCGGTTCAGCACCGCGAAATACATGATCATCGCCGGCGCGAGGCCGAAAGTGATTGCGTCCACCAGCGAGTCGAGCTCCTCACCGAAGCGCGAGCCAGTGCGCGTGGCCCGCGCCACGCGCCCGTCGAGTGCGTCGCAGACGCCGCCGAGGACGATGTACAGTCCCGCGCGGTCGAACTCGTTCCGGGAGGCGGAGACGATCGCCCAGATGCCGAAGAACAGGTTCGCGATCGTGAACCCGCTGGGCATCAGCAGGACGGCGCGGCGGCGCATCGACGATCTGGCTACGCTGTTTCTCACTCGCCTGGAAGCTCCGCGATCACGGTTGATCCCGCCGAGGTCAGGTCCCCGACCTGTGCGCGGATGGAGGCGGCAGGCGGGAGGAAGACATCGACGCGGGAGCCAAACCTGATGATACCCATACGCTCCCCCTGCGTCACCTGCTCCCCCTCGCGGCTGTAGTTCACGATGCGCCTGGCAATCACGCCGGCGATCTGCCGCACGAGCACCCGGTGGGGGCCTCGCTCGATGCCGACCGACATCTGCTCGTTCTCGAGGCTCGATTTCTCGGCAGCCGCGCTGAGGAACTTGCCCTTGTTGTAGTGGACGTATCGGACGACGCCGTCCACGGGATACCGGTTCACGTGGACATTGAACACGTTCATGAAGATCGACACGCGAGTCGCCCGACCGTGCAGGAATGCGGGCTCGTCAACATCCGTCACCATGACGACCTTCCCGTCGGCGGGCGCGATGACGAGGCGGTCGCCACGGTCACCGGTGCGCTCGGGGTCGCGGAAGAAGTACGCAACCCAGAGGGCGAAGACCGTGAGCACGGCCGCGAGCGCCCAGAGAGGCCAGGACCGCCGATCGAGAGCCGCTGCATAGGCACCCGCGGCCACGAGGGCCGCGATGCCAATGAACAGCAAGCCCTCGGAGGCGAATTTCAAAGCAGGGCCCCTGTGTCGAGCGGCGTTCCCGTGATCAGACGATAGGCCTCGAGATAGCGTTCGCTCGTTGCATCGATCACGGCGCGGGGCAGTGCAGGCGCCGGCGCGTCGCCGTTCCACCGACGGGCCTTGCGTTCCCCATCGAGATAATCGCGGAGCGGCTGCTTGTCGAAGCTCGGCTGCCCCCGGCCCGGCTGGTATCGATCCGCCGGCCAGAAGCGCGAGCTGTCGGGCGTCAGCACCTCGTCGATGAGGAGGATGCGCCCATCGACGTGACCGAACTCGAATTTCGTGTCGGCGATGATGATGCCGCGAGCGGCGGCGATGTCGCGCCCTCGCTCGTAGACGAGGCGGGACAGCCGCTCCAGCGTTTCCGCCGCATCCGCGCCGATCGTCGATCGCATCTGTCCGATCGTGATGTTCTCGTCGTGCCCCGTCTCGGCCTTCGTCGCCGGGCTGAAGATGGGAGGCTGCAACCGCGCGCTCTCGGTCAATCCGGCGGGGAGCGCCTCACCGGCAAGGGTGCCGCTCGCCGAATACTCCTTCCACGCGGAGCCCGTGATGTAGCCGCGAATGACGCACTCGATCGGAAAAACGTCCGTCCGGCGGCAGAGCATTGCCCGTCCGAGCAGGGCGGTGCGATGCTCGCGCAGCTCGGGCACCGCGGCGATGATCGCATCGGCGTCGGCGGCAAGCATGTGATGGTCGATGTCCGCTTCGAGCTGGCCCAGCCACCAGGCAGTGAGCTGCGTCAGCACCGCACCCTTGAACGGGATCGGCTCATTCATGACGACATCGAAGGCACTGATGCGATCGGTGGTGATGAGAAGCAGCCGATCCGCACCGACTTCATAGACATCCCGGACCTTTCCCTGGCGCAGCCGCGGGAGCGGCAGCGCACTCACTGACATCACCGTCATACGCGAACTTCCTCCATGGCTGTCGACATGTCGTGCCCGCTGAGGACGGGCTCGACCACTTCGGCGAGGAACTCATCGACCTGCTCCGGCGCGCGGCCGACGAACAGTCGCGGGTCGAGTGCGGAGCGGAGGTCATCGATCGGCACACCGAACGCCGGATCCGCGGCGAGCCGCTCGAGCATGTCATTGTCGGGAGCGCCATCCTTGGTCGCTCGTGCGGCTGCGATACTATGGCCGCGGATGGTCTCGTGTGCCGCCTGACGGTCTCCCCCTGCGCGCACCGCACGGACGATCAATGCTTCGGTCGCCATGAAGGGAAGTTCGTCCTCGACGCGGCGGCGAATTCGCGCGGGGTGCACCTCGAGCCCGCCGACGATGTTCCCCATCAGCACCATGATTGCGTCGGTCGCGAGGAACGACTCGGGGATGGCCAGTCGGCGGTTGGCGCTGTCGTCGAGGGTCCGCTCGAAAAACTGCGTTGCGTGGGTATGAAATGCGTTGCTCTCGAGCGAGATGACGAACCGTGCCAGCGACGCGATCCGTTCGGCACGCATGGGATTGCGCTTGTACGCCATCGCGGAGGAGCCGATCTGCTCGCGCTCGAAGGGCTCCTCGATCTCGCCGAAGGCCTGCAGCATGCGCAGGTCGCCGCTGAACTTTGCCGCGCTCGCCGCGAGGCCGCTGACGACCCCGAGGACCTGGGCGTCGAGCTTCCGACTGTAGGTCTGGCCCGTGACCGGCAGCGAATGTGCAAAACCCATTTTCGTGGTCACAAGCTGATCCAGCCGGCGCACGCGCGCGTGGTCCCCGCCGAACAGGTCGAGAAACGATGCCTGCGTGCCTGTCGTTCCCTTCACGCCGCGGAACGGGAGCGTCGCGATACGGTGGTCGATGTCCGCGAGGTCGAGCACGAGGTCCTGCATCCAGAGCGCCGCCCGCTTGCCGACGGTCGTGAGCTGGGCAGGCTGCAGGTGCGTGTAGCCGAGCGTCGGCTCGGCGCGCCACCGACGCGCGAACGTCGCAAGGGCAGCGAGGGACGCGATGGTCTTGCCGCGAAGCAGCTCGAGGCCGCGGCGCATGAGCACGAGGTCGGCGTTGTCGGTGACGAACGCGCTCGTGGCGCCAAGATGGATGAACGGCTTCGCCGCCGGCGCGACGTCGGCGAACGCGTAAATGTGCGCCATGACATCGTGCCGAAAGCGGCGCTCATAGGCAGCGACCGCATCGAAGTCGATGTCATCGACGTGTGCGCGCATCTGGGCGATGGCGTCCTCGGGCAGGTCGAGCCCGAGCTCGCGCTGGGCTTCAGCGAGGGTGAGCCACAACCGGCGCCAGAGACCGTAGCGAGTTCGTGCCGACCACAACTCGAGCATCGCGCGGGATGCGTAGCGCTCTCCGAGCGGCGAGGTGTATGCATCTGCCGCGGTCATCGCATCACGAAGTCGGTGCTGTACACGCGCCCGCCGCGCTCGAAGAACATTCGGATGGGGCCGCGGCTTCCGAACACATCGATGGCTCGGGCGGCCTCATCGGCGTTCGCGATCGGATAGTTGTTGATCTGGACGATGACGTCACCGACCTGAAGTCCGAGATCGCGGCTGATCCGCTCCGTCACCTGGTAGATCAGCGCCCCCTGGCGCGTCTGCAGGTTGCGCTCGACCCGAATTGCGGGCGTCACCGTCACGAGCTGCAGCTCGCGGAGCACCTCGACTTTTTCGGCCGCTACCTCGGGAAGGTCGGCGACGATGATAGGCACGGTCAGCTCGCGCGTTCCTCGGCGAACCGCCAGCTCGATCGGATCGCCCACCCGCAGATCGAGCACCACCGCCTGCCAATCGAAGGGATTGCGGAGCGCGCGATTCCCCGCGCGCAACAAGCGGTCACCCGCCTGAATGCCTGCGCGTGCCGCCGGTGACCCCGGTGCCACGGCTTCGACGGTGACACCGGCGTCGAGCGCCTCGCGCGGATTGCCCGTTCGGGGAAGCGCCTCGCGGATACCAAGCCAGGGGCGCCGAACGCGCCCGGTTGCGACGAGCTCCTCGGCGATGCGTCTCGCGCGGTTGATCGGGATGGCGAATCCGAGTCCGACGGAGCTCCCCGTGGGAGAGTAGATCGAACTGTTCACACCGATGACTTCGCCGAGCACGTTCACGAGCGGACTACCGGAGTTCCCGGGATTGATCGACGCGTCGGTCTGGATCATGTCCACGTAGGCACCGGCGCCCTCCGCTCGGCCAACGAGGTTGCGACCGGTTCCGCTGATCACTCCTGTCGTCACCGTTGGCTCGGTGTTGCCGAGCAGGAATCCGTAGGGGTTGCCGATCGCGATCGCGGACTCGCCAACGAGGAGGTCGTCGGACCGTCCAAGCGTTGCAACCGGCAGGTTCGCCGCATCGATCTTCAGCACCGCGAGATCGTTGGCTTCATCGATGCCGAGTGTCCGCGCCGGGAAGCTCGTCCCGTCGCGCATCGCGATCGAGATCCGCGTCGCGCCGGAGACGACGTGCGCGTTCGTGACGATGATGCCATCGGCCCGCATGATGAAGCCCGACCCGATCCCGGCGCGCGCGCGCTCCGAGAACTGGCGGCCGCCGAAAAACTGCTCGAGGGGATCGGCGGCCACGCGCTCCACCGCTTCTGTTTGCACGGTGACCACCGCCGGGGCGATGCGCTCGACGGCGCGAGTGATCGGCGTCCGCCGCTCCTCGGGAACGGCCACGGTTGTCCGCGCCGTTGGCTGCACGGCGCGCGCATCGGCATCGCCCCCACAGCCCTGGAACCCCGCGAGGGTAGCCGTCAGGGCGGCGCCCGTGACGCCGAGACCGATCCGCCGGAAGCTCACGAAATCCGCACCTTCGGACGCTTCGCGAGATCGTGCAGGAACTGGTCGATGCCGCGATCGGTCAGCGGGTGCACGAGGAGGGCCCGCAGCACGGTTGCGGTGACGATGACACCGTGCGCCCCCGCGAGCGCGCACGCCGAAAACTGCTCCGGGCCACGCGGAAAGCCCGCGAAGACGTCGCACTCGGTGCCGGCAGCGTCGAAGATCGCGCGGATCTCGTTGATCGTGTCGGTGCTCCGCAGGCCGACTTCCTCGAGCCGGTCAAGCGACACGGTGACCATCGATGCGCCGAGTTTGGCGGCGATGACGGCCTGCGCCGAATTGAAGATGAGCGTCGCCCCCACGCGGATGCCTTCCTGTGCGAGCCGCCGCACGATCGGCACCGCATCCTCGAGCAGGGGAAGCTGCACGATCATATTGTCGCCGAGCTTCGCCAGGTCGCGGGCGTCCTGGTACATGTCTTCGGCGCTGACGGAGCTAACGGTGGCACAAACTGGCACAGAGGTGCTCCGGCAGATCTCCGAGAGGAGCCCCGCGCCGTCGTCGCCCGCCGTCGCGGTGGCGAGCATGGTCGGCGATGTGACGATGCCGTCGACGAGATCGGTGCCCGAGGCCCAGCGAATATCCTCGAGCGAGGCGCTGGCGAGATAGATCTTCATGCGGGGGGGAGGTAGAGGTCGGCCGGATACTCGACGCGCTCGAGGAAGAGCGCGTGAGCGGGAGCGGGAGGCGACACGCCGCGGTTATCGTCGGCGATCAGGAGGGCACCAATCTCGCCGGCGTCGCGCCGGCCTGTGCCGATGTCGACCATGGTCCCGACGAGAAACCGGACCATGTGGTGGAGAAATCGATTCGCTTCCACCTCGAATACGAGCGTGTCTCCGCGCTGGCGCCAGCACGCATGCCGGACCGTACAGCGGTGATCATCGCCATCGGGCGCGGTTCCGCGGACGGCGAAAGCACGAAAGGAGTGGGATCCAGTGAGGGCCCGTGCAGCGATGTCGAGAGAGGCGCGGTCGAGCGGCCGCGGCACCGCCCACTCGTACGGCCGTCGGAACGGGGAGTGCGCTCCGTCATCGATACCAATGTAATAGCTGTAGCGCCGGGCGGTGGCGCTGTACCGGGCGTGAAACCCCTCCTGCATGGCGTACGCGGCAGCCACCCAGATGTCGTCGGGCAACACCGCATTCAATGCGCGGCGGATCGTCGCCGCGGTCCACCGCTCCGACAGTCGGACGCCCGCCGCCTGACCACGTGCATGGACGCCGGCGTCGGTCCGTCCCGCTCCAATGACCGGTGTCGGGGACCCGCACAGCCGCTGTAGTGCATCCTCCACCGCGCCCTGGACGGTGCGCGCGTCCGGCTGCCGCTGCCAGCCCGAGAAGGCGCCGCCATCGTAGTGGAGGACGAGCTGCACCGGTCCAGAGGACATCGCGTGAAGTTACCGGTGCGCGCTTCCGAGTGGCAGGCACGCGCGATGAGCGATTGACTTCGCCCCACCGCTCCTCGACATTTGGCGCTCACGCGGGTCGTGCCCGCCGTTGTTTTTCCTTCCGATGCCGCCGCGCACACTCGCCTCCCTCGCTCACGCGCTCAGCGTGGCGCCAGACCTCGACGCTGCCCTCGTCGCTCTCGGAGAGGGGCTCGCCGAGGTCGACCGATCGGCGCACATCGCACTGCTGCGATTCGACGGCCGGCGCGAGATGCTGCGCGAGCGCCTCACACCGAGCGGTGGTACGGTGGATCGGACGGCGGTCGAGACGACCTTCGACCACTTGCCCCCGCCGGTGCGACTGGCCGTCGCCGGCGGCGGACAGTTCGTCGACCTGGGTGAGCGATCAGAGGAGTATGCGCGGCTCTTCGGGCTGCGGTCGATCTCCGATGGTGGACTGCTCTCGCTGCGCGGCATCCGGTACGAAGGCGGTCTCTCGGCGGTGGTCGCCCTCTACGAGCCGAAGAAGTTCTTCGGCACACGTGCGTCAGAGCGGTTCGCGCCGTCCGTCGCGCTGTTCGAGATCGGGTACCTGCGATTCGCGGAGAGCGAGGCGCGGCAGGAGGCCGTGCGCACGCTCGAGGACGTCACCCAGCGCGTGCACGGCGAGTATGTGAAGAAGCTCGCGCGTCTCGAAGTGCAGCTTTCGGAAGCGCGCGGCGAAGCAGCCCGCACGACGGGAGGCGCGGATCCCGCGCGCGTCGTCGCACTCGAACGGGAAGCGTCCAACGCGACCGAAGCGGCCCGCCGGGCGACGAGACGTGCAGAAGCGGTTGAGCATCAGGTGCAGGCCGCCGTCGGCCAGCTCGAACAGGCGCACATCGAGCTGCACCGGCGCAGCGAGGCGCTGCGGCAGAAGACCCGCACGCTCTATCTCATCGAGCGGATGCTGGGGCTGCACAACGAGACTGGGGATCCGCGGCAGCTCGTTGATGGGTTGCTGAGCCTCGCCGGCGAGGATATGCAGGCGCAGCGAACGTCGCTGATGCTCGTCGCTCCGGAGCCCGGCGCGCTCTACCTCGCCGCCGCACGAGGGGTCGCGCCGCATATCCTCGACGGCGCGCGGATCAAGATCGGCCATGGGGTGGCGGGCCGCGTTGCGGCATCGCGCCAGGTTTTGCTCGTGCAGGATGTGGCCGAAGCGCAGAGCCATCCGCTGCTTCGCGACCAGTACTTCACCACGGGCTCGTTCATCAGCTTTCCGCTGATACTGCACGACGAACTGCTCGGCGTCGTGAACCTCACGAATCGCGCGCGGCAGGGCGTCTTCACCGAGGAAGATGTGGAGCGCGTAAAGGTGCTCGCGCTCGTCATCTCCCTCATTGTCGCCGTCGCCCGCCTGCCGGAGCGCCTCTTCGAGACGATCGGTGCCGACTAGCGCGCTGCTCGTCGCTATTCGAAAGCTCGCGGCGGGTCACCACTTGAGCGCCGACGAAGCGGGCGAGGCGTTCGATGTGATCATGCGAGGCGACGCGACCGCGGCCCAGATCGCGGGACTGCTCGTCGGGATGCGGGTGAAGGGCGAGACCGCCGACGAAGTCGCCGGTGTCGCACGCGCACTCCGCCGCGCCATGGTGCGCCTGCCAGCAATCGACACCGATACGCTGGTCGATACGTGCGGGACGGGCGGAGGCAGCTTCCAGACGTTCAACATCTCCACCGCAGCGGCGCTCCTCGCCGCTGGCGCCGGCGTCCGCATCGCCAAGCATGGCAATCGGTCGTTCACCTCCCGCAGCGGGAGCGCCGACGTCCTCGAAGCGCTTGGCGTCGCGATCGATGCCCCGCTCGAGGCGATGTCGCGCTCGCTGACGGATGCAGGGATCGTCTTCATGTTCGCGCCGGTCATGCATCCGGCGATGCGCCACGTCGGACCGGTGCGCCGGGAGCTCGGGGTCCCGACGGTCATGAACATCGTGGGCCCGCTGGCGAACCCGGCGGGCGCCGGCCGCCAGGTCGTCGGCGTGGCGGAGCGGAGCCGCATGCCACTGCTCGCGGGTGCGCTGCTGGCCCTCGGGAGCCGGCATGCGCTCGTGGTTCACGGCGAACCGGGCCTCGATGAGCTGTCGCCTCTCGGCCCTACCCACATCGTCGAGGTTCGAGGAGGCGAGACGCGCGAATGGACGCTCGACCCGCGCGAACTGGGGTTCCGGGACATCGCCGAAGCCGACCTCGCCGGTGGGTCTCCGGAGGATAACGCGCAGGTCATCGAGGAAGTCCTCGGTGGTCGCGGTCCTCGCGGAGCGCGGGCGGCGGTCGTGCTCAACGCCGCGGCAGCGCTGTATGTCGGCGGGGGCGCACCATCAATCAGCGGGGCGGTCTCGGTTGCGACGTCTGCACTGGAAGCGGGGGAGGGAGCGGCCGCCCTCGACCGGCTGCGTCGCGCTTATGACCGGACCCCGGGCGCTGCCTCGCGCGGGGTGCGCGGCCGGGCGGGATGACGAAAAGGGGCGCGAACCGAAGTCCGCGCCCCCGATTCTTCGCAAGCGTCTGCTAGTAGCGCCGAAGGACCCCGACAACGATACCCTGAATGGTGACGTCGTTCTCGTTCACGTACATGGGCGTCAGGGTCTCATTCGCCGGCTGCAGGCGAATGCGCCCATCGCGCTCGCGATAGAACTTCTTCACCGTTGCGGCGCTCCCATTGAGCAGCGCAATGACCATCTCGCCATTGTCGGCGCGCTGCCGTTCATTGATGACGACATAGTCGCCGTCCCGGATCTGCTCGTCGATCATCGAGTTCCCGCGAACCCGGAGCACGTAGTGATTCCCTCCGCGGCGAACGAAATCCTCCGGGACGCTGAAAGTCTCCGGGGTCGAGATCGCCTCGATGGGCATACCGGCTGCAACCTGACCGAGCAGTGGGAGCTCGAGCGCCCTCGGAAACATGTCCGACGGCAGGATCTCGATCGCCCGGCTCTCGTTGTAGCTCCGCTTGATATATCCCTTTCGCTCGAGATTGCTGAGGTGCTCGTGCACCGTTGCAAGCGAGTTGTAGTTGAAGCGCTCCGCAATCTCCTCGAAGGACGGGGCGTACCCACGCTCTTCGGAATAGGACGAAAGGAAGCTGAGGATCTCGTGCTGGCGTTTGGTGAGCGACATGGCTCTCACGTTAGATTCGATCATGGGCGCGGACCGGCCCGAACATTCTCCGAACTGTGATCTCACGATAGCCGAAGAGGGCCCGAAGTGCAAGCTGCTGCCTGGTCGACGCCGACCGGCACCCTGGGGACACTGGTCGCCGAAGCCTGGAAGCGTGCAGAATCGCTCGTCGGGAGTACGGCCGATCTGTCGCGCGCCGCGAGTCGCGCGCTCCCGGCGCCGGCGCTCGCCTCGGCACTCGCGCGCACCCACGTTGGCATCATCGCCGAGGTGAAGCGGCGGTCGCCGTCGAAGGGGGCGATCAATCCGCTCCTCGATGCGGGCGCCGGGGCGCTGGCATACGCGCAGGGTGGGGCCGCGGCCATCTCCGTCCTCACCGAGCCTGCGCATTTCGGCGGCTCGACTGCCGACCTTCAGGCCGCTATTGCCGCGATCACGGTTCCGGTGCTGAAGAAGGACTTCCATGTCCATCCCGTCCAGCTGATCGAGGCGCGAGCGCTCGGCGCGGCCGCGGCCCTGCTCATCGTGCGCGCGCTGTCCCCGGATCAGCTTCGCACGATGGCTGACGCCGCCCGCGACCTCGGCCTCGAGACCATCGTCGAGATCCGGGACGAGGCAGAGCTCGAACGCGCCCTGGAAGTGGATGCAAGGATGATCGGGGTCAACAACCGCGACCTCGAGACACTTCGCATCGATCCCACGACGTCCCTCCGACTATTGCCGCTCATCCCGTCGAGCGTTGTCGGAATCGCGGAGAGCGGGATGCGCACGGCGGCGGATGTGGAAGCCGTTGCGGACGCCGGTGCGGACGCAGTGCTCATCGGCTCTTTCGTGTCGGCCGCGCCAGACCCCGCCGCGGCGGTTCGCGCGCTGGCGGGAATTCGACGGGTGGGGCGCAATGCCTAGCGTGAAGTTCTGCGGGCTGACCCGCGCCGAGGATGCCGGGGAAGCGGGCCGCATCGGCGCGGACTATATCGGCGTCGTCCTCGCCGGAGGACCGCGGACACAGACGCCGGAACGCGCGAGGGAGATCCTGCGCGGTCATGGGCCGGGACCGCGTCGGGTCGGGGTGTTTGGCAACTCGAGCGCGGCGGAGATCAGCCGGGCCGCGGCGATCGCCGAGGTCGACATCATCCAGCTGCACGCGGATCCGGACGCTGCGACCATCGCGGAGGTTCGCCGGATCTCCGGGCGCCCGGTGTGGGCGGCGCTGCGGATTCGGGGGACCCGCATCCCTGACATGGCCGCCGAGCTGTTCGACACCGCCGATGCGGTGGTGCTCGACGCCCGGGCCGATCACGCGCTGGGAGGGACCGGGCTCGCGCTGCCATGGGCGAGGCTCGCTGCGGGACTCGCTCCGGTACGGCGCGGAACGCTCGTCCTCGCGGGCGGCCTCACTCCGGCGAATGTGGCGGAGGCGGTGGCAGCGCTTTCGCCGGAGATCGTCGATGTATCGTCCGGGGTCGAATCGTCTCCCGGGATCAAGGATCACACGCTGATGCGCGCCTTCATCGGCGCCGCTCGCATCAAATCAGGGGCAGCATGACCACCGAGAACGATCGCTTTGGTGCCTTCGGGGGACGGTACGTCCCGGAGACACTCATTCCGGCCCTCGACGCTGTCGAGGCCGCGTTCAACCAGGCCATGGAGGACCCGCTCTATCTCCGCGAGCTCGACGATTTGCTCCGAACGTATGTGGGTCGTCCTTCTCCGTTGAGCGCTGCGCCGCGCCTGTCGGAGCGCGTTGGCACCCCAGTGTTCCTCAAGCGTGAGGACCTGAACCACACCGGCGCGCACAAGATCAACAACACGGTAGGGCAGGCGCTGCTGGCCCAGCGAATGGGCAAGCGGCGGATCATTGCGGAGACCGGCGCCGGGCAGCATGGCGTCGCGACCGCGACCGTTTGTGCCCGCTTCGGTCTGGAGTGCGTCGTCTACATGGGCGAAGAGGACATGCGGCGGCAGCAGTTGAACGTCTACCGCATGCAGCTCATGGGAGCGACGGTGATTCCGGTCACCACGGGTACGCGCACGCTCAAGGATGCGACGAGCGAGGCGATCAGGGACTGGGTAACGAACGTGACTGACAGCCACTACATCATTGGTTCGGTCGTCGGACCGGCTCCGTATCCACGGATGGTACGGGAGTTCCAGGCGATCATTGGGCGAGAGGCGCGCGAGCAAATGCTCGAGCGTGCCGGGCGACTGCCTGCGACGGTGGTGGCGTGTGTCGGTGGCGGGTCGAACGCGATGGGGATCTTTCACGCATTCGTTCCGGATGCAGAGGTCGAGCTGGTCGGTGTCGAGGCAGCTGGCGAAGGACTTCAGTCAGAGCGGCATTCAGCGTCGCTGAGCCGCGGCGTTCCCGGAGTGCTGCACGGCTCGCTCAGCTACCTCCTGCAGGATGAAGCAGGGCAGGTTCACCCGGCACACTCGATCTCGGCCGGTCTCGATTATCCCGGTGTGGGCCCGGAGCACTCGTTCCTCAAGGATTCGGGACGCGCCACCTATGTCTCGATCACGGATGACCAGGCGCTCGCGGGCTTCGCGACGCTCAGCCGTCTGGAGGGCATCATACCGGCGCTCGAAACGTCGCATGCGGTTGCGTGGGTGGTGGAGCAGTCGGGTCGGTGGGAGGGTGGAGCACCCGTGCTGATTTGCATCAGTGGACGGGGCGACAAGGACGTCGCCCAGATCAGTGAAATGGCAAGATCCTGACCCCCGAACAGACCTCCCGCTTCGTGTGACTTCTCCCGCCACCGCGCAGATCCAGGACCCGGAGCGTCCCGAGCCCCCGTTCTCGAGTGCGCTCGTCGAGGAGCTTCTCAAGCTCTTCGTGAAGGCGCAGCGCGCGCACCAGCTGTACCTCCAGAACAACCCGATGTATCAGCGCGCAATCGACTTGCTGCGCGCGTCGTTTGCACCCATCTGGCAACGCACCGACGAGCTCGCGCTGACGGTAACCGAGACGGAGATCCGCTGGTTCGGAAAGGCGGTCATGGTCGAGGCGACGAAGTCCTCTGACAGCCTTCCGTGGATCTGCTACAAGGATGGAGTCCGCGAGCTGAAGCTGAAGCCGGGCTTCGAGGCGGACGAGCTCCCCAAGCTCCTCGACATCCTGCAGCGTGCCCGGAAGGCGCTGCCGGACGAGGACGACCTCCTGACGCTGCTGTGGGCCCAGGATTTCACCGCGCTGCGCTACCGGTACGTCGACCTCGGGTCGGAGCCGGCGGCGACGATCGCACAGACCAGCGAAGCGGAGCGTCCGGCCCAGGTTGACGCAAAGGCGGTGGTGGAGGAAGTCGAGGAGGAGACGGCTGAGTCGCGCAACGTCGTCAATCTCGATGACTTCGACTCCACGCTCTACTTCCTTGACGAGCGCGAGCTGGACTACCTGAAGTCGGAGATCGCCAACGAGTATGCCGGCGATCTCCGAAGAAACGTGCTGTCCATGATCCTCGACATTTTCGAGGTCCAGACGGACAATGACGTTCGCGAGGAGATCATCCAGATCCTCGACAACCTCATGCTGCACCTGCTCTCGGGCGGCCAGTACACGGCGGTGGCGTTCCTGCTGCGGGAGAGCGCCGACGCATCGAAGCGTGCGAAGGAGATCACCCCCGCCCAGCAAACACGCCTTGCATCGCTGCCGAACCGCTTGAGCAACCGCGAGGCGCTCTCTCAGCTGCTGCAGTCGCTGGACGAGAGCCCCGACCTTCCCGCGCAACGCGACCTCGACGAGCTGTTCACGCAGCTCCGGGCCGAAGCACTCGAGACGGTGTTCCTGCGCCTCGGCTCCATGTCGAATCCGCAGCTCCGGCCGCTCCTCGAGAACGCTGCAGCGCGGCTCGCGTCGGCAAACACGGGGGAGCTCGTGCGGCTCATCACGTCGGCCGACCCCTCTGTCGCGCTCGAGGCCATCCGACGGGCAGCGGGCCTCAAGACGGCCGCGGCCGTGACGCCGCTCGGCAAGGTGCTCTCGGACCGCCCGCCCGCCACGCGCCTTGCCGCGATATTGGCGCTCGGCGAGATCGGATCGGCGGGGGCGCTTCAGCAGCTCGAGCGCGGATTGATGGATTCCGATCGGGACGTGCGCGTCGCGACCGCGCGGGCGCTGACCGCCCGTGCGTATCGCCTGGCACTGCCGAAGATCACGGCCGTCGTGAGCGGCAAGCCCATCAGGGAAGCCGACCTCACGGAAAAGATGGCCCTCTTCGAGGCTTACGGAGCGCTCAGCGGCGACGGCGGCATCACCTTCCTCGACGGCATTCTCAACGGCAAGGGCTTTCTCGGGCGCCGTGAGGACTCCGAGCTGAGAGCCTGTGCCGCGATGGCGCTCGGGCGCATCGGAAGCCCGCCTGCGATGTCCTGCCTGCGTCAGGCGCTCGGGGAAAAGGACGTCGTGGTCCGAAATTCGGTGAACCGCGCGCTCAAGGGAACACCATGAGCACTCCGCTTCGGGGCGCGTCGAAGACGCCGATGCGCCCATCCCAGGCCATCGCGGCATTCACCGAGATGGGCGGCGACTCCTACATCCGCCGAAGCGGCCGCTCGTTCATCGTGTCGTTCTACGGTGCGCTGCGCGCCATCAAGCTCTATCCGGTCGAGAACGCCGCGGTGCAGAAAGCGCTCGAGGACATCACGCTCGTCGCGCGCGACATCCTCCAGCACGAGCAGGACCTCGAGATGCGCGTCTCGGGCGAGTTCATCTTCATCAACTCCACCCGACTGCGCCTGGACCTCGACAACTACGCAAGCTTCAGCCACATCCTCTCGCTCTTTCGCGGCTCGGGGATCGGCGCGCTTCGCGTGGGACAGGGCGCGGTCGAGCGCGACTGGCTCGTCTTCCTCTCGCTGCTGCAGACGACGTCGAAGGAGGCACCGACCGCACGCTTCTTCCAGCTCGGTGGAAAGCTCGAGGGCGCGAACGTCAAGGTGTTCGAGCTCATGCCTCCCGTGGAAGTCGAGGAGGATCACGAGTATCAGGAGAAGGTGAAGGAGGCGGCAAAGCGCACCTACACCCAGTCCGTCGCCGTGACGAAGGATGTAATCAACTCGGTGCGGATGGGACGCAGCCCGAACATCAAGAAGATCAAGCGAGTGGTGCAGGGCATCGTGGATCAGATCCTGAACGAGGAGAACTCGCTCGTCGGCCTGACGACCATCCGCGACTACGACGAGTACACGTTCACGCACAGCGTGAACGTCTGCATCTTCTCGGTCGCACTCGGACGACGCCTCGGCCTGAGCAAGCTCCAGCTTTACGATCTCGGCCTCGCGGCCCTGTTCCACGACATCGGCAAGTCGCGCGTGCCGCTCGAGATCCTCAACAAGGCCGGCGCGCTGAACGAGGACGAATGGCGGGTCGTGTCAGCGCACCCCTGGCTCGGCGTCCTCGCGCTCTTCCAGATGCGCGGCCAGCAGGAGCTTCCGTACCGCTCCATGATCGTGGCATACGAGCATCACATGAAGACCGACCTGACGGGCTATCCGCGGTCGATTCGCCAGCGGTCGCTCACCATGTACAGCAAGATCGTCTCGGTGGCAGACGGCTTCGACGCGGCGACGTCGCGACGCGTGTACCAGACCACGCCGTTGTCGCCCGCGGACGTCCTCCAGGAAATGCGTGACAACCCGCGACGCGGCCTCGATGCCGTCGTCGTGAAGGCGTTCAGCAATCTCCTCGGATTGTACCCGGTCGGCACGCTCGTGGTGCTCGACACCTTCGAGCTGGGTGTCGTGCACGCGGCGAACACGAACCCTGAGATGATCTCGCGTCCCATGGTGCGCGTCGTCAGCGACGACAAGGGCAACGTGCTGTTCCCGGGTCACCTCATCGATCTCGCGGCGCAGAACGAGTCGGGGGCCTTCGAGCGAACCATCATCAAGACCGCCGACCCCCAGCGCTATGGCATTCGGATCGCCGACTACTTTGTCTGACGCGATCGCGCAGCGATTCGCGGCGCTTCGCGAAGAGGGCCGGCGCGCCCTCGTGTGCTACCTCACCGCGGGGCATCCGGACTATCCGCGGTCGCTCGAGCTGATGCGGGGGATCGTGGACGCTGGAGCCGACATCATCGAGGTCGGAGTTCCGTTCTCGGACCCGCTCGCTGACGGCCCCGTCATTCAGGCGAGCTCCCAGCACGCGCTCGAGGGAGGGATGACCTTCAACCGGACGCTCGACCTCATCCGCGAGGCAGCCGTCGCGTGCCCGGTCGTGCTCTTCAGCTACCTGAACCCGATCATCGCCGCGGGTCCCGACGCGCTGAGTCGTGCGTCGGCCGCTGGCGCGCACGGCCTGCTCATCACCGATCTCCCGCTCGGCGCTGACCTGGCACTCGAAACCCGCTTCGCGAACGGCCCGCTCGACTACGTCCGCCTCGTCGCCCCGACAACGCCACGCTCGCGGATGGCCGACATCGCGCGACACGGTCGCGGATTCGTCTACCTCATCAGCCGGCTCGGTGTCACCGGGGAGCGCAGCGACATTGCCGCCGATCTGCCCGCCACGGTGACGCTGTTGCGCAGCGTCACCGACCTTCCAGTCTGTGTCGGGTTCGGCATATCCAAGCCGGAACAGGCTGCGACGATTGCGCGTCTCGCCGACGGCGTCGTGGTCGGCAGCGCGCTCGTGCGCGCCGCGGAGACCAGCGTCGACTCCGCGCTCCATCTCGTCCGCGGCCTGCGCGCCGCCATCGATGCCATTTAACTCGGGGAAGCTTCTCCAGTCGTACGGCGCGACGCTCGCAGTCCTCGGCACGCTGATCCTCTTCGCCGCCCTGATCTCGGGACTCGACTGGACGGAGCACTCGGCGGGCCTCCTGATCGTGATGATCTGCACGGCTGGAGTCCGCGCCTTCCAGATCCCGCTAACGAAGTACTCGACGCTCAATCTCATCGGCGTCACCGCCACCGGTGGCGCCCTGATCCTCGGCGCTCCGGCGGCTGCAACAGGGCTCTTCCTCGGCATCCTGCTCGTTGACTGGCTCTACCACCAGAAGCCGGCCAACGCCGCCTGGATCAACGCCGGCCGCGAAACGCTCGCGCTGTTCTCGGCCTACGGTCTCTATGCCTTTGTCTCGATCTCGACGAACGCCGGCAACACGCTCTCCGCGGATTCGCTCGTCTCGGCGATCGTCCTCATCTTCAGTTATTTCGTCCTCAGCCGGGCGCTCCAGTACTTCACGCTCCTGTACCGCGACAAGCTCGGCGAGGAAGAGAAGTCACTCATCATCCGGTATGAGGTCATCGGATTCGGCGCGAGCACCGTCGCGGTCGCGATCATCGCGATCTCCATCGTGTACCTGCCGCCGGCTGGTTGGGCCGTCATCAGCATCCTGCTCATCTTCGCGGGCTGGCTGCTGAAGCGGATCCTCTCCGAGTCGATCGCCGCGGAGGAGCTGAACAACATTCATGCGATGGAGCAGGTCGTCTCGTCGGACGTCAGCCTTGGCGTCGCCTTCGAGCGCATCGAGCGCCTTGCACATCGGCTTGTGGACTGGCAGGACCTTCGCCTGTGGAGGCTCCAGGGTGACGGCCTTCGCCTCGTCTACCGCACGGGAGAGGGGCTGCTCGCCGAGCCGCGCATGCCGGGTGAGGAGGGCGCGAATCTCCGGGCGATGGCGCTCGATGGTGGGCGCGCCATCGCCGTCACCGACGCCACCCGCGATTCGCGAGTGCTCAACCCCCGGCCCGAAGCGCTGAGCTTCGTCGTCATCCCGCTGCGATTCGGCGAGCGGAACGTCGGGCTGCTCGAGATGGAGCATCACAAGCGCGCGACCTACGGCGAGAAGGAAGTCGCCCTCATCAAGCGCTTCGCGACCCAGCTCGCCACGACTCTCCACATTCACGACCTGCGCCAGCCGCTGATCGAAGCAGTCGCGCGGGTCACCAGCCAGCTCGATACCCTCAACGAATCCGCGCGCGCGTTGCGGGGCGGCGGCGAGGCCGTGGCGCGCAACATCGCGGACATCACGCGCGGCATCGCGGAGGAGAGCGAGCAGGTCGGTCGCAGCCTCGAGATGACCGAGTCGCTGCACAAGGCAACGGTGGACGTCGCTCGCGACGGTGGCGAGGCGGCGGTGGCCAGCCAGCGTGCCACCGAGATCGCCGAGGAGCATCGCGATACGATCGCGACGGCCATCGAGCGACTGGTCGCGGCAAAAGGGTTTGTCAGCGAGAGCGCCGGACAGATCGGTGCCCTCGCCCGGACGACGCGCCGCATTACGGAGTTCATCGCGGTCATCCGGGAGATTGCCGAGCAGACGAACCTCCTCGCATTGAACGCCGCGATCGAGGCTGCGCGCGCCGGGGAGCACGGAAAGGGGTTTGCCGTCGTTGCGGACGAGGTCCGCAAGCTCGCCGAGCAGAGCGCGCGGGCCTCGGACGAAGCCGGCGACCTCGTCACGGGCTTCGATGACCAGATGCGCAAGGCGGCCCAGCAGATGGATCGCGGCGAGGCGATGGTGAGCGACGTGGAGGGCCTGTCCGCCGCCGCGCTCGGAGCACTCGACCTCATCCTCGAGACGACCGCCACGAGTTACGGCAGCTCGCGGCGGATTGCGCTCACATCGCGCGAGCAGGAGGCCGAGTTCGCGCGGCTCCGCGAACGCGTCGCGCGCATTGCGGAGATCTCGCTCCGCAACAAGTCCGGCGCCGAGATCGTGACCTCCTCCGCCAAGGAGCAGGCCGCTGCCCTGCGCGGCCTCGAGGGTGCAACGACCGAGTTGAGAAAGGTCGCGACGTATCTGGGAGACCTTACGCGGAGAATCACGAGCGTCCGGTGACCGACTGAGCGACACCGGGCACGCGTGTGTCATTTGACACAGGGCCCGCGCGGCCTCTACGTTCCCGCCGTGCCGAACCATCGCTCGATCACTCTGCAGGGAATGCGATTTCACGCGCTCGTCGGCGTGCTTCCGCACGAACAGGAGCACCCGCAGCCCCTCGAGATGGACGTCACGGTGTGGCTGGTCGATCGGAAGGGCACTGACCCGGCGGCGCCGCTCGACTACCGCGACTTGTACGTCGCCATGGCCGAGACGGTTGCGCGCTCGCCAATCGGGTATCTCGAGGATCTCGTGGATCGCGCCGTCGGGGCGGCGCTCGCCCTGGCGCCGGTTGCCCGCGCTCGCGTGGCCGCACGAAAGCCCCATGTCGCGCTGCCGGGGCCGCTCGCGTTCGCCGAGGTCGCGGTCGAACGCGATCGAGATGGCTGACGTCGTGTACCTCGCCCTTGGATCCAACCTCGGCGCACGCGACGAGCACCTGCGCTTTGCGCGTGAGGAAATCGCCCGTCTCCGCGGCACGCGCATCCTCGCCGCTTCGGACATCGAGGAGACGGCCCCCATCGGCCCGATCCCGCAGACGCCCTATCTGAATCAGATGCTCGCCATCGAGACCACACTCGAACCCCAGCCGCTCCTCGCAGCGCTGCACGAGATCGAACGCGCCCGCGGACGCGTGCGTGGGGTCCGCTGGGCGCCTCGCACGCTGGATGTGGACATCGTGCTCATTGAAGGCCGCGCCGTCACCGCGCCTGGGCTGACCGTCCCGCATCCGGAGCTCGAGGCGCGCGACTTCTGGCAGCGCGAGCTCGCGCAGGTTCGAGTGTCGGCGTGAGCGCCGCACCGGGCCCCGAGAAGCGCATCGGCGTACGGGATTTCCTCGCGCGCAAGACGTCCGGCGACGCCCTCACCGTCGTCGCTGCGTACGATGCGCTGTTCGCGCGCCTCTCCGACGAGGCCGGCGTGGATGCCGTGCTCGTCGGGGACTCGCTTGGCATGGTGGTGGGCGGGCTCGATTCGACCGTGCCGGTGACACTCGAGCAGATGATCTACCACGGGGCCGCGGCGCGGCGCGGAGTGACGCGCGCGATGCTCATCGTGGACATGCCCTTCCTCACGTGTTCGCTCGGTGCCGAGCGGGCGATGATAAACTCGAGCGCGGCTGCGCTGGCCGCGTAGTCGGCTGCCACGGTTGCGAAGGCGAGCGGGTGGCGCTGGCGCAGTTGCGTCCAGGCTTCGAGCGCCAGCGCATG
>JANPKQ010000195.1:0-12213 GCA_031426115.1 Gemmatimonadaceae bacterium | reverse complement strand
TCCGAGCGAGACGACAACGTCTTCCTCGTTTCGGAGTCGAAGAAGGACGACGTCGGGGCCTCAGGCGCGGCAAGCATGGCGAGCGGCCGGTACGCGGGGATGCGGAGCGCGGCAGACATCATCACGACGATTGACGCCGAGCTCGCCATCCAGGGGCCGGGCATGTCGGGAAGGGCGTTCGTCATGACCCCCGGCGTGCGCTACGAGTACTACGCGGAGAACGCCGACCGTCGCAACGCGACCTTCAAGCTCGACCTCGAGCAGTCGCTCGGTCACGGCAACGAAGTGCGGCTCCGCGCGCGGATGACCCCGAGCTACTTCGCTCGGAACTACCTCGCCGACGCCACCGACATCGATGGAAACGGCAGTATCGTCCCGGCCGAGCGGTCGTACAGACGCGGAACGTACGGTGAGACGGAGTTCACGGCAGACTACCGTCGCCGCCTCGACGAGTCGACAAAGCGGAGCCCATTCGGGGCGGCGGTCCGTCTCGGCGCCGGATACTACGCCCGCACCTTCGAGGCGCCCTTCGCGGGGCGCGACCTCGCGGGGCCGACGGCGAAGGTCGCCCTCCTCAGCGACCTCTCGCGCCGGGTAAAGGTGGAGTTGGGCTACGAGCTCGGCATCCTCTCGGCATCACCGACGGACGAGGTCCTCCTGCTGGATGAGCAGGCAGTCGGTGCGGACCTGAACGGCAACGGCCGGACGACCGATATCGACGTCCGGAGCGTTCAGCGCGTGGACCGATCCCGCGTGGAGCACGTTGTGATCGTCGGCGGGCGGGTCGAGCTGACCGGTCGCACCGACGTGGGCGCACAGCTGGAGCACCGCCGGCGGAGCTATGGTTCGGGCGAGCCGCTGGACGTCTCGTACAATGGGCGCAGCGACGCGCGCAATCGGCTTGCCGTCGAGCTCTCGACAGCGGTCTCGCGCCGGCTCACCCTCGGGATCAACGTGGGGATTGCGTCGCAGAGCCTCAACCGCGAGCGCGATTTCGGATCCACGGGCGAAATCGATGACTACTCCCGACACAGCGTCGGCCTCCGGGTCGGCTACCGCTTCTAGGACGCATTCTTCCCGGCGCAGCGCGCCGTCCGAACGATCAACCTTGCTCGAGGGTCTTCCATGCTGAATACACTGTTCGCGCTGTTTCTCTCCACGGGCATGCCGGTCGTGCCCGCGCCGTCGCCGATCGTGGCTGACACGGTGCATTGCCGGATCACCGCGGTGGCCGACGTCAAGTCACGTCGCTGCTCGGTGGCGATTCCCAACGGGCGCGTCATCAGGCCCTGTGGCAAGGCGGATGCGTCGGCGAAGCGGTGCGACAAGCGCGCCGAGCGGCGGTTCACGATGTGGGTCGTCGAGTCGAACGCCGCGCAGTGCAAGATCTCGCGAAAGCACAGTGACTGGACGAAACACGTCGTCGTGAGAATGACCGAAAAGACACCTGTCGGCGCCGCGGCCTGCGACCTGTACGTGGTGCTTCGCTGATGCAGCGCCGTGTACCGGCGCGGCGCGACGTCTCGCGCATCGTATTTGCGGGCTACGCGCCAGTGCATTTCCTCTGCTTCAAGCCGATTTACGAGCGGTTGCGCCGCATGCGAGGCGTCGAGGTCTGGCTCTCCGGTGGTCGTGAGCCGGGAATCGACGGCACCGGGGCGATGACGGCGCGCCAGCTCTACGCTCCCTTCCGAGTCCCGCGCGAGCGCGTGATCGAGCTCGACGAGATGCGGCGGCGCACGTTCGACCTCGTGTTCTGCGCTCACGTGTCCGGCTATTTTCCGCGCGAGGACAAGGAGCGTATCCAGCTCTTCCATGGCGTCTCGTTCCGGAACATGGCGGTGCGCCGTGACGTGCTCGTCTACGACCGGCTGTTCATCGTTGGCCCGTACATGCGCCGGCTGTTCACCGGGAAGCAGATGCTGCGGGAAACCGACCCGCGGCTGGTAAACGTCGGATTTCCCAAGCTCGATCGTCTCGTCGATGGCTCGCTCGACCGGCGGGCCATCCTGAAGCGCCTTGGCTTCTCGGGGCGCCGGCCGGTGATTCTCTATGCGCCGACGGGCCAGAAGGACAACTCGCTCGAGCACACGGGCGAGGCGGTGATCGAGCGTCTCAGGGCGACGAATCGGTACGACATCATGATCAAGCTTCACGACCATCCGCGTGACCGCGGGATCGTTGACTGGCCGGCTCGCCTTCGGCCGCTCTGCGACATGCACACGAAGGTGGTGAAGGACCTCGACATCGTTCCGCTTCTATACGCCGCGGACCTGCTGGTCTCGGACGCGTCGTCGGTCTCGAACGAGTACTCGCTTCTCGACCGGCCGATGGTGTTTCTGGACGTCCCGCAGCTTCTCGCCGCGATGCAGAAGAAGGGGGTCGCGCTCGATCTGGACACCTGGGGCCGAAAGGGTGGCGAGACCGTGCGGTGGCCGGACGAGGCGGTCGACGCGGTGGGCGAGGCGCTCGCTCACCCGCGCCGCGGAGGCGACGTACGGCGCGCAATGGCGCGTGACCTGTTCTACACGCCGGGTCGTGCCACCGATAACGCGGTGGCATGGATCAGGGAACGACTCGGCGCATCGCACTCGGCCTGACGTGGGCCAACTTCGCATGATGACGGGGCTGCGTCGTACGACCGCGATCCTTCGGCCGTATGCCACCGGCGAGGGAACGCGCCTCATCACGGGCGCGCTCCTCGGCCTCGTCATCGTCGCGCTTCATGTGCTGCGTCCATGGCCCCTCAAATGGGCACTGGATTTCCTGAGCGGCACGGGATCCGTCCCGTCGTGGGTGGGCGCCCTGCCGGGGCATGCGTTGATCGCGCTGGGGATGCTGTTCATCGTCCTCGCCCTCGTCGGCGCCGCGGCGGAATTCGGCCAGACGATGCTGCTCTCGGGCGCCGCGAATCGCGTGCTCTTCCGCTTCCGCGCCGCGCTCTTCGATCACGTATTGCGCCAGCCTCTGGCGTTCCACGAATCGCGGGACGTCGGCGAGCTGCTCACCCGGGTCGTGTACGACACATCGCGCCTGCGCCGCGGGCTCGTCGGCGTGCTCCTCGCCGTCGTGCAGACACTCGCGCTGTTCGCGGCGACGCTCGCGGTCCTCCTCTGGCTGGACCCTCCGCTCGGACTCATCTTTGCGGCGGGCGGCGGACTCGCGTTTCTCGCCATGCGGGGGCGCGGACGCCGGATCGTTCGCGCCGCGCGGACCCAACGGCGCAAGGAAGGAAAGCTCGCCTCGCTGGTGGCTGACGATCTGGGGAGCGTGCGCGAGCTTCAGGCCTTCGGCGCGCTTGGCGGCGGGGTGCGGCGCGCATTCCAGCGGCGCAACGATCGCAGTCTCAGCGGTGAGCAGAAGGTCCGCCGGCTTGCCGCGGGTCTCACGTTGCGTGTGGATATCCTTCTCGCCGTGACGACGACCTGTGCGCTCGCGCTTGGCGTCCGCGGGGTCCTGGCGGGCCGCCTCACGGCGGGTGACCTCGTTCTCTTCTTCCATTACGCGGTCGCGTTGCGCGCACCGCTGGCCGCATTCGCCGCGCAGACGGCGCGGCTCGGGCGCACTCAGGCCTGCGCCGAGCGCCTGGCCGAGATCGCCGAGCGCGAGGCGCCGCCGGAGGATCCGGAGGGCGTCGTCGAACCACCGCTCGCCGGCTCGGTCGAGTTCGCGGACGTCTTCGCGAAGGCTCCGAAGCGCTCACGGCTCGGGAGAAAGTGGGCGCTGGAAGATGTCACCTTCCAGCTTCCCGCGGGCGTGCGCGTCGCCGTCATCGGCGGGAACGGCGCGGGCAAGTCGTCACTCCTCCGCCTCGTCCTCGGCCTGAGCGATGCGTCGAGCGGCGTCATCACGATCGACGGACGTGCCCTCGCCGACCACGCGATCGGCCGGCTTCGCCAGCAGATGAGCGTGGTCTTCCAGAACGGGGTGCTCGCGGGGCTCACGGTGCGCGAGAACATCACGCTCGGGATTGCCGATGCGTCTCCCGAGCGGATCCGGGACGCTGTCGCTGCCGCACGGGCCGACGCCATCATCGAGCGCCTGCCGTCGGGCTACGACACCGTCATTCGACGTGGCGGCTCGCTGCTCTCGGGAGGCGAGCGCCAACGAATCAGTCTCGCGCGTGCGCTGCTCCGCGACGGGCGACTATGGCTCCTCGACGAGCCCACTGCCGGCCTCGATCCCGAAGCCGCGGCGGAGATCACGACGCTCCTTCTCGAGCGCACACGGGGACGCACCGCGTTCTGGGTCGCCCACGATCCCTCGCTCGTCCCACAGCTCGACTGGGTGCTCGCGCTCGACCGGGGCAGGCTGACCTTCGCCGGACCGACGCGCCTGTATCTCGATTCGCCCTCCCGTCGCCTCCCGGCGGCGGATCCCCTCGTTTCACGGGAGTCCTGACATGCAGGCCGTCATCCTGGCCGCCGGGTTCGGCAGCCGACTCAAGGCGTTGACCGGTGGAAAGTCCAAGGCGCTCGTCGAGATCGGCGGCCGTCCCCTGATCCATCACCAGCTCGAGGCGCTCGCCGATCACGGCGTCGGTCCGGTGATGGTGGTCATCGGCCACGAGGCGGATGAGGTCCAGAAGATGATCGGCGACCGCGCGGAAGTGACGCTCAACGATCGGTTCGCTGAAACGAACAGTCTGTACTCGCTCTGGCTGACACGCGAGTGGGTCAAGGGACCGTTCGTCCTGCTGAACTGCGACCTGCTGTTCGATCCGGAGATCCTGGCTCGCGTGCTCGAGGATCCGGGGAATGTGATCGCCTTCGACTCGACATCGTCGCGCGGCCGGGAGCAGACGAAAGTCGCAGTCAAGCAGAGGCGGGTCGTCGACATCGGCAAGGATCTTCCCGCCGTCTCGGCGCGTGGGGAAAGCCTTGGCATGCTGAAGTTCGAGGCGGATGGGTCGGCGGCCATGATGAAGACGGCCGATGCGCTCGTGCGTGATGGACACGAGAACGCATGGGTGATCGAGGCCACGCGGTCCGTCTGTTCCCAGGTGAACGTCTACGGCGTCAACGTCGCGGGCTTTCCGTGGGCCGAGATCGACTTTCCCTACGATCTGGATGTCGCGCGACGCGAGGTGTGGCCGGCGATCTGGAAGGGGCGCTGGCGCACGCAGGTGTATTGGCGACGGACGCGCTGGCTTGCCGCCGGAGTCGTTGCCATCGCGCTCGCAGTGGGTGGATGGGCCGCGAAGACGACCGTCGGTGCCGACCGCATCGAGTGGGAGACGGTGCAGCTCGCCGGCGTAGAGGGGGTCCGCGTCGAAACGGGCGGCAAGAGCCAGCGGTGGTGGGCGCTGTCGAGCGGCTCCAGCGTCACCGCGACCGTGAGCGGTGGCAACGCGATGGTCGAGTTGCGCCTGGTGGTCCCCGCAGGGGCCCCCGACACGCTCCGCTACGTCGTCGGGCTGACGGTCGATGGACAGCCGCTCGATTGGCGCGCCCTCACCGCGGTCCCGGACAGCACGAGTACGGCCCCGGGGCTGCGGCTGGCAGACCGCGACCGCATCGCCATCACGCTGGCCCCGGGTGACCACCAGGTCGGCGTCACTCTCGTGGCGGGGCACTCGAACCAGGTGCTCGTTCGGGTTCGGCAACCAGAGGACCACGACGAGCCCGATGCCCCTGCTGACCGCGCCGGCGACTGACGCCAACGGTACCGGCTCCTCTCCGTCCCGTGGCCGAACGCGGGGCGACTCGTCTGGCTGTTGGCGGGCCTGTCGTCATCGAGCGCGGCACGCCATCTTCGCTTCGTGCTCGCTGCGGCGCGCGAGCCGACGACCCATGAGCTCCCGACGATGACCGTTCCCCTGAGATCGCCCGAGACCACGAACGCACCCGCGCCTGAACCGGTGCGGGACCAGGGCATTCCGCGCAGCTATTTCCGCGATCCCGACGGAAAGCTGAAGCGCGACCTCAATCCCAGGGAGCTGCACGCGGCGCTTCGGCAACCCGGGGCCAACCTCTGGGTGGACATCGACAGCACGAACCGGCACCAGCTCGCGGTCCTCGAGAAGATCTTCAACTTCCACCCCCTTTCCATAGAAGACAGTACCAGTCCGGCATCACGGGTAAAGGTCGAGGAGTATCCGGACTACCTCTTCATCGTCGTGCGCGTCGTGCGCTTCTGCGAGACGACACCGGATCCGTACGACCTCGAGACGTTCAACCTCAACCTGTTCATCGGCCGCAATTATCTGGTAACGGTGCATGCGGAGCCGTCACGCAGCGTCGCCGCGGTGGAAAACCTCGTGGTCCGCAACCCGGACATGCTGCAGCGCGGTCCGGCACGGCTTGGACACATGGTGCTCGATACGGCAATCGATGCGTACTTCCCCGTCGTGGACCAGCTCGACGACTTCATCGACAGTCTCGAGGCGCGGGTGTTCGGCTCGTTCGATGACTCGGTGCTGCACGAGATCTTCACGGTGAAGCGGATGGTCATCACTCTGCGGAAGTATCTCGCGCCGCAACGGGAGGTGTTCAACATCCTGACAAATCGGCCGACGCCGTTCGTGCCGCCGGAAACGCAGGTGTACTTCCGCGACGTGTACGACCACATGCTGCGCATCAACGACTCGCTCGACAACTATCGCGAGCTCCTCAGCAGCACCCTCGACAGCTATCTCACCCAGGTGTCGAACCGGTTGGGGATGGTGACGAAGGGATTGTCGGTGGTGGCGACGATGAGCGTCCCGTTCGTCGTGGTCGCCGGCATCTATGGAATGAACTTCCAGAACATTCCGCTTGCGAACAACCCGTACGGGTTCTGGATCCTCGTCGTGATCCAGTTCTCGATCGGGCTCGGACTCGTCACGTTCCTCAAGTCGCGCCGCTGGCTGTAGGTTCAGGAGGGCCACCGAACAGGGTGAGGCCCCTGAAGGGCGGCGCGGCACAACAACACGAGGCTACCCGATGCAGCGAGCGATCCAGATCTTCGCCGCGGTGAACTTCATCGTCATCGCGCTGTCGCACATTCTCCAGCCGCGCGCGTGGTCGGAGTTCTTCATCGCACTTCGCGCAAAGGGCCACGCGGGCGTGTTCGCGAACGCGATGCTGAGCCTTCTCGTCGGCTCGATCATCGTCGCCTTCCACAACGTGTGGACGGGGCTTCCGACCGTCCTCACCGTCGTCGGGTGGGCCCAGGTGCTGAAGGGGCTCATCAATCTCACGGTGCCGAGCATTGGCGTGCGGACGCTGGCGCGCGTATCGGTGGAGCGGTCGCACGAGTTCGTCGCCGCCGGGGTCGTTCTGCTGGGGATCGGAGCACTCCAGGTGTACCTCGTCCTGCGCCCGTGATCTCGGGGGTGCCCGCTCGCGGAACGTTCCGCCGTCGGGGGTGATAGATTCCGGATGATGAACCTCCACATCGGCTTCGCGAGCCCGTGGGTACTTCCCCTGCTCCTCATCCTGCCGGCCTGGTGGCTCTGGCGCAGGCGACGGCGCCCATCGGCGATCGTGTTCTCGCGGGTCGGCGCGTTGGCGAAGGCGCCGCGCAACGGGCGATGGATCTCGCGCGCGCTGTTCGTCCTTCGCAATGTGGTGCTCGGCGCCGCGATCATTGCCGCCGCGCGGCCACGCTCTGCCGGACGGAACGAGGAAGTCCGGAGTGAAGGGATCAACATCGTCATCGCCTTCGACATCTCGACGTCGATGCTCGCCCAGGATTTCCCGCCGCAGAACCGGCTCGAGGCTGCGCGCGATCGTGTGTCACAGTTCGTCAGCATGCGGAAGAGCGACCGGATCGGGCTCGTCGCCTTTTCCGGGGAGGCGCTCACGCAGGTGCCGCTCACGACGGACTACGCGGTCGTCCGAGCGGCCGTGGACAACCTGCAGCCAGGCCAGCTCGAGGATGGCACGGCGATCGGCACCGCCATCGCGACCGCCGCGAACCGCCTGCGCGATGCGCCGGGCTCATCCCGGGTGCTCCTCATCCTGACGGACGGCGTGAACAACCGCGGCACGATCGATCCGCGGACGGCGGCTGCCGCTGCGGGAGCGTTCGGCATCAAGATCTACGCGATCGGCGTCGGCAGTCGCGGCATGGCGCCGACGCCCGTGGGACGCGGAGCCTTCGGCCTCAGGTACGAGATGCGGCCGGTGGAGATCGATGACGAGATGCTGACGGAGATCTCGGAGGCGACTGGCGGGCGGTACTTCCGCGCGACCGATGCGGCATCCCTCGCGCGCGTCACCGAGGAGATCGATCGTCTCGAGCGCGTGCCGATCACCACGCGTGTGTACACGCGCTATACGGAGCTGTTTCACTGGTTGATCGGGCTCTCGGTGCTGGGCCTTCTGTTGGAGCTCGGACTCTGGGCGTGGCGAGGTCCGCTGCCGTGACCGACGCGTTCGAGCGTCCGTGGCTGCTCCCGCTGATCATCCTCCTTCCGCTTATCCTCGGGGGACTAACCCTGCTCGCGTCACGACGGCGCAAGGCCCGGCTCGGACGCCTCGGCGGAGCAACGATGGTCGCGCGACTGGTTCCGTGGGCCACCCTTGGCGGACCATGGCTGCGCGTCGCTCTGCTCGGGTTGGCGGGCGCACTCGCCGGGGCGGCACTGGCCGGGCCTCGCTGGGGGTTCGAGCGAGTGATGGTGCGCGGTCAGGGCGTGGACATTGTCCTCGCGCTCGACGCCTCGCTCTCGATGCTTGCGCAGGACGTGCGCCCAAGTCGCCTCGAACTGATGAAGCAGGAAGTCAGGCGGCTTCGCGCGATCGCGGGCGCCGATCGCGTCGCGGTCCTCGCGTTTGCCGGCCGGAGTTACATCCTGACTCCGCTCACGGTCGACGCCGGCGCGCTAAACCTGTTCCTCGACAACCTCGATCCATCGGTCGTTGGACAGCCGGGAACGTCGCTCGCCCGCACGATTCGACAGGGAGTGTCGCTGCTCGAGGCGTCGAAGTCGGGGAGCGACCGCGCGATCGTGCTGATGAGCGACGGTGAGGCCCACGAGCCCGTCGAAGAGATCACGACCGCAGCGACCGCCGCGCGCGAAGCGGGGATTGCACTGGTCGTCGTGGGGTTCGGCACCGAGGCGGGGGCGACGATCCCGGAAACGATCGGCGGTCGAGTCGAGTCGCATCGCGATGAGAATGGCCAGGTCGTCACGACTCGATACTCCCCGGCAAACCTGCGGGCCGCGGCCGATGCTGCCCAGGGAACGTTCATCGACGCCGCGGAGACGGACAAGGCGGCGAAGATCCAGCGAGCGCTCTCAGGTCTGCGCGCGACAGGACGCGCTGCTGCGGCGGGACGCGAGCGGACGCCGCGCTATCAGTATTTCCTCTTTCCAGCGATCGTGTTGCTCCTGCTGGACACCTTCCTCGCGGACCGGCGCGGTCGGCGTCGCGGGCGCGCGGCATCGCAGTCCACCGCCGTCGCGGAGGGCGTCGAAACGGCTGCGTGAACCCCGGATGCTGCGCATGGCTGACGCGCTCAACGTCTCGGGCCGAGTGTAGACAGGAAGAACTCGCCATGCACGGAATTTCGCGCGCGATCCCTAGAGCAGCGTTCCAGTCAGCAGCAGCGTCGCGATCGTGAAGTAGATGATGATGCCGGCGAGATCGACGAGCGTCGCGACGAAGGGTGCGGACGCCGTGGCAGGGTCGAGGCCGAGGCGGCGGATGAGGAAGGGCAGCATGGAGCCCATGAGGCTGCCGAAGGCCACGACGCCGAACACCGAGGAACCGACCGTCGCGGCGAGCAGGCCGTAGTGCTCGCCGTATTCCGACCAGCCCGCGTGCTGCCACACGAGGATTCTCGTCACCGCCAGCGTGCCGAGGATGGCGCCGAGCGCGAGGCTCGTCGGCAGGTCGCGGAGGGCGACGCGCCACCAGTCGCGCAGGGTGACCTCGCGCAGCGCCATCGCGCGGATGATGAGCGACGTGGACTGGCCCCCCGAGTTGCCGCCGGCCGAGATGATGAGCGGGATGAACAGCGCGAGGATCACCGCGCGATCGATCTCGGCCTCGTACCGACCGAGCGCGCTCGCCGTAAGCATCTCGCCGATGAAGAGCGCCATGAGCCAGCCGGCGCGCTTCTTCAGCATGCGGAGAACGCCGACTTCCATGTACGGCTCCTCGAGCGCCTCCATGCCTGCGAACTTGTGGACGTCCTCCGTCTGCTCGGCGACAATGGCATCGATGACGTCATCGACGGTGACGATGCCAAGCATGTGACCCGCGTTGTCGACGACCGGGACCGCGAGGAGGTTGTACTTCTCGATGAGGCGCGCGACTTCCTCGCGATCCACCAGCGGGCCGACGGAGATCGGCTTGCGCGTGTCGCCGACGTCGGCGACGCGGCGCGCGCGATGAGCGCTGATCAGCTCACGGAGCGAGACGACGTGGGTCAGTCGCTGACTATCGGGCTCCAGAATGTAGATCGCGTAGACCGTCTCCTTCGCGCCACCGACGCGGCTCACATGCTGAAGCGCCTGCTCGACGCTCCATGATCCCGGCAGGCCGACGAACTCCGTCGTCATGATGCCGCCGGCGGATGTCTCGGGATAGGCGAGGAGGAGGTCGAGGCCGCGGCGTGTCTCGCGCGAGAGGCCGGGGAGAAAGCGCGCCCGGTCGGCGTCGGGCAACTCCCGCCAGAGATCTGCCTGCTGATCGGCCGACATCGCCTCGATGAGCTGGGCGCCGACGCGCGCATCGAGTTGTGGGAAGAGCGCGTCGCGCCCCTCGAGCTCGGGCTCGTCGAGCACCTGCACGGCGAGCTCGAAGGGAAGCGCGGCGAGGACCTTGCCCGCCGCATCGGGGGCGCGGTCGTGCAGGTAGTTCAGCGCCTCCGCGACATCGGCTGCGCGCAGGCCGGCTAGCGCACCCGCGAGATCGCCCGGGTCGCCGTGGACCAGGTACAGGAGCTCTGGGGTGGAGCTCTCGGTCGAGCCCGGGACGGCGTCTGTCATGACACGGTCCTTAATCGGGCTTTCGCTCCTTTGCAACCCCGCGCACGATGCGCGTGCGCGGGGACGCGCAGGTCACCGCATGTCGGCGCCGCTCTCACCTCCGAGCTCGTTCCGATTCAGGTGGCGAAGGCTCCCAACGTCAGGGAAGCTGCCGGTCGCGATCCCCTTCGCCACCTCGAAGAGGATGACGGGGCGCGGCTTGTCGTTCTTCATGTAGGTGACGGAGTGCGCATCGACGAAGATGAGCGCGAAGCGCGGATCGCCGGGCTCTCCATTGCGCTCTCCACCTTCATCGCCGAACCAGGCCTTCCAGTCCTTCGCATACAGCTCGCGAATCTTTGCCGGGTCTTGGGTGATGCGCGCCGTGCCGCTGACCGATACCCACTCGCGCGACTTGCTGTTGTAGTACGCGACGTTGACGTGCGGATCGTTCTCCAGCTCATCGAGCTTGTGGGACTCGATGTCGGTGACAAACCAGAGATCGGCGGCGTTGACGCGCTTCTGGGTCGCCATGGGACGGGTGACGAGATGGCCGTCGGGGCGGCGGGTCGTGAAGAGGGCGGTCTCGATCTTCTCGATGAGGCCGTACAGATCCTCGAGCTTCTTGGTGGTCGGGACGGGCTCGGGTCGATCGCGGTCGGCGGCAGGCTTGGACATCGGGGTCTCGGTAAAGGGGAAATGTCTTGCCCGTCACCGAGGCAGAAGCCATGCCGCCGTCAGTCGAGCATCGACACCGCTTCTCCCACCTCATCTGCGTGCCCCTCGGGCTTCACCTTCCGGAAGGCATGCGCGATCGTGCCGTCCTTGCCGATGACGAAGGTGCTCCGCTCGACGCCCATGTATTTCCGCCCGTACATCGACTTTTCCTTCCACACCTGGTACGCCTCGGCGGTCGCGTGGCCTTCGTCGGCGAGCAGTCGATACGGAAGCCCGAACTTCTTCCGGAACTTCTGGTGGCTGGCGACGCCATCGGGGCTGATGCCGAGGACGACGGTGTCGATGGCCTCGAAGCGGTCGTGGGCATCGCGAAACTCCTCGGCTTCGATCGTGCAGCCGGGGGTGTCGTCCTTCGGATAGAAGAAGAGAACGACGTTGCGACCGCGAAGCTCGCTCAAGCGGACGGTCGAGCCGTCGTCGGCGGCGAGGGTGAAGTCGGGGGCGGGGGTTCCTGGCTCAGTCATTAGGGTTTTCCGGTCATTGTGTAGCGAAGGTGTGGCTACAGTCGCTCGTCGCCCATGAGCACGGCCATGATCGCCTTCTGGATGTGCAGCCGGTTGTGCGCTTCATCC
>JANPKQ010000194.1:0-30332 GCA_031426115.1 Gemmatimonadaceae bacterium | reverse complement strand
TTGCCGGCGACTACGTCGAGGCCATGTGGCGCATGCTTCAGCGCGACACACCGGACGACTATGTCATCGGCACCGGGGAAACGTGGACCGTTCGTCAACTCTGCGAGACGGCCTTCGCCGCCGCTGGGCTGGACTACCACGACCACGTCGTGCTGGATGAGCGCTTTCTGCGCCCCGCCGAGGTCGAGCTCCTCGTGGCGGACCCGTCGCGGGCGCGGACCGAGCTCGGTTGGACGCCGACCGTAGGCTTCGAACAGCTCGTCACGATGATGGTCGCGGCCGACCTCGAACGGCACCGTTCGGCCCGCTGACGATGCGCGCCCTCGTCACCGGGGCTTCAGGCTTCGTCGGTCAGTGGCTGTGCGCCGCACTGGTCGAGCGTGGCGACTCGGTCACCGGCACCGCGATCGAGGTGGACGCGGGCGGCATCCCGCCTGTTCGCGAAGCGCTTCGACACGCTGTGACATGGCTGCGGGTCGATCTCCGCGTGCGCGAGGAGATCGCGACGGCGCTCGAAGTCGCACGCCCCGACGTCGTCTTCCACCTCGCCGGCGTCACGTTCGTCCCGGCGGCCACGGCGGACCCCGGTCAGGCTTACGACGTCAATGTCGTCGCCGCCGGCCGACTCCTGGCCGAGGTTGCAGCGCGTCGAGGCGCTGGAACGCTGGATCCGGTCGTTCTTGTCGTCGGCAGCGGTGAGCAGTACGGCCGGCACGATTCACCGGCGCCGCTCGTGGAAACCACCGCGCAGCAGCCGCTGAGCATCTACGGCGCGACAAAGGCAGCCCAGGAGGTCGCGGCGCTCCAGATGTGGAGGGGGAGCGGATTGCGCGTCGTGTGCACACGCAGTTTTAACCACACAGGCCCGGGCCAGGCGAGCCACCTGCTGATACCGGCCCTCGTGCGCCGGGCGCTCGCGCTGCGTGGAGCTCCTCGTCCGCGACTCCCGATCGGCAACACCACTCCAGTGCGGGATTTCCTTCACGTCGAGGACGTGATCCAGGCGTATCTTCTCCTCGCGGAGCGAGGAGCGCCGGGCGAGGCGTACAACGTCTCGAGCGGAATCGGTCGGAGTGTGGGGGAGCTGGCGTCCCTCGTACTGGCCCGCGTGGGTATAGACGCCGAGCTGGAGCCCGTGGCCGAGTATATTCGTCCTGTGGACCTGCCCGTTCTCGTTGGTGACTCGGCGAAGCTTCGTGCGGCGACCGGTTGGCGCCCACGCTCCGGGATTGAACATGCAATTGACCAACTGATCCATGCCGCGTCGCAGTGACCTTCACCGCATTCTGCTCATTGGCTCCGGACCCATCGTCATCGGGCAGGGGGCGGAGTTCGACTATTCGGGCACCCAGGCGGCGAAGGCCCTGAAGGAGGAGGGATACGAGGTCATCCTCGTGAACTCCAACCCTGCCACGATCATGACCGATCCGGAGTTCGCCGACCGGACGTACATCGAGCCGGTGACGCCGGAGTACGTGGAGCTCATCATCGCGAAGGAGCGCCCGGATGCGCTGCTTCCAACGATGGGTGGGCAGACGGCACTGAACGTCGCCATGGCGCTGCATGAGAATGGTGTCCTGGAGCGGTACGGCGTCGAGCTCATTGGGGCGGACGCGCGCGCAATTCGCGTGGCGGAGGATCGCGCGCTGTTCGGCGAAGCGATGCGGGAGATCGGTCTGAAGATGGCCGCGGGTGGCATTGCGCACTCATGGGAAGAAGCGCTGCAGCTCGTCGAGGTAACGGGCTATCCGTCGATCGTCCGCCCATCCTTCACGCTCGGCGGCAGCGGGGGCGGCATCGCCTACAATCGCGCGGAGTTCGAGGACATCGTCCGTCGGGGCCTCGACCTGTCGCCAACGAGTCAGGTCCTCATCGAACAGAGCGTGATTGGCTGGAAGGAGTTCGAGCTCGAGGTCATGCGCGACCGCGACGACAACGTCGTCATCGTGTGCTCCATCGAGAACATCGATCCAATGGGCGTGCATACCGGCGACTCCATCACCGTCGCGCCCGCGATGACGCTGAGCGATCGCGAGTACCAGCTCATGCGCGATGCTGCCGTCGCCGTGATCCGGAAGGTCGGCGTCGATGCCGGTGGGTGCAACATCCAGTTCGCCGTGAATCCGCGCGACGGCGAGATGCTCGTCATCGAGATGAATCCGCGTGTCTCCCGGTCGACGGCACTGGCGTCGAAGGCCACCGGTTTCCCCATCGCGCGCATCGGCACCAAGCTGGCGGTCGGCTACCGGCTCGATGAGATTGTCAACGACATCACGAAGACCACGCCGGCGTCGTTCGAACCGGTGCTCGACTACGTCGTCGTGAAGTGTCCGCGGTTCGCGTTCGAGAAATTCGCCAACGCCAACCCGCGCCTCACGACGCAGATGAAGTCGGTCGGTGAGTCGATGGCGATCGGCCGCACGTTCAAGGAGGCCCTGCAGAAGTCGCTGCGCGCCCTCGAAGTGGGCCGTCCCGGCTGGGCGATCGGATCGATCCCGCAGGATGACCGTCTCCTCGACGACTCGGCGGAATCGCTGAGGGGTGCGCTTCGGCAACCGACGCCGGAGCGCATCTTCCAGCTCAAACGCGGGATGCAGGCGGGGATGGCGTGCGACGAGCTCAACGAGCTCACGGGTATCGACCCATGGTTCCTTGACCAGATGCAGGAACTCGTCACTGCCGAGACTGCGTTCTCGGCGCTGAAAGCCGTCGATGCTCCGGCGGTACTGCGCATGAAGCGGATGGGGTTCTCGGACCGCCAGCTCGGTGACCTGCGTGGGGAAACGGAGACCGAAGTGCGTGCACGTCGCTGGGGGTTCGGGATCCGGCCGGCTTACAAAATGGTCGATACCTGCGCTGGCGAGTTTCCGTCGTCGACGCCGTACCTGTACAGCAGCTACGATGAGGAGAGCGAGGCGCCTCGCACGGGGCGCCGTTCCGTCGTGATCCTGGGGAGCGGCCCGAACCGGATCGGGCAGGGCGTCGAGTTCGACTACTGCTGCGTGCGCGCAGCGCTGGCGCTCCGCGACCAGGGGTACGAGACAATCATGATCAACTCGAATCCCGAGACGGTCTCAACGGATTTCGACATCTCGGACAAGCTGTACTTCGAACCGTTGACCCTCGAGGACGTGCTCGAGATCGTGGAGCGGGAGCAGCCCGTGGGCGTCATCGTGCAGCTTGGCGGTCAGACGCCGCTGAAGCTCACGCGCCCGCTCGAGGCCGCCGGAGTGCGCATCCTCGGGACGTCACCCAATGCGATCGACATCGCAGAAGACCGCGAGCGGTTCGATGAGATCGCGCGCCGTGTGGGTGTGCAACAGCCGCCGAACGGGTTGGCGACGAGCATCGATGAGGCAGTCGCCATTGCGAACCGCGTCGGATATCCCGTGCTCGTCCGTCCCTCGTACGTTCTGGGCGGCCGCGCAATGGAAATCGTGTACGACGAGCCATCGCTCGTCGATTATTTCGCGCGCGCGGTACGCGTTTCGGAAGAGCGCCCAGTCCTCATCGATCGGTTCCTCGAGGACGCTTACGAGGCCGACGTCGATGCGTTGTGTGACGGGACGCGGGTGGTGATCGGCGGGATCATGCAGCACATCGAGGATGCCGGCATCCATTCGGGAGATTCCGCCTGCGTGCTGCCACCGTACCTGCTTGGGGAAGAGGACCTCGCGACCATGCGGGCGCATACCGTAGCGCTTGCACGCGCCCTCGGCGTCGTCGGCCTCATCAACGTCCAGTTCGCGGTGAAGAATGGCATCGTCTATGTGCTCGAGGTCAATCCACGGGCGAGCCGCACGATCCCGTTCGTCTCGAAGACGATCGGGGTGCCGCTCGCCGCGGTGGCTGCGCGCCTCATGCTTGGCGAAACGCTCGACGCCATCGGCGTGACTGAGGAGATTCTCGCGCCGTACGTTGCGGTCAAGGAGGCCGTCTTCCCTTTCAACAAGTTCAGGGAGTTCGATCCCATCCTCGGTCCCGAAATGCGATCGACGGGTGAAGTCATGGGCATCGCGGATTCGTTCGGCGCCGCGTTTGCGAAGGCGCAGCTCGCCGCGGACAACGGCCTGCCGCAGAGTGGTGGGGTCTTCATCACGGTGAACGACCACGACAAGGCCTCGGTAACGCCGATTGCGCGGCGATTTCATGAGCTTGGGTTCAAGATTCTCGCAACCGCGGGAACTGCTCGGTACCTTCACGGCCGGGGCATCCCGAGCACGCGCATTCACAAGATCCATGAGGGTCGCCCGAATGCCATCGACCTCGCCGTGAATGGGGAGTTGCAACTCCTCATCAACACCCCCCTCGGGAAGCACGCGCAACGCGATGACTACACGCTGCGACAAGCCGCCATCGCGCATCACGTTCCATACACCACAACCCTCAGCGCGGCGAGCGCGGCGTGTGATGCCATTCTCGCGCTTCGCTCGCGCCTCCCGGCCGTCCGGTCGCTCCAGGAGTGGCATCAGATGCTCGGCGTTGAGCCGAAGATGCCCGAGGGCATCGGCGAGTGACCGGCACGTTCGTCCACGAATCGGCCTACGTTGATGCCGGCGCGACGATCGGAGAGGGCACGCGCGTGTGGCATTTCTGCCATGTAATGCCGGGTGCCGTCATTGGAGCCCGGTGCTCGCTGGGCCAGAACGTCGTCGTGATGAACGGGACGCGCATCGGCGATAACGTCAAGATCCAGAACAACGTTTCGGTTTACGAAGGGGTCGAGCTCGAGGACGACGTATTCTGCGGACCATCGATGGTCTTCACCAACGTCATCAATCCCCGCAGCCACGTCTCGCGGCGCAACGAGTATCAGCGGACCCTCGTCCGTCGCGGCTCATCGATCGGCGCGAACGCGACCATCGTGTGCGGGGTGACGCTTGGCGAGTTCGCATTCGTTGGTGCGGGAGCGGTTGTGACCCGGGATGTGCCGGCCTATGCGCTGGTCGCCGGGGTGCCCGCCCGCCGGATCGGGTGGATCTGCCAATGCGGAGAGCAGCTTCCCCGTCAGTGGTCGGACGGCGACCCGCAGCGCACGGGCTGTGCGGCGTGTGGGACCGAATACGAACGCGCGGGCGACGTCGTTCGTCAGTCTGGCGCCGCGACGTGACCGGGCGCGTCCACGGGCTTCCGCCCGACGCGATGCCGGACGTCGAGACGCGCGGCGCGGACTTTCGAGTGGCGCTGGCGGGCTGCGGCCGAATCAGTCGCAACCACTTTGATGCCCTCACCGCCGTCGATGGGTTGACGCTCAGCGCGGTGTGCGACTCCGATGAGTCACGCGCTCGAGCCGCCGGGGAGGCGCATGGCGTTCCGTGGTTCCGGTCCTACGAGTCGATGCTTCGCGAGGCGCCGTGCGACGTCGTGACCATTGCGACACCATCAGGATTGCATCCCGCCCAGGGAGTGCTGGCGGCGAGGGCGGGGAAGCACGTCGTCACCGAGAAGCCGATGGCAATCTCGCTCGATGCGGCTGACGCTCTCGTGAAGGCATGCGATGACGCCGGCGTCCATCTCTTTGTGGTGAAGCAGAATCGCCTGAACCCCCCGGTCCAACTGCTGAAGCGCGCGATCGACCGGGGTCGCTTTGGTCGAATCTTCCTCGCGAACTGCACGGTACGGTGGGCGCGCCCGCAGGAGTACTACGACCTGGCGCCATGGCGGGGAACGTGGGAGTTCGATGGCGGGGCGTTCATGAATCAGGCGTCGCATTACGTGGACCTCATCCAGTGGCTCGTCGGGCCGGTGGAGAGCGTCATTGCCAAGACGGCGACACTCGCCCGCCGAATCGAGACGGAGGATACCGGCGTCGCGGTGCTGAAATTTCGGTCCGGGGCGCTGGGGACGATCGAGGTCACCATGCTGACATACCCTAGGAACATCGAGGGCTCCATTACGATCCTCGGCGAGCGTGGGACCGTGAAAATCGGTGGCACCGCCGTGAACAAGGTCGAGCATTGGATCTTCGCCGAGTACGACGATGACGACAAGACGGTCGAGGGAGCGAACACCAACCCGCCAAACGTCTATGGGCTGGGCCACGAGGGTTACTACCGAAACGTCCTGAAGGTGCTTCGGGGAGAGGCGAGCCCGGACACGGATGGTCGCGCCGGCCGCAAATCCCTGGAGCTCATCCTTGGGATCTACGAATCCGCGAAGACCGGGCGCGAGGTGCCGCTCCCGTTGCGGGTGGCGCGCTGAAACCGTTGCATGCTCGCCATACGTTGACTTCAAAGTCGCGACCAGCACGGAGTTGAACGCCGCATTGGGGGGTTAATCCCGCGTTGACTTCGCAGCCGTTGACCGGCAGTTTTCCCTCGCCCGCGGCTCGCGGGCGTTTTCACATGTACCGGCCGCGCCTCGGAGCGGCACACCAAGATCATGCCTGTCCCACTGCTAGACCTTCGCGCCCAGCACGCGACCATCCGCGACGAAGTCGTCGGTGCACTCATGCAGGTGGTCGACAGCCAGAAATTCATCCTGGGCGAGCCGGTCGAGCGCCTGGAACGCGCGGTCGCCGAGCTCTCGAAGACCAGCCACGCCATTGGGTGTGCCAATGGGACCGATGCCCTCCTCATTGCGATGCGGGCGCTGGACATTGGCCGGGGCGACGAGGTCATCACGACGCCGTTCACCTTCTTCGCCACGGCCGGGACGATCCATAACGTCGGCGCGACCCCCGTGTTCGTGGACGTCGATCCCGAGACGCTCAACATCTGCCCCGAGGCTGTGAGGGCAGCGATCACGCCGCGCACGCGTGCGGTAATTCCGGTCGACCTCTTCGGACAGATGGCGGCGCTCGAGGACGTGGCGGACGCCGCCGGGTCCATCCCCGTCATCGAGGATGCCGCGCAGTCCATCGGCGCGCGCCGTCGGATTGACGGGACGTGGAGGATGGCGGGCGAATACCCGCGGATCGGGACGTTCAGCTTTTTCCCCTCCAAGAATCTGGGAGGGTACGGCGATGGCGGCATGATCGTCACGCAGGACGACGACCTCGCCGCCCGCATGCGCCGGATCCGGGTGCATGGCGGCGCGAAGCAGTATTTCCACGACGAGGTCGGGTACAACAGCCGGCTCGACGCCCTCCAGGCCGCCGTCCTTCTCGCAAAGCTGCCCCATCTGGCCGGCTGGAGCGCTCGGCGGCGCGAGAACGCGGTGTACTACGATCGCGAGCTGGTGGGCATCGGTGACCTCCGGCCGGTGACGGTCGATGCGAACAATGAGAGCATCTACAATCAGTACACCGTCCGCACGGGGCGCCGTGACGCGCTGCAGAAGCACCTCACCGCTCGCGGGATCGGCAACTCGATTTATTATCCCCTCCCGCTGCATCTCCAGCCCTGCTTCGAGTATCTCGGATACAGGAAGGGCAGCATGGTTGAATCCGAGCGCGCGGCCGGCGAGGTGTTGTCGCTTCCCGTCTTTCCCGAGCTTACCCGGACGCAGCTCGACGAAGTGGTCGAGGGCGTCCGCTCCTTCTTCGGTTCCTAGGTCGTTCCGGTCCACGAATGCTCACGACGTTCTCCGCACCTTCCCCTTCGGTCAGTGACCTAATCATGAGAGACCTGTTCCTCTCGCGAATCAACGATCGCTCCGCCCGCGTCGTGATCGTCGGCCTCGGCTACGTCGGGCTTCCCCTGGCGCTCGAGTTTGCGCGCGCCGGCTTCAAGGTGGACGGCTACGATGTCAACGAGGGGGCCGTCGCGGGACTGAACAAGGGTCGCTCCCACATTCTCGACGTCTCCGATGCGGAGCTGCAGGTGCAGCTGGAGCGCGGGAACTTCCACGCGACGACGGATGAGTCGGCGATGGGAACGGCTGACGCCATTCTCATCGCCGTGCCGACACCGCTGGTGAAGACCCGCGATCCCGATATGCGGTACGTGCTGGCGGCGGTCGATGCCGTCGCGCGCCACTGTCACCCCGGGCAGTTAACGGTGCTCGAGAGCACGACGTACCCGGGGACTACGCGCGAGCTGATGCAGCCCAAGCTGGAAGCATGCGGGCTGGTTATTGGCACGGACGCGTTCCTCGCGTTCAGCCCCGAGCGGGTCGATCCGGGCAACACCCGCTACAACATCAAGAACACCCCCAAGGTCGTCGGCGGTATCACGCCGGCGTGCACCGATCTGGCCGCGGCGCTCTACGGTGCGGCAATCGACACGATCGTGCCCGTCTCCACGCCGGAGGCCGCCGAGCTCGTCAAGCTGCTCGAGAACACCTTCCGCTCCGTGAACATCGGCCTCGTGAACGAGATGGCGATGGTGTGCGATAGGCTCGGCGTCGATGTCTGGGAGGTCATTGATGCTGCTGCCTCGAAGCCGTTCGGCTTCATGAAGTTCACCCCCGGCCCCGGCATCGGCGGCCACTGCATCCCACTCGATCCGCACTACCTCGCGTGGAAGATGCGCACGCTGAACTACAAGACCCGCTTCATCGATCTCGCCAGCGAGATCAACACGAGCATGCCCGACTATGTCGTCGAGAAAGTATCGCGCGCCTTGAACGACGTGCAGAAGCCCGTCTCGGGAAGCCATGTTCTCGTGCTCGGCGTCGCCTACAAGAAGAACATCGAGGACGTGCGCGAGAGCCCGGCACTCGACGTGATGCGGTTGCTCGCGGCTCGCGGCGCTCACGTGTCGTTCCACGACCCCTTTGTGGCTCGGATCCGCGAGGAAGGCACTGAGCACGTCGGAGTTCCGCTTACGCGGCAAACGCTCGAGGAGATCGACGCGGTGGTCATCGTGACGGACCACGACGACGTGGACTACAACCTCGTGGTAGAGTACGCGCCGCTGGTGGTGGACACCCGGAACGCGACGGCACGGACGAGGCCGGGTCGGGCCCGGGTCGTGGCGCTCTCGGCGCACGCATAGCCGGTCGCGTATCGCAGGGCGTCGCGCGTCCGGTGTCGTTCGGGTAACTGACAGGGAGGCGCGAGCTTAGGTGCCCGCTCGGGTTGCGTCCGTTGGCCTGCGCCTTGCACTATCGGGCCCGCGGCCATGGGTCGGCCACGAGGGTCACACGCTCGCAAGAGCGTCGCTTCGTTCGCGCCGATGTACATCGTGATGCACTGCGGTAGGCGGGGCGATCGCTCACATCCTGCCTGTTACGCGAATCGCGAGGGCCGCGCCATCTCGACCGAGACCGTTTTTGCACATGTACGCCGTCCCGCGGCAGGCCTCGCCGCTGCGCGATGGCTCCCCGCGGTCGTCTCCGTGATGTTGGCTGCATTGCCTGCCGCCGCCCAGCGCGGTCCTTTGGCGTTGCCATTGCACGACCCCGCTTACGTCCTGCTCGACGGGCTGGAAAGCAGCGGGTGCGCGCCGGCTCGCATTTCGGCGTACCGGCCGTTCGTCGTCCAGCGCGTCATTGCCGCAATACGGCTGGCGAAGACCGATCCGGCGTGCGCTCCGTCACTCGTGGCGGTTCTCGAGGCGCGGTTCGATCCAACCGTGGATTCGGTATCGCTTCCGACGACCATGGTCACTCCTGCGCGAGTCGGTCCGAGCCGCGCCATTAACGATGAGGTGAGTATCGGCGCCGCCGTTACTGTCCGCGGCACGGCGATCGGCAAGGGTGAGTTTCGGCCCCTCGCATCCGACCTTCGACCGAAAGCCGACGGGGATCCGCCGGCTGTGGCGCTGCTGCGTGCGCGTGGGCGTTACTCTCCCACACCGCGCACCGTCGCCGTGATCGAGGCGTTTGGCCAATCGCACGTTCGAAACGATCCCTTGATCCGGTCGGGTCGGCTGCGTTCGACTACCGGAGCCGTCGGCATCACCGAGGCGACGTTCACCGGCGCCGCGGGCCCGCTGATGCTGTCGATTGGCAGGGACCGCGAAGTCTGGCTTGGTCGCGGCACCGAGTCGCTCGTGCTCTCGGGGAACGCCCCGCCGCTCGACCGACTGATGGCCGCGCTCGACACGAGACATTTCGAAGGTCGCGCGCTCTACGCCATGCTGGACGACGTCGTGCTCGATGACGTGCGCGGGGAACTTCCCACGGGAACGCCCGCTCAGCGTTTCCACCGATCGCTCGTCGCCCATTCGCTCACGTGGCGGCCATCGCGGGCTTTCGAGCTCACCGCCGGGGAGACGGTGCTCCTGTCGCGCGGTTCGAGGACGCTGGAGCTGGGGTACGCGAACCCGCTCATGCCGTATATCCTCACGCAGAATGACGGGTCAGGCAACCAAACGCGCGACAATCTCGGCGTGTTCATTTCAGCCCGCGGTCGGCTCGGGCGAAGCCTCCTTTCTGCCGAGCTCCTGGTTGACGACGTGCAGATCGACGCGGATCGGGAGCTGACTCCGAACCAGCTCGCCTGGAGGGTCGAAGGGCGTCAGGGGTGGGCGGCTCCGATCCCGGGGGCGCTCGCGATCGAGTACGAGCGCGTGGACAGCTATACTTACCTCCGCGGCCTGTACACCGACGTATATCAGTTTGCGGACCGTCCGCTCGGAAGCGAGCTCGGCCCGGATGCGGACCGAATCACGGGTTCTGCGGAGGTCTGGCCGACAGGGACCCTGCGCCTCTCCTCGAGTGTAGGGGTGTGGCGCCGCGGGGCCCAGCGGCTCTCCAAGCGCCCGGCCGAGGGCGCGGTGGGGAACGCTGGTCAGTCTTTTCCGACAGTTTCGGCGGACCGTCCGTACGCTCAGCGCGCGCTGCTTGCCGATGTGACCGCGACGGTCGCGCACTGGGATTTCCCGGTCATGGTCCGCGTCGAGGCGGCACGGATTCAGAATCCTGGAAACACGACGCCTGCCCGGTCCATATACATCCGAGCTCACTTGAGTGCGACATATGCGTTTCGCTATCCCTGACTTCCCGCCACTCGTGCGTCGAGCCCTTGCCGTGATCGGCTTCGGCCTGCTCGGCCTTGCAGTGCGGAGTCACAACCTCGGTGCCCAGGACTCGGTTCCGCCCACTCCGCCCGTCGTGGACACCACATCGCGGGAGGTCGGCACGGTACGCCAGGGAGACGTCCTCACGGTGGTCGTGTTCAACGACCCGGGTCGTAGCGGAACGTACGTCATCAACAGCAGCGGCGTCGCGTCCATGCCGGGTATCGGACGGCTCAGGGTTGCCGGACTTACCCCGGAGCAGGTTGAGCAGGCGATTCATGCCGCGCTGCTGAAGACGTATCAGGAGCCGAGCTTTTCGGTCACCGTCCAGATCCGGGTCTCGGTGGGTGGGGAGGTGCGGAGCCCGAACATCTACGCGGTCGAGCCTGGTACGACGCTGCTCCAACTCCTCACCATTGCCGGTGGCGGAACCGAACGGGCCGATCTGCGCAAAGCGCGTGTGCTTCGCGAGGGGCAGGCCTATGAAGTGGACATGGAAGCCGCGCTCGGCGGGAGTCATTCCGGCAACATCGTCCTTTTCTCCAACGACGCGGTCATCGTCGCGAAGAGGCGTGGCTTAACCCGGGAGAATGTGGGATTCGTTCTGAGCGGCTTGTCTGCAGTGTTCACGATCGTGAATTTCGCAGTGGCACTGAGCAAGTGAACCTGCCAGGGAACGTGGGAGAAAACGGCAATGGCTGACAACGAGGAGGCGCGCGCGCCGGGAAACGACGAGCCACGCGACATGGAGAACGAGTTGACGCTGCGAAGCGTCTGGATGGCCGTTCGCCGTCGCTGGTGGATCGTCGTGCTGGTGTTCGTGGTGATCACGGCACTCGGCGTGTGGCGCACGGTGCACCAGCCGGACATGTTCCAGGCGACGGCGACGGTGCGCGTGCCGCAGCAGCAGGCGCCAATTCAGGGCATGCAGGTAGGTTCGCCGTTCGACTATCGGATCGATCGCCTCGTCGCGGAGATGGAAGTGATCCGGAGCTCGGCCGTCGCGGAGCGCGCCGCACGAATCGTCGGACTGCAGCTGCTCGTTGCGCAGCCCGCCGGCCTCCAGCGCTCGCTCATCACCGGCGTTCCTCCGGTTGTGGACTCCACCGCGATGGTCGGCGATTACGCGCTTTCACTCGATCCGGATACTTATTCGCTGTCGGCAGGCGCCACGAAGCTCGGGACAGCGCGCTATGGCGACACGCTCAAGGTCTCGGGGATCGCATTGGCAATTCCCGCGCGGCCCGGAGTGAACGAGGGCGAGATCATCCTGAAGGTGATTCCGCTCGGTGAGGCGGCCGGCATCGTCAAGGGCTCGGTCATTCCCGCCGTCCGCGACAAGACCGACATCATCGAGATCTCGGTCCAGATGCCCGACCGACTTCTCGCCATGCAGACGGCGAACGCGGTAGCCCTGTCGTACGGCGATTGGGCGAAGCAAAGCACGAAGACTCAGGCCGCGGCCAAGGCTGCTTTCATTCGCGAGCAGATCGGTGTTCAGTCCGCTGAGCTTCGCGTCGTTCAGGACTCGCTGAAGCGGTTTCGGCAGGACAACCAGCTCACGGACGTGGCCTCGGAGGCCAGCGCGCTCCACGATCGCATCGCGACGTTGGAGGCGACGAACGAAGAAGTGCAGCTCGAGCGTGACAACTACAGGGCGCTCGTCGGAGAGGTCAACGTCGCCGACACGACAACCGAGAAGCTGCGCCGGATCGTCAACACGGCCGCCGTGGCCAACAACAGCGCCGTCAAGTCGCTCTACGATCAGTGGTTCGCGAAGACCACCGAGCGTCAGCTGCTCCTCTCGTCGAACATGAGCGGCAACAGCGACGTCGTGCGAGGCGTCGAGGCGACGATTGTCAGTATCAAGGCAGACCTGCACCAGGCGGCCAACGACTACCTGAGGACGCTGGAGTCGCGCCAACAGTCGCTCAACGCACGCCTGGAGACGCTACGGAAGGAGACGGCGCGCTATCCCGCGCTTGCGGCCGACGAGGAGCGACTTCGCGCATCGCAGCGCTCCCTGCAGACCGTCTACGAAAACCTGCGGGAACAGTATCAGCTCGCGCAGATCGCCCAGGCGGTGGATATCAACGTCGTCCAGCCAATCGATCAGGCGAGCCTTCCCATTCGTCCAATCGCTCCCGATCGCCGACGCGATGCGCTGCTCGCCGCAGCGCTCGGCATTCTCATTGGCCTCGCCATCGCCGTCATGCTTGACCGACTCGACGACTCGGTCCGGTCGCCCGACGAGATCACGGAAATGTTGAACCTCTCCGTTCTCGGAATGATTCCGGCAATCCGGCTCGAGGAAGCGAAGGTCGAAGGTCCGACGATCATGGAGCGGCTCGTGACGCACGCCAATCCGCGATCGCCGGTTGCGGAGGCGTATCGATCGCTGCGAACCAACCTGGCGTTTGCGCGCGCCCGCGAGAACGTGAAGACATTGGTCCTGACAAGCCCGGGGCCGGCCGACGGAAAGTCCACGACCGTGGCCAATCTCGCGATCACTTTTGCCCAGCAGGGCCAGCGCACGCTGCTCGTCGATGCCGATCTTCGGCGAGCCGTCCTCGACAAGACGTTCTCGGTCCCACGCTCCCCCGGGCTCACTGAAGTCATCGTGGGCGAAGCGGAACTGGAGCATGCGGTGAACGCCACTGACGTGCCCAATCTCTTCGTGCTGGGCAGTGGGCACTTCCCGCCGAACCCGTCGGAGCTGCTCGGGTCACCGGCGATGCGCAACGTCCTGCGAGAGGCCAAGGAGCAGTTCGATGTCGTCCTCTTCGACTCTCCACCCTTGCTCGCCGTGACGGATGCCGCGGTCCTGGCGACCATGGTGGATGGCACTGTCCTCGTGATTCGCATGGGCTCGACCGCCCGGCAGGCGGTCCGTCGCGCGCTGTCCCAGCTCACCGCCGTCCGCGTGCGCGTGCTCGGCGCGGTCATGAACGATGTGGACCTCACCCGGAGCTCGTACTATGGTGGGTACGGGTACGCCTACTACGCGTACTACGGCAGCGAGGCGAACGGGAACGGCCACGACGGGGGGGTGATGAATCGCATCCGTAAGATTCGAAACTGGACGTCGACTGGCTCGGGAAAGCGGCCGTGACCGTCGGGGTGGTGCCCGGGGAACTGTGACTCCTCGCCGCCCTGGCGGCGCCACCATGGCGAACCCGGACTCTGCCCGGAACGCATGAGGGCCGCAACGCTGAAGCTTGAGCATGGTCTGGACGACCATGATTCTCCTCGGAGCGTGGCGGTTCGCAGGTCAGGTCCCTCTGCCGGCCGAACGGGCGTCGCGTTGCTTCGCCTTTCACTTGGCCTGCCGGTCGACGCGCGGGAGCTGGCGGCGGTCGACTGGGCCGTGCTCCTCAGCATGGCGCTTCGCGAGCGCTTGGGGGGCGTAGCATGGCTGCGGTCCGGGGCGCTCATACGTTCTGCCGCCCCCACCGATGTTGTGAATCGGTGGCGAACGCTTGCGGTCGTCATGGATCAGCGCGGTCGGGAGCGACTCGATTCGCTGGCACGTACAATCGAAGCCCTGAGCGCCGCAGGAGTCCGTCCAGTCGTTCTGAAGGGCATGCCCCTTTCGATGCGCCTCTACGGCGACCCGTTCGTTCGCGCGTCCGATGACATCGATCTTTTCGTAAAGCCGAACGATCGCCGCCGTACGCGCGAGATCGTCTCCGGATGCGGCTGGACGCATGTCGAGGGGAATGCTCCCTGGGATGAGCTGTTCACCCGAGGGCAGCGCAGTCGGCTCTACCTCGAGGTGCATGAGGGGCTCGTCACCGACTACCTGGCCCACGTTCCCATGCCGGCGCCGGTCTCCACGCGTGTGACCCTTGGGAGTACAACCGTCGATGCGTTGGGCGGGCCCGCCGAGCCTGCCTACCTCGCTGCACACCTCGCCGGCCACCAGCTTCCGCCGCTTTTATGGATCCTGGACTTTCTCACGCTCTGGTCGGGCCTCGACGGAAATGCGCGGCGCGCGGCACACGCTGAGGCGAACCACGTCGGCCTCGGACGCTACCTCCGCTGGGCGGTCTCGCTTGCCGAGACCCTGTCGGCAGCGGCCGGCGGCACCCCCGCCGCCGTTGAGCGGCTCGGTGTGGGAAGCGCGCCGCGCCATGATACCCACTTCTCGGTGATTCGACATGCGCGCCTCGCCGCACACCCGCTGGATGCGATCCGTGTCGTCGCCGCTTGCGTTTGGCCCCGCCCGATACGTTGGGACGTGAGCGCATTCGCCGCCCGAGTCCGACTCGGCATGCTCCACCGGACGGTGCGACGGACCGATTCGCTTCGTGCCAGAGAGGAGGAGGTGCTCCGTGTGGCCAGCGGCAAACCGACGGAGGCTGACAATCTGAAAGGTGGCGCTGGGGCGGACCTCCGGGATTCCGTCGCGGGCGAGAGGACAGTTGGAGCCGAGGCCGATCTTACTGTACCGAGTGGTCGGCTCAATCTGGATCGACCCGAGGTGCTTCTCGTCGTTCGGGAGGTCATTGGCGTCGCCGGCACCGCACGAGTGAGGGCGGCCGGGATGAGCATGTGGCCCACTATCGGAAATGGTTCGCTCGTCGCCCTTGCCCCCGTTCCCGAGCGGCTCCGCATCGGGCAAATCGTGCTGATGGATTGGGGCGGACGTCCGGTTCTCCACCGGATCGTCCGTCTGGACTCGGCGACGGTGTATACTGCAGGCGACGCGTGTCTCGAGCCCGATCCGCCGACTTCCCGGGACCGCATTTGCGCCGTTGCGACTTCCGTCTCCGATGGGCGGGGCGTCGTGACTCTGACGGGATCGTGGAGTTTGGGGCTCCGCTCATGGTTGCTGTACGCTGCGTTACGCTCGCGCCTCGGACTGGCGCGGGCGTGGCGCCGACTGCGCCATTCGCGGCGGCGGTGACATGAAGCCGAATCCGTCCCGCGGCCAACGCGCGCGCGTTCACCGACACCATTCAGTCGCAAATTGATGCCTTGCTCAAAGCTGGTAACAGCTACATGTCCGCTTCCCGCGCGTCGCCGCGTGTCGCTCGTCTCGTTCTCCCGCTGCCGTCGATGCCAGTAGCGGGCTCTCCTCACGACTTCACGGAGGAGCCGGCCGGCGTGTCGACCGGTGCCGTTGTCGGCCATGTCGTGTCGCTGCGGATCGCGAACCAGACGATCAGGTTTCGATCGGCGACCGACCAGGTCAGCCTGTTCCTCCACGACAACCACATCCCATTTCGGGTGTCCGACGACAGCAGGGTGGATTGTGACGTGGAGTGGGACATCGCCGACGTGCGACCCTCCGATGTGCCGGTCGTTCGGACCTTCGATACCCGATGGGAGCTGCGGATGCTCGCAGGGGGTGCGGAGGAGATCACATTCTTCAACGCGACCGCCGAAGACCCGACATTTCAGCCGACGTTGCAGATGATCTCGGACCCCGAGTTCAGGACGGTGCGGGTGCGACAAGCTCCCCGCGGAAACGGGGAACTACTGGCGTACGTGTCGGAATACCCATGGGCGGAGTACATCATGCAGCGGCGCCTCGGCATTCAGGGAGGCGCGATCCTTCACGCCAGCATGGCGATCTGGGATGGGGTCGGCCACGTTTTCCTCGGCCATTCGGGTGCTGGGAAGTCCACCATCGCCGAGATCGCGGAGCAGGAAGGCGGCATGGTGCCGACCGACGACCGCACAATCGTGACTTGCGGGCCCGACGGGATCCGCGGTTGGGGCACCCCCTGGCATGGCACGTTCAGGCGGACGTCCCCGGAGGGCGCCCTCATCGACAGCGTGTCGCTCCTGTTTCAGGATGATGTTGACCGACTTGACCCGATTTCGGCGGGCCGCGCAATCAAGGAAATGTTCGTGCGAACCGTTCAGGCCAGAATCACCGAGCGCGAGGTCCAGAGCACGCTCGATACGCTCGAAGCCGTCGCCTCGGGCGTCGCGTTCTTCGAGCTTCATTTCCGGCCGACGGCGGCGGCCGTGCGCCTCGTGCTGAGCGCAGCGGAGGCCCGGCGAGCGGCGTCGGCCCACAGGGATGTCACGCCAGCGCATGGCCTTGCGCGAGGCGCCTGACGTGGCGTTATACTTGCTAGACACAACGAGATATGGTGAGCGTACCGGCCATGAGGCATCGACGCGGTGACCGACACGTCTACCGGAACATCGCAGGCGAACACCTGCTGATCGCGACCCGCGGCGATAGCGAAGCACCGATGTTCGCGCTGACCCCCTCGGGCGCGCTTTTGTGGAAGCAACTCGCGGACTGGACAACTCAGGAGCAACTGGTGGAGCTGGTATTAGAGACCTACGAGGTCACCGCCGATCGCGCCGCGACCGACGTCGAGGAGTTCCTCGAGCAGTTGCGTCAGCTCCGGGCCGTCGAGTCCGAGGAGGGCCAGTGAGCTGCGGCATGCCGGTGGTCGAGGCGGATGTCATCCGCACGCGCATGGCCGCCCGCGCGTACGCGGAGCGGATTCCTATCCAGGTTGAGCTGGAGATCATCGCCACCTGCAATTACAAGTGCACGCACTGCTACATCGCTCCCTGCGCTGATCGCGGGGACGAGCTGTCGCTGGATCAGGTGAGGAAGATCTTCGGAATCCTCCTCGAGGCCGGGACCATGGGTCTCCTGCTCACGGGCGGGGAGGTATTCTCGCACCGGCAGTTCAAGGAGATCTATCTCGAGGCGAAGCGCAGCGGGTTCGCAGTGCACCTCAACTCCAACGGCTATTACATCAACGAGGAGTGGGCGGACTTCTTCGCCGAGTGGCCGCCGGAGATCATCTCGCTGAGCATGTATGGGGCGACCGCGGAAACCTACGACCGCCTCACTGGCATTCCGAACTCGTTCAAGCGCTTCGTTCGTAACGTCGACCTGCTGCTGTCGCGCGGGATCAAGATCGATCTGAAGTGTCCGGCGATGACGCTTACCGCCGATGAGCTTCCGGCGATGGCGGAGTTCGCTGCGGCGCGAGGCGTGAAATTCCGGTCGGACTACAACATCATGCCGCAGGAGAAGGGCGATGCGACCCCGCTCCAGCTGATGCTGTCGCCGAAAGCGCACGTCGCCCTTCTCAAGCGAATGGATCCGGGTCTCGAAGATACCCGAAAGTATTCTTCTGCGCGGATCAACAATCCGCCGACGAAGGACGTGTACATGTGCGGGGCGGGGAAAACGGGACTCGCCATCAACGTGTTCGGCGGAGTCACGACCTGCCTCACCTCGCGCAAGGTCGTCGGGAACATCCTCGAGCAGCCGTTCGACGAGATCTGGGCGGCGCTCGGGGGCAAGACCTCGATCAGGTATCCGGACAACCACCCGTGCGGCACGTGCAAGTTCCACTCGATGTGCGCAGGGTGCCCGGCGACGGTCGAGTCGCTCACCGGGCTACCGGATGGGTATGTACAGCAGTACTGTCAGATGTCGCACCTGCGGGCGTACGAGCTCGGATACCATCCAACGGGCATCCCGCGAACTGTGGCAGAGGGGATTCCGGCCGGCATTCGGACGCCGGAGAGGATCAACGCCCGAATGTTGCCAATGGTCACTGTTTGAACTTCGCCTGAATCTCGTGGCCCGTTTCGTATCTCTTGGAGGAACCATGCAAATCCGTCAGCAGTACATCAAGCCGTCCGTGCTGCGTCTGCACTATGTCGAAGACGTCGCCGTGTGCAATCTGGGCAACTGCAAGTCGAACTCGGCAAGCCAGGGCCAATGCCTTGGGAGCGCCGGTTCAACGTGCGCGTCGCCGAGTGCCTGCAACACCTTCGGCAGCTGAGCTCCTCAGCCTTCGTCTGAACGCACAAGCCGAAGCGCGTCCGGTAAAACGGGCGCGCTTCGGTCTATCGGGGCACATGGATTGCACAGTCCGTTTCCGTTTGCCATCCCGCCATCATCCCGTGCCGAGGTTACCTGTGACACCGGTGTCCACTCAATTCTCGCTGCGCCGGCTTGCGTCGGCCCTGCTCGTGTTCACGGCACTCGTGGCCTGCGATGACGATCCGACAGGCAGCGTAGACAACCCGCCGGTCGGTACGCCGACTGGCGCCGCAACCATATCGCGGCAGGGCGACATTCGCGTTGTCTTTCCCGGCGGTATCAATCCGGCCTCCGCGTTGGATCAAGCAAACTTCGTCGTCATCAACTCCTGCAATGGACTCCGAGTTCCCGGGGCGCTTCGCCTTGCGGGGGATACGGTGATCTTTACGCCGTCGACGACGCTTCCATTTCTTACGCCGCTCAGCATCAGGGTTCAGAACATCCAGAGCCTGTCCGGCGTTGGCATGGGACAACCGTTGACTTTCGTGCGCACGACGGAAGCGCCGCCGGTCACCGACGTCAGCTGGTCACAGCTGGCTTCGCCAACCGGCGATCCGATCAGCGGCGTCGATTTCGTCTCGCGTACGGTCGGGTATGTACAGACGATCTCTGGCGAGCTCTACCGTACGCAGACGGGCGGGCGGCTGTTCGAAGCAGTGTACAAGGATCCCAACGTCTCGATCGCGAAAGGACTGCGCGCCGTATCGCGCGACACGATCTACTCGATCGCTGCGCCGAACTTCGGCGGCACGACGTTTACGACGTACGCCCTGTTTCGGTCACGCAATGCCGGGCTGACGTTCGACACGCTGTTCACCTCCTCGCCCTCCGATATGCGGAGCCTTTCGAGGGAACGGGTCGGCAATACGGACATCATTTTCATTGCGGGGAACGTCGGCGGATCGCTGGCGTCGTTCCGGTATAACGGCCGCACTGGCGAAAGGACGATCAGCACGACCAGCACGGGTGGTACGACAGTCGGGAACGGCGGGGACATCTCGCCGGACACCACAAAGGCCGTCGTCGTGGGCCTCGTCGTGGAGGGATTCAATCCACTGCGGCTGGGCGGCGCCGTCTACCGGTCGACGAACAGCGGGCGTACGCTGACGCTGGGCGCGCTCCCCCCGAATACGCGAGTGCTTCAGGGTGCCGGGTTCATCGACAACACGACCGCCCTTCTCGTCGGCGACTCATCGACGGTGCTGCGCTACAATGTGACCACGGGCGTCGCCACTCCGGTGACGGCTGGCGTGCCTCAGACGTTCAACGACCCGGTGAGTCGCACCGTGGAGACTTTCACCTTCCGCAAGGCCGAGTTCAGTCCGAACAACCGGCAGATCGGCTGGGTGATCGGTGAGGCGTTGCGCCGTGTCCCGGGCGTTCCGGACGTCCGGCGCGGCGTGATTCTCATGACGCGTGATGGCGGAACGACGTTCACGCGTCAGGCTGTCGCAGGTGTGGAGGATCTCGGACTCGGATTCCCGTCACTCGGTGAGCCGAGCGACATCAGCGCGCTCGCGACGGACTTTGTCGTCACGGGTGGGTACAACGGCTTCCTGGCTGCACGCATTGACGACACGCAGGCTGCTGCTGGGGTCTGCTCCTTCGCCACGCCATAACGAGCGATTAATGAAATTGATTACGAACGCCCCGCGTTGGCTGAGCAGTCCAATGCGCGCCATCGCCATGGTCGCCCTGCTCCTCGCCGGCGGTGCCGGTGAGGTCAGGGCGCAGGTCGTCCAGGGCGGCGACTTTGACATCTGCGACTACTGTGGCAATCTGCGCTCGAACACCATGTTCCTTCGCGGTCGGGAAGGCTTCGGGACGAACGCGCAGTCGTTCGTCCTGATCAACGCAGCGAACGGAGACCAGGACGTTGACCGCGACGGCTTTGCAGCGGGGATCGATTTCCGGAACCTGGTGATCGGCCAGGTGTCACCGTTCGTGAACGTCGCCGAGCCGAGCCGCGTCATCGCTCCCGGCAATTTCGTCCTCATCGATTTCCTGAATCCGCTGCGGAACGGTTTCCAGAACGCCGTCAATGTCAGCGTGAACGTCCCGAATGGAACCCCGGCGGGTATTTACCGCGGGCAGGTTCAGGTGCGCGACACGCTCACCCAGCCGCTTGGAACTCCACAGACGAACCCGAACGGCGAGCTCCTTCGCGTCGACTTCTTCTACGTCGAGATCGAGGTGCTTCCGAACTCGGGGCTCGGGCTATTTAACGCGAATGACTCCACGCGCCTCGACTCCCTGGTGCTTCGCGGTCGCCCCGGACAGACAGTTCAGGGCGTCGCTCGAGTGGGCAACCTCGGAAATGTCGATCTCACGAATGTTCGTGTTGAAGCGACCGACCTAATTGCAACGTCCGGGACTGGACTGCGGATTCGGTCGGAGCGCATTTCCTTCACGCCCGAACAGATATCACGAATCGAGATCGGGGACACCGCGCGGCTCACCGTGACCGTGCGAATCCCGCTGGGCATCCTGGCGGGTCGATACACCGGCGAGCTGATCGTCCAGGGCGAAGGTGTCGCCTCGACGACGGTTCCGCTGACCGTCATCGTCACGACGCCGGGTGATATCGTGTTCGACAACAACCCGGTCTTCGGGCGCAACGGTGATGATGCGGTCATCATCTTCAATGCCGATCCCGGGACGACGTGGAAGCTCGTCATCTTCGACATGGAGGCGCTCATCGCCTTCAAGACAGACGGGCAGGTCTTCGCAGGCAGCGCGGGCACGCCGCCGGCAGTCCCTGCCACTGTGGGTGACGAAGCAGTCCGCTACACATGGAACTTGCGCAATGGACGTGGCGAGAACGTCGCCGCGGGGATGTACCTGGTGGTAATCGAGGCGACTCAGGCAGGCCAGCGTCGTCAGCTCCGCGGCAAGCTCATGGTGATCCGGTGATTAATAACGTGACGACTCGATACGGTTGGTCTCTGGCCCTTGCGGCCACCCTTGGGCTTTCCCCGTCGGTGGCGTCGGCGCAATTCTCCGGCGGCGATGCGGACAATGGCCGTCATTCCCTGACCATCCTCGGGATGCCTGTGTCGCCGCGCGCGGCAGCGCTCGGCGAAGCGATGTCCACGATCACCGATGATCCGGCCGCGATCTGGTATAACGCCGCGGGTCTTGCGCGCCTTCGCACCAATGCCTTCATCGTGACCGGGCAGCAGCGCTTTGCACAGACCCAGCTGGTGGGTGCCGCGGTGGCATTTCCGACGGACATTGTGTCCTTCGGCATTGCCATGCGCGCGTTCAACGGCGGTACGATCGAGAACCGCGTTGCGGGCGAGCTTGTCGGCGGCAACGAGCGCGCCTTTCAGTATGTGCTCGAGGGCGGCGGATCGATGCAGATGGCGCGCTGGTGGCGGTGGGGCGGTACGCTCTACTTCGGCCAGGAAGTGCTCGGCGACCAGAGCCAGGGTGCTGTCGGCATCAACTCCGGCATGCAGATCGACATTCGCAACCGGCTCATGCTCGGCTTCGGCGTCCGGAACATCGGGACCAAGGTGCGATTTGAAGAGGGACGCGCGGTGCCGTCGGGATCCGACCCGGATCAGTCCGAAGAGATCGAAGGTGGGGACCAGAGTTTCCACCAGCCGCGGATGGCGTATGTCGGTCTCGGGCTCGACCTGCTCCGCAAGCGCAACCTGATCCAGACGCCGCTTCTCTTCCGCGGCCAGGCGCTCGTCTTTGATGCGCGCGCCGTTGGCGACTTCCGGGCGATCGAAGGAACGGAGTTCAACGGTGGGGTGGGCATCGAAGCCACCGCCAATGGCGTGGCCATTGGCCGTATCGGTTATCAGTTCGGCGATGACAACCGCAAAGGCGTGTCGCTTGGCGCAGGTGTGAACGTTGGCCAGTTCCGCCTCGAGTACGCGTTCCGGAACTACCAGAACGGTGGGGCGAGTTTCTTCTCGAATGACCCGATCGGCGACTCGCACAACATCGCCGCGACGTACTTCTGGGGCACTCGCGACGAGAACGTCCCGGTCGTTCCTGTTATCGTGACGCAGCCTGTCGATACGGGCCTCATTAACGCGGCGGTGCGCGAGGCGATTGCGTCCGAGATGGATCGGCTCCGCCCGTTGCTGGACAGCCTCCGCAACCAGAAGGTCGAGATCGTCCAGAACCCGGGCGAGCTGATCTCGCGGTACATCGTTCCGGTGCACTTCGGGTTCGACTCGTCCACAGTCCGCGACTCCGACCTCACGGTCCTTTCGCAGGTTGCCGAAGTCATCAAGCAGATCTATCCGACGGCGCTGGTGACGATCGAAGGTTTTGCGGATCCAGCGGGAAGCCTGCAGTACAACATTGCGCTGTCACGCCGACGCGCCGAAGCAGTCCGTGACATCATGGTCTCTCGTTTCGGGCTTCCGGCCCAGCAGTTCCGCGCCATTCCGTATGGTGAGCAGGCCGCTCGCCAGGTCACCCCGGGCGCTCGACGGGACGATCCGGGCGCGGAGGGCAATCGCCGCGTGGTGTTCACGATCGACGCGACGCGACGGTTCTAGCAGTTCGTCGCACGGTAGGATGATGAAGAGGCGGGACCCCGGGGGTTCCGCCTCTTCGTCCTTTCGACCAGCTTCCTGCGCCCTGTTTGCACCGTACGACAGCTGTCTCGCAAATGCGCAGAACGGAAGCCACAGGGCGTTGACGGGATTCCGTTCCGCGGTAACTTTTTTGCCTGTAATGCAAGCCGTCAGTGGAGAGAACGCGTGAAGATTGCGGTAATTGGTTCGGGTTATGTCGGTCTCGTCCTCGGCGCCTGCCTCGCGGAGACCGGCAACGAAGTCGTCTGCGCTGACGTCGATGCCGCCAAGATCGACGGCCTGAAGAACAACATCCTTCCGATTTACGAGCCCGGCCTCGAGGAATACGTTGAGCGTAACCAGGCGGACGGCCGGCTTGGCTTCACCACCGACGTCCCTGGGGCGGTAGCGGCGGCCGAGGTCATCTTCATCGCCGTCGGGACGCCGCCTGACGAGGACGGGTCGGCCGACCTCCGCCACGTACTCTCCGTCGCAGGCCAGATCGGCGAGCATATGTCTCGCGAGGTTGTCGTCGTGACCAAGTCAACGGTCCCGGTCGGCACGGCGGAAAAAGTCGAGCGCGCGGTCGCCAGGAAGGCACGGTTTCCGTTCCATGTCTGCAGCAATCCCGAGTTCCTCAAGGAAGGCGCCGCACTGGAAGACTTCATGAAGCCCGACAGGGTCGTGCTCGGGGTGGCTTCCGATCACGCACGGAGCATCATGGCGGAGATCTATGCGCCGTTCGTACGGACCGGCAAGCCGGTCATCTTCATGGATATCGCGTCCGCCGAGATGACGAAGTACGCGGCCAATGCCATGCTCGCGACGCGCATTTCCTTCATGAACGAAATCGCCAACGTCTGTGAGCGGGTGGGTGCCAACATCGACCTCGTTCGGCGTGGTATTGGATCGGACTCGCGCATCGGGCCGTCGTTCCTTTTTCCCGGTCCGGGCTACGGAGGCTCCTGCTTTCCCAAGGACGTGAAAGCACTGGTGCGGACGGCGGCCGCGGCGGGATCTCCGCTGCGGGTGTTGGAGGCCGTCGAGGCGGCCAACGACCATCAGAAGACCCGCTTGCATGAGAAAGTATCTGCTGCCCTGGGGTCGCTGTGCGGGGCGCGCGTCGCCGTGTGGGGGTTATCCTTCAAGCCACAGACCGACGACATGCGGGAGTCGCCAGCGCTCGTGCTGATCGAGGCCCTCCTCGCCGACGGTGCGACGGTCTGTGTTCACGATCCGGTCGCCATCGAAGAGGCGCGCCGGCGAATTGGCGCGGCGGTCGAGTATGCCGAAACGAGCTACGACGCGGTCCGAGGGGCTGACGCTCTCGTCATCGCGACCGACTGGAACGAGTATCGGCACCCGGACTTCAACCGGATTCGGGACCTGATGAAGCGCCCTGTTGTCATCGACGGCCGCAATTTATACGAGCCGAAGCGCATGCAGACGCTCGGATTCACGTACGATTCCATCGGCCGACCGAGCGTATGAGGGTTCTCATCACGGGCGCAGCCGGGTTCCTGGGGTCGCACCTGTGCGACCGGTTCCTCCGCGACGGCCACTCCGTCGTCGGTCTCGACAACTTCATCACGGGTCATCCCGACAACATTGCCCACTTTGCGGGTGACCCGAGATTCGACTTCGTCCGCCACAACATCTCGTCCTACACCTACATCGCGGGCCCACTCGATGGCGTCCTGCATTTCGCGTCCCCTGCGAGCCCGATCGACTACCTGAAGCATCCGATCGCGACACTGAAGGTCGGATCGCTCGGAACGCACAACGCGCTCGGTCTCGCGCTCGCGAAAGGCGCCCGGTTCTTTCTCGCCTCGACATCCGAAGTGTACGGCGATCCGCTCGTCCATCCCCAGCCGGAGAGCTACTGGGGCAATGTCAACCCGATTGGGCCACGCGGCGTGTACGATGAGGCGAAGCGCTTTGCCGAGGCAATGACGATGGCGTACCACCGTGCGCACAACGTCGATACGCGGATCATCAGGATCTTCAATACATACGGCCCGCGCATGCGCCCGCGCGATGGTCGGGTCGTCTCGAACTTCATTGTCCAGGCCCTCCTCGGGGAGCCGCTGACGATCTACGGCGATGGATCCCAGACTCGCAGCTTTTGTTACGTCGATGACGAGGTGGAAGGGATCTACCAGCTCTTCATGAATGGCGACAGCGAGCCGACGAACATCGGAAATCCGGATGAGTACACGGTGAAGCAGCTGGCCGAGATCGTCGTGGAGCTCACGGGGACCTCCTCGAGAATCGTCTACCACGACCTGCCGGTGGATGACCCCAAGGTTCGTCGTCCCGACATCTCCAAGGCGCGCACGCAGCTCGGTTGGACGCCGAAGGTCCCGGTCCGTGAAGGCGTCGCGCGTACAATCGACTACTTCCGCGGGCTGATCGACTCGCCGCGAATGCATGCGTCGCCCTGAGCTGCCTCCACTCCAGCGCGAACCCGATCTCATCACCCGCGGACGGGAGCGTTTCGCCGTCCGCGATTTTCACGGTGCGGTCCTGCTCCTCCGCGAGGCGGTCGTCGAAGGCTATGCGTATCCGGACGTCTACAACCTGCTGGCCCTGTGCCTGGCCCTCGTCGAGCGACCGCTGGAGGCGCTTGCCGCGTTCGATCGGGCGATCGCCCTGAATCCTCGCTATGTCGAGGCGCATCTGAACCGTGCGGTGCTCCTCAACGCCCTCGGAAGGGACGAGGAGGCCCAGGACAGTTTCGAGGCCGCCCACCGTCTTGGTGGACCGGACGAGTCGGGGTTCCCGGTCGTCGTGGCCAATCGACTGGCGAACGCCCATGCCTCTCTGGGAGCGCACTATCGCGATGCGGGGGCGCTCGATGAGGCCATTGTCCAATACGCTCGCGCTCTCGAGCTCCGACCCGGGTTCCCGGATATTCGCCTGTCGCATGCTCGCGCGCTCGTTGAGCGAGGCCGGGTGCGGGAGGCCGCCGAGTCGCTCGATGCCCTCCTCGCGGCCAACCCCCGAAGTCTCGATGCGCTCCTGCTGCGCGGGCTCTCTGCGTATCTTCAGGAAGATCTCGAGACTGCGGGCGCCTTCTGGACCCGTGCGGCGGAGGCCCATCCGGCCGAACCTCGGATCGGTATCTATCTTTCCATGCTCGCGCGCCGAAAGATGGCGAGCTCCTGAACCGACTTCCGATACCCGGGTACTAGACCCGTCATGCACGCAATACCATATCGCCGGCTGGTGGTTGTCGGGTGCCTCATCGCATTCGGCTGTCGCGGTTTCCGGCCTGCCGATTACCCGAACTCGACGGACCTCTATCGGGAATCCCTGCGCCGATTGGAGGCGGGGAAGACCCAGGACGCCATCCTCGGCCTCGAAAAGCTGACACTCGAGTTGCCCGCGCGGGACACACTCCTGCCACGGTCGCACTTTCAGCTCGGGCGCGCCCACGCGATGCGCAAGGATTGGCTCCTTGCCGGTCAGGCATATACCCGGATGGCGTCCGAGTTTCCCGACGACAGCCTCGCGGATGACGCACTGCTCCAGGCCGGCCATGCCTACGCGCGGATCTGGGACGACCCGGAGCTCGATGCGACGTATGGCCAGTCGGCGATCGCCGTGTATACGTCCCTGATGGATACCTATCCAGCGTCAGCCCTCAGGGGCGACGCGGAGCGGGGAATCGCGGCGATGCAGGCGCGGCTCGCGGAAAAGGATTTTCGCAACGGCGAGCATTACCGCCGCCGCCGGTCGCCGCATTCGGCGATCTTTTACTACAAGGAGGTCCTGGCGAACTACCCCGATGCGCCGCGCGCCAAGGATGCCTACGCACGAATGGCAACTGTCTACCGGTCGATCAACTACGACGAGGACTACAAGGAAACGTGCGGCCTCGCACGCACGCGGTTCCCTGCCGACCCCGACATTCGAACCGCCTGCAGCGGAGCCCCGGTGATCGCCGCACCCGTGACGGTGGCCCCGCCGCCCTGACGGTGCGACTCGGGATCTTCGGGGGGACCTTCGATCCGCCGCATACCGGCCACCTGCTCGCGGCGTCGGACGCAATCGAGGCGCTGGACCTCGACGTCATGTGGTTCGTGCCGAATGCGACGCAACCCCTCAAGGGCGCAGGGCAGGGGTCACCCCTCCAGCGTCTCGCGATGGTACGGCTGCTCGTGGGAGAGGACCGACGATTCGGCGTGGATTCCAGCGAGGTCGAGCGCGAGGGACTCTCCTACACGGTTGATACCGTCGGAGAGTTTGCTGCGCGATTTCCCGACGCGTCGCGCTTCCTCTTCATCGGGGCGGATGTCACGGCCACGTTCGATCAGTGGCGCGAACCGCAGCGTATCCGAGAGCTGGTCGAGCTGGTGATACTGCGGAGGGCGTCCGATCCGGACGAATCCGAAGCACCAAATGGCACCGATGGACCACCATCGCCACTTGCCGGCGTTCGCCGGTTGCCGACCCGCCGCATCGACGTTTCGTCCACCGAGATTCGTGACCGCGTCCGTCGTGGAAAATCGATTCGGGGCTTCGTTCCCGACGCCGTCGCTGCGTACATTGCAGCGGCGAGCCTGTACCAATAGAGGAAAGCATGCTTAAGCAGGTCATCACAGGAATTTTCGGAAGCCGCCACGACCGGGAGCGCAAGCGCATCCAGCCGGTCGTCGATGCGATCAATGAGCACTACGAGCGCCTGCAGGGCGTGCCGGAAGCGGAGCTACGCGGCCAGACCGCACGGTTCCGCGCGATCATCGCCGAGCGCGTCGGTCCCATTGAAGCCGAGGTCCTCGAGCTCAAGGAAACGAAGCGAAAGGCGACCGATCCCGCGGAACGGGAGCGCATCGATATCGAGCTCGGCGGGGCTGATGGCCGCGGCGGTGCCTCCGCACGGCTCCGCGAGGCGACCAGCGACGTACTCGACGAGCTGCTTCCGGAGGCGTTCGCCACCGTGCGCGAGGCATGCCGGCGGCTGGTTGGAACGAAGGTCATGGTCACCGGGCAGGAGCTCGAGTGGAACATGGTGCCCTACGATGTCCAGCTCATGGGCGGGTACCAGCTCCACGAGGGAAAGATCGCCGAGATGGCGACCGGTGAAGGAAAGACCCTCGTCGCGACGCTCCCGCTGTACCTCAACGCGCTGCCGGGGACGGGTACGCACCTCGTCACCGTCAATTCGTACCTTGCCCGTCGCGATTCGCAGTGGATGGGGCACGTATATACCTATCTCGGCCTCACCGTCGGGTGCCTCGACGACACCGAGCCGGGCTCTCCACAGCGTCGCGCCGCGTACGAGTCCGACATCACGTACGGCACGAACAACGAGTTCGGCTTCGACTACCTGCGTGACAACATGGTCGTCACGCTCACCCAGCGGGTGCAGCGCACGCACGTGTTCGCGATCGTCGATGAGGTGGATTCCGTGCTCATTGACGAAGCGCGGACGCCGCTCATCATCTCCGGTCCCGTCGGCAACACCAACGATGGGCAGTACGCCGAGCACAATTCGGGCGTGTCACGCCTCGTTCGCCGGCAACAGGACCTTGTGAATCAGCTCGTGGCGGAAGGCGAGCGCGCAATGGAAGCGGATGACACCCCGCAAGCGGCACTCCTCCTTTACAAGGCACGGCTCGGCGGGCCGCGCAACAAGCGCCTCTCCAAGGTGCTGCAGGAGCCCGGCACGAAGCAGATGGTTCAACGGATGGAGCTCGACCATCTCTCCGACCGAAAGCTTCCGGCGTCGAAGCAGCAGTTTGCGGACATCGAGGACAACCTGCTCTTCGTCCTCGACGAGCGCGGACACACCGTCCATCTGACCGATCAGGGTGTGGACTTCATGTCCCCCAGCGATCACCAGGCGTTCGTGCTGCCCGATATCTCGCAGGAGGTGCATCGCATCGACCGCGACGGCGACATGACGCCGGAGGAAAAGCTGGCGGCGCGAGCGACGATCGAGCGCGAATACGCAGCGAAGAGTGAGACGCTGAACATCGTGCACCAGCTGCTGCGCGCGCATGCGCTATACGAGAAGGACGTGAACTACGTCGTGCAGGAAGGGCAGGTCCTCATCGTCGACGAGTTCACGGGCCGTACAATGCCCGGGCGCCGGTGGTCGGAAGGCCTGCACCAGGCCGTCGAGGCCAAGGAAGGCGTGCAGGTGAAGGGCGAGACCCAGACGATGGCGACGATCACCATCCAGAACTACTTCCGGATGTATGACAAGCTCGCCGGAATGACGGGTACCGCCGAGACCGAGGAGACGGAGTTCTTCCAGATCTACGGACTCGAAGTCGCGGTGATCCCGACCAACAGGAACGTGATCCGCGACGATCGCCATGATCTCGTGTATAAGACGCGCCGGGAGAAGTACAACGCGATCACGGAGGAGACTCGCCGGCTGCACGACCTCGGCTTCCCGGTTCTCGTCGGCACCACCAATGTCGATGTGTCGGAAACGCTGTCGCGCATGTTCAAGCGCGCCGGCCTCGTGCACAACGTCCTGAACGCGAAGTACCACCAGCGGGAAGCGGAGATCGTCGCCGCGGCGGGACAGCCTGCCGCCGTGACGATCGCAACGAACATGGCCGGCCGTGGAACCGACATCAAGCTCGGCGCCGGTGTCACTCCGTCGAAGCGCTCGACCGTAAAGGACCCGGAAGGCAAGGAGGTCGAGGTCGACGAGATCGGCGGCTTGCACATCATCGGGTCCGAGCGGCACGAGTCGCGTCGCATCGACCGGCAGCTCCGCGGGCGCGCCGGCCGCCAAGGCGACCCCGGGGCGAGCCAGTTCTTCCTGTCGCTCGAAGATGACCTGATGCGGCTCTTCGGGTCGGAGCGAATCGCCAAGATCATGGACCGCCTCGGGGCCCAGGAGGGCGAGGTTCTCACACACTCGCTCATCACCCGGTCGATCGAGAAGGCCCAACAGCGGGTCGAGCTGCAGAACTTCCAGTCCCGCAAGCGCCTGCTCGAGTACGATGACGTGATGAACCAGCAGCGCGAAGTGATCTACTCGCTGCGGTCCTTTGCGCTGGAAGGCGCCGAGGAACTCAAGGGAGAAGCGCTGGGCATGGTGGAGCGCGCGATCGCAAAGCGCGTGGAGACCGCACTCAGCGCCTACGACGAGCAGTCCGA
>JANPKQ010000193.1:0-2832 GCA_031426115.1 Gemmatimonadaceae bacterium | reverse complement strand
GCGACGGGCGGGCTTCGCCGGATCGTCGAGCGTGCCCTTCCCGGCGACGCCGAGCGCGTGATGCAGACGCTGCTCGGCGGCGCCGATGTCGCCGCGTCGGCGGGACCGGCGATGCGGATGCTCGAGCTCGCGGCACTGGCGCGCGGCAATCCAGCCGTGATGGCGGCGCTGCGCGATCTGAAGCCGGCGGCCGCACTCTCGGCGGCGCGCGCTGCGTCCGCGGAGTTTGGTGCGACGCTGGATGCGCTGCTCGCGGAATATGGAGATCGGTGCATGGGCGAGCTGAAGCTGGAATCGCGCTCACTGCACGATGATCCCGCGTTCGTCGTGCGCATGCTTCGGAACTACATCGACGGCCGGGCTGCCGATCCTCGCGAGCTCGCCGACACGGCGCGGCGGACGCGCGAGGCGGCCGAAGCGGCTGTCGAGGCGCCGCTCGGCCCGGTTCAGCGGTGGCGCTTTCAGCGTGCAGTGCGCGCGGCGCGGCGCGGGATTCGCGCGCGCGAGTCGATGCGACTCGCGAGGACCCGGCTCTTCGGCACGCACCGGGATGTCTACCGCGCGATCGGCGCGCGGCTGGTGGAGCTCGGGCGCCTGGATCAGGCCGATGACGTGTTGTACCTGACGACGCGCGAGATCGAGGAGTTCTGGGAGGGCACCGCGGTGTCGGCTGACCTCAGGGGCCTCGTCTGTGCGCGGCGCGCGGAGTTTGCGGCGTACGAGCGCGTTGCACCGCCGAACCGGATCATCACCGATGGAGTGCCGCACTCGGTCGTGATGGTGTCCGCTGGGGCCGACGATCGCGCTCCCACGCATAGCCATCGCTCGCACGCTAGCAGCCAGCGACTGCTGCGCGGACTCGGCTGCTCCGCCGGGGTGGCCGAGGGGATCGTGCGGGTGGTGCGGAGCGCGGACGACGACCTTGCGCTCGATGGCCACATCCTCGTCGCGCCGCGCACCGATCCCGGATGGGCGCCGCTCTTTCCGTGCGCACGAGGGATCATCGTCGAGCGTGGCAGCCTCCTGTCGCACTCGGCTGTTCTCGCGCGTGAGCTCGGGATTCCCGCGGTCGTCGGCATCGCGGGCGTTGTCGATACGCTGCGGGATGGCGAGCGAGTGCGCATCGACGGGACCGCCGGCACTATCGAGCGGCTGGACATCCCGTGAGGATCATCGTCCGCACCGGCACTGCCGGCCTGCATGATGCGTTCGTCGACCTGCCGCGCGCGGTATACGCGGATGATCCGCTCTGGATTCCCGAGGAAGCGGTCCAGCTTCGTCGTGCCTTCAGCGCGGACAATGCCTGGTTCGCCACAGGCAGCGCGATGACGATGTGCATCCCGGGACGCGCGAGGCTTGCTGTCTTCCGCCGGCATGGCTGCGTCATTGATGGAAAGGCGGCGGCATGGTTCGGCTTCTTCGAATCGGTGAACGATGCCGAGGTCGCAGGGGTGCTGCTCGGGGAAGCGGCGGCGTGGGCACGCGCGCAGGGCGCGGACGTCATGTACGGCCCCATCGACTTCAACACCTTCGGCCGATATCGCATTCGCGTCAGCGCCGAGCCGGGGGGCATGCCCTTTCCGGGCGAGCCGTACAATCCGCCGTACTACGCCAGCCTGCTGGCGAGCGCCGATCTCGCGGCCGCTCGCAAGTACGTCACGCAGATCGGACGCATCAAGCCGCGTCCGCTGGAGGCGAAACGGGCGATGGCGTATGCGGTGGAGGAGGCGGGCTACACGATCGAGCCGCTCGACGGTGCGTCATGGCTCGCCGCACTTCCGGAGCTGCACAGCAAGGCCGACGAGATCTTCTCCGACTCGTTCGCCTATACTCCCGTCTCCTTCGATCAGTTCGCCGCTGGCTACGGCGCGTCCGTGGCGCGGCGGATGTGCGCGCGCACGAGCCTCCTTGCTCGCGGTCCCGATGGCGATATCGCTGGATTCCTGCTGGTCTATCCGCAATACGGCCCACTCGTCGTGCAGGGTGCTGCGGCGCAGCGGGTGCCACTGAGCGAGCTCTCCTGGGAGCAGCATGATCCTGCGCTCGTCGCGCGGGGCGAGCGGCTGGCCGTCGCGAAGACTGTAGGGGTGTGTCCGAAGCACCGCAGCCGTGGATTGATGGATGCACTCGGTGCGGTCGCGATCGATCGTGGCGAAGGTCGCTACGATCGCTGGGCCGGAGCGATGATCCGCGCCGACAATCCCAGCCGGCGCTTCGGCGCAGCCCACATGGATGTCGAGCGGACGTATGCGCTCTATCGCCAGGGGCTGAGCGGCGCACTGCGCTTCGCGAGCGCCGCCGATGCGGGCCGCTGAGTTGCGCACGCCGGATCGAATGTCGCTGCTCCCGCCGGAGGCGCCGTCCGGCCTCGCATCGTGGGTCGTCCGTCACCGTCGCTGGATAGTGCTGGCGTGGATGGTGATGCTCGCCGTGCTGGCGCCCGCCGCGGCACGTATCGACCAGGTGCTCGATGCCGGCGCGCGGGTCGAGGGCAGCGAGTCGGCTGCCGTGGACGAGATGCTGCGGACGCGCTTCGCATCGCCATTCGCGCGGTATGCGGTGCTCGTGGTCTCCAGCGTTCCCGGGGTCGTGTCCGACAGCGATGCGATCGTGCTTCGGGGAATCGTGGACGCCGTTCGCGCCGTCCCGGGGGTGACAGGGACCCTCTCCTGGCTCGATGCGCGCGATCCCCTCTTCGCGTCGGGCGATGGCCGCGGAACCTTCGTCATCGTCGGGGTGGATCCGGCCGCGGGATCCGCGGACGCAATGGTACCGCGGCTTCGCGCCTCGACCGCGACGGCATTGGAGCGCATTCGCCCCCTGCATCCGGAG
>JANPKQ010000192.1:0-22565 GCA_031426115.1 Gemmatimonadaceae bacterium | reverse complement strand
TGCGACGCGGGCGCGCCGCGCGAGCCAGGCGAGCGCATTCACCGGCAGATAGCGGAGCCCGCGCCGCGACGTCACGTCCTGAATGAGCAGGGTTCCACCGGGCGCCACGGCGGAGGCGAGGTACTTCACCACCGCGTCGAGCGGGGCGTGGTGCGCCATTGCAACCGACACCACGACGTCGAAAACAGGCGACGGCGGCGGGTCGGCGAGTATGTCAGCGACCCGATACTCGAGCAGCGACGTCGCGCCGGCACGCGCCCGCGCGAGCGCGATCATCCGTGGCGATGCGTCGATGCCGAGCGTGGTGATTCCGCGCGCAGCGAGCGCCCGAGTCAGCGAACCATCGCCACAACCGACGTCCAAAGCCCGTCGCGCGCCGGCAGGGACATGTCGCAGGAGAAATCGCTCGGCCGGCGAGAGGGTGTCGGGCAGTGGGTCGGCGGCGATCGCATCCGCGATCCCGTCGAAGTCCGTGACGACAGCAGGCATCGGTTTCACGCGCGCCAACGCCGCGGCTGCGTCAGAACACCTCGCTACTCGCGCATGAAGTGGCAGGTGTACCCACCCGGATTCTTCCTGAGATAATCCTGGTGATACCCCTCGGCGCTGTACCACGTCCCCGCCGGCTCGATGCTCGTCGTCACCGGTCGCTTCCACTTGCCTGACGCATCGACGCGCGCCTTCACTGCCTCCGCCGTCGCCCCCTGCTCCGGCGTCTGCGGGAAGATCGCCGAGCGGTACTGCGTCCCGATGTCGTTGCCCTGGCGGTTGAGGGTGGTCGGGTCGTGCAGCTTGAAGAACCACTGCTCGAGCAGGTCTTCGTAGCTGATGACCGACGGGTCGAACGTCACTCGGATCGCCTCCGCGTGGCCCGACTTGCTGTCGTGGGTGTCGTGATACGTCGGATTCTTCAGGTGGCCACCGGTGTAGCCGACGTCGGTGTCGAGCACACCGGGCACCGCACGCAGGATCTCCTCGACACCCCAGAAGCAGCCGCCCGCGAACACGGCGATCTCCGTCTTCCGCTCGCCGGCAACGGCGGCACCGGGCGTTCCGTCCCTATCCTTCATGGTTGTTCTCCACGCGTGGCCTTGTATCGGTGATGGAGGCTCGATGCCTCGGCTTTCAAGGTAAACGCTTCGGGCATCGCGTTGGTTCGTTACTGCACCGGCCGCGGGGAGTTGACAATTGCAGACGAGGTGCCGTTGCTTGAATTCAGGATGCGCTTCCTGCCCCGGTGACCAGTGCAAATTCGCAGAAGTGAAGAGGCGGACCTGCCCGCGATGGTCACAATCGTGAACGATGCCGCGGGGGCCTACCGTGGCGTCATCGCGAGCGACCAGTGGCGCGAGCCGTACATGCCAAAGGATGAGCTGGTTCGCGAGATCGCGCATGGCATCGACTTCTGGGTCGCGGAGGATGACCGGCGCCTTCTCGGGCTCATGGGAATCCAGGACAAGGGTGATGTCACCCTCATCCGTCACGCGTATGTCGCGCCGAATACGCAGCGAATGGGGGTCGGCACGAAGCTCCTGCGCCACGTCACCGGGCTCGCCGACAAGCCCATACTGATCGGCACGTGGGCCGACGCATCGTGGGCCATCGACTTCTATCGGCGAAACGGATTCAATGTCGTTCCCGACCGTCACAAGGACCGCCTGCTGAGGACGTACTGGTCGATCCCGGACAGGCAGGTCGAGACATCCGTTGTACTTGCCGATGCGCGGTGGGCAGAGCCGGGCTAAACCCGCCAGCGACCGACCGTGAATCGGTTCGTACAAGGCCGGCCGACAGGCAACGACCGGTCGTTGGCTATTGGGTTATGGGCTTTGGACGTTGGTCGTTGGCTGAACGGCAAGGCGCCGCATCGGGATGAGATGCGATGGCCATTTCGCAGGGAGAGAAGGTCAGCGTCCGCGTCCGCAACGGCCCGTGTCGTGCGTTGCAACCCATGCTGTTTCGTGCCTGACCATCATCGGGGTATTTCGTGCGCCTGGCCGACTACATCGAAAAGAATACCAAGCCCATTCTTGCCGAGTGGGTGACGTTCGCCGAGTCGTCCGGTCCCGCGGGTCGGACGCTGGACCTCACTGCCCTGCGCGATCACGCGCTGCAGATGCTCAGCGAGATCGTCGCTGACCTGCGCACGCCGCAAACGGATGCCCAGCAGGAGGACAAGGGGAAGGGAAATGCCGACACCAGCGCGGCAGAATCGGCATCCGCGGCGGAGGTGCATGGCTCCGGCCGCGCGGAGAGCGGCTTCACGATCGGCGAGATGGTGTCGGAGTATCGTGCGCTGCGCGCCAGCGTCATCCGCCTCTGGACCGCGGCGACCGGCACCCTCACCGGCGACGATCTCGAGGACCTGATGCGCTTCAACGAGGCGATCGACCAATCGCTGGCCGAATCCGTTTCGCGCTACACGGTGGACATCGATCGATCCAGGGAGATGTTCATCGCGGTGCTCGGCCACGAGCTTCGCACGCCGCTGGGCTCGGTCATCACGGGATCGCAGTTCATGCTCGACAAGGCCGAGCAGACCGACGCGGATCGCACCGTGACGACGCGCATCGCTCGCAGCGCCAGGCGCATGAACCAGATGGTCTCGGACCTGCTGGATTTCACCTGGGGCCGCCTGGGGTCAGGCATCCCGATCACGCGCGAGGACACGGATCTCGCGGCCGTCGTGCGCGAAGCGGTGGAGGAGGCGGGCGTCGCGCACCCAGAGTCCGGGTTCCAGTTCACCCCCTCGGGCGACCTGCGCGGACGGTGGGATGCCGCGCGAATCAGCCAGGTGGTCGTGAACCTCCTCGGCAACGCGGTGCAGCACGGGTCACCCGGGAGGCTCATCAACGTCACGGTCCAGGGCGAGGCCGCGGACATCGTGCTGCGGATACATAGCCACGGTCCTCCGATCGCGAAGAACGACCTCGTGGGGCTCTTCAGTCCCTTCAAGCGCTTCACGTCGGGTCGCGCTGCTACTCGCGATTCCGGGAATCTCGGGTTGGGGTTGTACATCGTGGAGCGCATCACCAGCGCACACGGCGGAACGATCGACGTCCGGTCATCAGCGGAGGCCGGGACGCTGTTCTCCGTGCGCCTTCCCCGCGAGGCGAAGCCAGCTGCTTCCGCGTAGCCGACGGATATCCGGGATGCCCCGCGCCCTGCTCCCGACCGGTCGACATGAGAGAACGTCAAACGGCAAGATCAACAGCCAGGTGAGACGATTACGCGGATCGGGCGGATGCAGCGGATACTGCAACCACAAACAGGTTGATTATTCGCGCCGAGATGCCGGGCCAAAGGTTGGAATGCATAAGATGCAATCCGCTTGATCCGCGCCCTTTTCCGCGTGATCGTTCTGCCATGCCGTTGACGTTGATCCTGACGTTTTCCCTGTGCTGCCCAACGCATATGGCGACACGATGTCGCATTTCTGGCGCGCATGGCTGAACCAGCGAGTGCGCTCGGCGAACACGGCGACGTGACCGAGGCGATTGCACCCAGCACGACTCGTGCGCGCCGCTGGTTTCTCTGGACCGCCGCAAGCTTTCCCATCGCGGTGCTTTCGCACGAATTCGCGCACTACGCCGCCTTTCGCGCCGTGAGTCCCGGGCGATTCAGCCAGAGACCAGAAGCACCCGAAGCACGATTCAGACGAGTTCCATCTCAAATCGAATTGTGTGTTCGATCCGAAGATGCGAGAGGGGCGCGTCGTGCTGGCGCGCATCCCGTGACGCAACCGCAACCGCAACTACAAGGTCAACAGCCTGGAAGAACGATCAAACGGAAAAGGCACGGATCAAGCGGATTTGCATCGACTGCATTCATGGCTCAGTGAACCGAACAAGCAATGTAATTTTTGCTGTTGCAGTATCCGCTGTATCCGCGCCCTTTCCGCTGCATCGGTCTTCCAGGCTGTTGACGTTGATCTTGAAGTTGCCCTTTCCGTGGCCTCCGTGGCCTCCGTGGTTTTTTCATGCCGTTGTAAGTGCCCTCCAACGCCACCATACCGAATGGCGTAGTTTCTGGATGCACCCGCTCGTCCGGCTCGCACATCACCCCGACCCTCCGACGCGTGACCCGCACCCCACGACCCCTCGCCTTCCTCGGCCGCATCGCACTCACCGGCATGATCACGCTTGCCCCGACGCGCACCGAGGCGCAGACCGCGGCTCGCGCTCCCTTCGACGCCCTCCAGTTTCGCGAGATCGGGCCCGCCGTCACCGGCGGTCGCATTCACGACGTCGTCATCGACCCGAAGAACCCCGCCATACTGTATGTAGGCACGGCGTCGGGCGGCCTCTGGAAGTCCACGAACAAGGGCACGACCTGGAAGGACGTCTTCGGCACCCAGCCCGATAACACCTTCGGCGCGCTCGCGATCTTCGACGGCGACTCGCGCATCATATGGGCGGGCACGGGCGAGCAGAACAACCGCCAGAGCTCGTCGTGGGGCGGCGGCGTCTATCGCAGCACCGACGCCGGCGAGACGTGGACGCACGTCGGCCTCAAGGAGACGCGGTCGATTGGGCGCGTGGTTCTCCATCCAACAGATCCGAACATCGCCTACATCGCGGCGGTCGGGAATCTCTGGCGCGGCAATCCGGAGCGCGGCGTCTTCAAGACGACCGACGCGGGACGCACGTGGACAAAGACGCTCTACGTCGATACGCTCACCGGTGCGACGGACCTCGTCATGGATCCGCGCAATCCGAACGTGTTGTATGCCGCGACATACCAGCGGCTGCGCAAGGCGTTCGGCTACAACGGCGGCGGCCCCGGCAGCGCCATTCATAGAAGCACCGACGCCGGCGCGACGTGGACGAAGCTCGAGAACGGCGTTCCAACCGGCGACAAGGGCCGCATCGGACTCGCCGTCGCCCAGTCGAACCCGCGCGTACTCATCGCGACGATCGAGCATCCGGGGCAGGGCGGCACGTACCGCTCCGAAGACGGCGGCGATTCGTGGAAGCGCATGAGCGCGACCAATCCGCGCCCGATGTACTACAGCAAGCCGACGATCGATCCGCGCAACGACAGGCACATCTGGCTCCCCGGCGTCTCGATCGTGCACAGCATGGACGGCGGCGCCACCTTCATTGAAGAACCGACCTCCCCGACGTACGACATGGGGCTCAAGACGGACCACCACGTCATGCGCGTGGACCCGCTGAACTCCGACCACCTCTACCTCGCGGGCGACGGCGGGCTCCACGAAAGCTTCGACATGGGCAAGTCGTGGATCCGCTCCACCAACCTGCCCATCGCCCAGATCTATCGCATCGGCGTCGACGATCGCGATCCGTACTGGGTGTACATCGGCCTCCAGGACAATCACTCGTTCATGGGGCCGAGCGCGACGCGCCACCTCATGGGAATCGTCGGCTCCGACTGGCCCGAGATCGGCTACAGCGACGGAACTGGCAAGGCGGTGGACAAGGTGGACCAGCGGAAGGTCTACTCCTCGTCCAGCGGCGGCAGCCTTTCACTGGTCGATCCGATGACCGGCGATGCGCTCCCGATCACGCCGCGCCCGCCCGCGGGCGAGCCAGCCTACCGCTTCGACTGGGACGCACCGGTCATGGCATCGAGGCACACCTCGGGCACGGTCTACCTCGGCGGCAACCGGCTCTTCACGTCGAAGGACTTCGGTGCGACCTGGACGCGGACGAAGGATCTTACGCGCCAGATCAACCGCGACACGCTGATGATGATGGGCGTGAAGAACAGCGACATCCGCATCTCGCGCAACGACGGCGACAACATCAGCGAGATCTCGAACTTCGCCGAGTCGCCGATCGATCCGAAGGTCCTGTGGGTCGGGACCGATGATGGCAATGTGCAGGTGACGATCGATGGCGGCGCGACGTGGACCGAAGTCAGCGCCAACATCACCGGCGTCGCGAACGGCACCTTCGTCGGCGACATCGTCGCGTCGTCCGCATCGCGCGGCACGGCGTACGTGTCGTTCGACGCGCATCGCGACGGAGATTTCGCCCCGTACCTCTTCAAGACGACGGACTTCGGCAAGACATGGAAGTCAGTGATCGCCGGCTTTCCGTCCGATGACGCGTCCATTCGTGGGCTGGCCGAGTTCCCCGGCAAGCCGAACGTGCTGTTCGCCGGCACCGAGCGGTCGATGTTCGTCACCCACGATGGCGGCACGCGGTGGACGAAGCTCACCGCCAACCTTCCAACGACCCGATACGATGACATCATCGTCCATCCGCGGACGAAGGACCTCGTGCTCGGGACGCATGGGCGGAGTGTATGGATCCTCGACGATGCAACTCCGCTCGCTGACTGGACGCCGGCGATCGCAGCGAAGCGTGCGCACCTCTTCGGGGTGCCGCGTGCGACGCTGATGCTGTACTGGGGCGATATCTCGAACCTCGGGCAGTATCTCTATACGGGTGTGAACCCCGCCGAGGGCGCGACGTTCACGTATCACCTCGCGCAGCCCGCGCAGCGAGTTCGCTTCATCGTCACCAATGCTGCGGGCCGAAAGATCCGCGAGCTCGCCGGCCCGACGACTGCCGGCGCGATGCATCGGGTGAACTGGGATCTTCGCTTCACGCCGCCGGCCGGTGGCGGCGGTCGTGGTGGTGGTGGCGGCGGTGGTGGAGGGGGCGGCATGGATGAAGAGGGCGCTGGTGGCGGCGCCGCGCGTGCCGGCGTCGTGCAGCTTCCGATTCCCCCGCGCGACATCAGCGCGCGCGCGCCCGCGGTTGCACCGGGCACCTTCAAGGTCGCGCTCGAGGTCGATGGCGCCGTCGTCGAATCGAGGACCTTCGCGGTCCGCGCGGATCCCGCATTGCCGTACACACTCGCTCAGCACAAGGCGCGGGAGGCGTTCGTGATGGAAGCAATGGATCTCGGGGCAAAGGTGGACTCGCTTGCGATTGCGCTTCGCGCACGGCGCGAGGCAGCGACCGGTGACGAGGCCACGCGTCTCCAGGCGATCGAGACGCGGCTGGTCGGCGGCGTTCCGGCAGGAGGGCGTGGTGGCCGCGCCGGTGGTGGTGGGGGCGGTGGCGGTGGTGGTCGCGGCGGCGGCGGACCGCAGCCGCTGCGTCAGCGCTTCGCCGGGTTGGCGAACACCGGCGGCATCTCGGGAGCGCGCACGGGAACGCTCGCGCCGCCGACTCCGACGCAGCGCCAGACAATGACCGAGGCAAAGGCGGAGCTCGCGGCGCTCGAGCGGGAGATTCGAGCGCCGCGGTAGGTAAGTATCCGCGGGACCTACGGTGCGCGTGATGAGCAGCATTAGATTCGATTGATGCCGTCCCCCCCACTCATCGTGCTCGCCGGAGCCACCGGACACCTCGGCACGCGCATCGCACGCGCACTGCGCGACCGCGACGCCCGGGTGCGTGCGCTCGTCCGCAAGGACGGCCCGGCCGATGCCGCAGCGCGCCTGCGAAAGTCCGGCGCGACGGTCGCCGCGGTGGACTACGACGATGTCGATGGCCTGGCACAGGCGTGCAAGGGCGCGATCTGCGTTGTCTCGGCGCTCTCCGGGCTGCGGGACGTTGTCCTCGACGCGCAGACACTCCTGCTCGGCGCGGCGATCAAGGCGGGCGTGCCGCGATTCATTCCGTCCGACTACGCGATCGACTTTCCGAAGATGCCGCTCGGGTACAACCGCAATCTCGACCTGCGGCGGGAGTTCCACGAGCGCTTGGACCGCGCGCCGATCGCGGCGACGTCGATCCTCAACGGCATGTTCATGGACATGCTCACCGGGCAGGCGCCGGTGGTGCTGTTCAGGATCCGACGCGTGCTGGTGTGGGGCAACCCGGATCAGCTCATGGACTTCACGACGATCGATGACACGGCCGAGTTCACGGCGGCCGCCGCGCTCGATCCCGCGACGCCGCGCTTCCTGCGCATCGCCGGCGATGTCGCCAGTGCGCGCGGGCTCTGCGACATCGCATCGGCGGCGACAGGCGAGCGGTTCAGGTTGCTGCGACCGGGCAGCCTCAGCCGATTCGAGAAGGTTATCAAGGTGACGCGCCTGCTTGCGCCGGGCGGCGATGATGTGTATCCCCCTTGGCAGGGGATGCAGTACATGCACAACATGCTCGATGGCCGCGTGAAGCTGGACCCGCTCGACAACGACCGGTATCCCGGAATGCGCTGGACGACGGTGCGCGACGTGCTCGCCGCGCACGTGAAGAAGAATGGGAGCAAGTGATCCTCTCACGATCGGGAGTCACCATGGCACTTCGAATCTTCGCGCGCGCCGCTGCGCTGCTCTGCACCGCGGCCGCGCTGCCATTCAGCGTATCGGCGCAACGACTCGGCACGATCTCCTTCCCGAACTCGGGCGCGGCGTCGGCGCAGGGACCGTTCGTTCGGGGAATGCTGCTGCTGCACAGCTTCGAGTACCCCTCGGCCGCGATCGCCTTTCGCGAGGCACAGAAGGCGGACCCGGCTTTCGCGATGGCGTACGCCTGCGAGGCGCTGACCTACACCCATCCGGTCTGGAACCAGCAGGACGTGGTGGCCGCGAAAGCCGTTCTCACCCGGCTCGCGCCGACGAGGACGGAGCGGAGCGCGAAAGCGCGGACCCCGCGCGAGCGCCTGTACATGGAGGCTGTCGAGATCCTCTACGATACGGGGAGCAAGGCGCTTCGCGACACGCTGTTCGCGGCCGCGATCGAGCGCATTGTCGTCGCGTATCCCGCGGACGATGAAGCGAAGGTCCTTCACGCCCTCGCACTCCTCGGCCTGAACCAGAGCGTACGCCACGAGGCATCGTACATGCGGGCCGGCGCGATCGCCGAGGATGTGCTCCGTCGCAATCCCGATCACCCCGGGGCGGCGCACATGGTCATCCATGCATTCGATGATCCCATGCACGCACCACTCGGATTGTGGGCGGCGCGCGCCTACTCGAAGATCGCGCCCCAGGCGCCGCACGCCCAGCACATGACATCCCACATCTTCGTCGCGATGGGGATGTGGGACGAGGTCGTCTCCCAGAACATCATCGCGTCGGGTCCCGACCACGATCACTGGCAAGCAGGGCATTACACGATGTGGCTGGGCTACGGGTACCTCCAGCAGGGGCGCTACGATTCGGCACGCGCGCACCTTGTGAACCTCCGCGCGCACGCCGGCCAGAGCTTCGCGCTGGGAGTCCGCCCGTCGCTGGTTGCCATGCGCGCCGCGTACCTCATCACGACGGAGCGGTGGACCGATTCCATCGCGGCGTGGTCGCTGGCTCCGATGGCATCGCCGACGACGCGCGCCATCGACGCGTTCGCGACGGGCTACGCGGCGCTGAAAACCGGTGACCGCGCTCGCGCGGAGGCGACTGTCGTCGCGCTGGCCAGGGAAGAAACCGCCGATCCTGGCGCGGCGTTGGAGAACGATCCTGCGGTGATCAGGATCCTGACGATGGAGATGCGCGCGGCGCTCGCGGCCGCCGGTGGGCAGGCCGACTCCGCGGTCGCCCTCGCCCAGGAGGCCGCGCGCATGGAGGACGCCCTCCCGGTGGAGTTCGGGCCGCCGCGCATCCCGAAGCCAGCGCACGAGCTCGCGGGCGAGATCCTGCTCGCGGCCGGACGCCCCGCGCAGGCGCAGCGCGAGTTCACTCGCGCTCTCCAGCTCACGCCAGGACGATCACTCGCACTACTCGGCCTCGCGCGCGCGGCCTCGCGCGCCGGGGACGGCAGGGTCGCGGGAGCCGCGGCGCGCGAGCTTCTGCACAACTGGCGCGCGGCCGGCAGCAACGTCGCCGCGCGCGCCGAGATGGAGGGGTTGCTGCGGGGGAAGTGATCCGAAGCGCGTCGGGCGCGGTGAGGCAATCAGACCTGCGTTCATGAACGACGCGAAGCGCTGGCGGCGGTGTCGGCCCGCTCGCCAGTAGGACGGTCCGGATGCGTGCACGCCGCCAGCGCGCCGGTGCCGGCGCGCGACCGCTGACTGCGCACGAGGTGCGCTTCACACTGCCCGACGAAGCAGGTCGGGCAAAGCGCGACCGCGGCGTGCCCGCATTCGATGCACCGCATCAGCGGTTGTCCTCCGCCATCGCCAGCGACGGCGCGGGAGCCGCATCGCGCTTCGCGGGGACAACGCCGTCGTGCGCGGCGAGGCCATCAGCCACTCGACGACCGTACTCGGCGTCGCACCGTGACAGGTGCTCGATCATCCGCTGCCTGATGTCGTCACCGCACGGCCCGAGCTGCGCGACGAGGTTGCTGATGAGCTCATCTCGCTCCCAGTCGGCGAACGCGCGATAGCGCTCTCCGGCCTGCTGGTAGTCGTTCTCCCGGCTGATCGGCTGGCGCACGACGTGGCCCGACACGAACGGCGTGTGCGGTGCGCCCGCTGGCTTTGACTGGACCGGGCCACCGCGTGCGCTCGGCTCGTAGTTCACGTGCGGATTGCCGCCGGCCTCGACGCCATCGACGTTATAGGTCATCTGTCCGTCACGCTGGTTGGTCGCGACCGTGTTGCGAGGCCGATTGATCGGGAGCTGGAGGTAGTTGGGACCGACGCGATGCCGCTGCGTGTCCGAGTACGAAAAGGTGCGTCCCTGCAGCAGCTTGTCATCGGAAAAGTCCATGCCGTCCACCATGACGCCCGTGCCGAACGCGACCTGCTCCACTTCGGCGAAGTAGTTCGTCGGGTTACGATCGAGCACCATCCGGCCGATCGGGCGCAGGGGAAACTGCTCCGGCGGCCAGATCTTGGTCGGGTCGAGTGGGTCGAAGTCGAGCTCCGGATGCTCTCCATCTTCCATGACCTGCACCTGCAGCTCCCACTCCGGGAAGTCGCCGCGCTCGATCGCGTCGAACAGGTCGCCGGTGGCGTGGTTGAAGTCCTTCGACTGGATCTGCTCGGCTTCAGCCTGGGTGAGGTTCCGCTCCTTCATCTTCGGGATGAAGTGGTACTTCACGAGCACCGCCTCGCCCCGCGTGTTCACCCATTTGTAGGCATGGACACCGGAGCCGCGCATCTCGCGGTAGGAGGCGGGAATTCCCCATGGGCTGAACAGCCAGGTGATCATGTGCATGGCCGACGGGGACAGGCTGACGAAGTCAAAGATGCGGCGGGAATCCTGGCGATTCGTCACCGGGTCGGGCTTGAACGCGTGGACCACGTCGGGGAACTTCATCGCATCGCGGATGAAGAAGACCTGGAGGTTATTGCCGACGAGATCCCAGTTCCCCGTGTCGGTGTAGAACTTCACCGAAAATCCGCGTGGATCGCGCAGGGTCTCCGGCGAATGACCGCCGTGGATGACACTCGAGAATCGGACGAACACCGGCGTGCGCTTTCCCTCTTCCTGGAAGAGCGTCGCGCGCGTGAGCGGGGCGATCGGGTCGCCGCCGACGCTGCCGTACGCCTCGAAGTAGCCGTGGGCGCCCGCGCCGCGGGCGTGGACCACGCGCTCCGGGATCCGCTCGCGATCGAAGTGCGAGATCTTCTCGAGGAAGTGGTAGTTCTCGAGGACGGTCGGTCCGCGATCTCCCACCGTCCGGTTGTTCTGGTTGTTGGCGACCGGGTGGCCCTGTCGTGTCGTCAGCGTCGGAGGCGTCGATTCATCGCTGCCACCGTTCGCATCGTTCCCACCGTTGCCATCGTGCGCCGTCATCCAGTGCCTCCGTCGCGGTCGCCCGCGCATGCGTGTCCAGTGGTGTCGGCGTGACACCCTCCCGTATCCCGGAAAGTCGAACGCCGCATACCATAAGGCAAATCGATTGTGCATATTGATCGCATAGACGGACGCTATGACTCCCCGTTCCGCACGGTCCTCATGCCCGCACTCCTCGACTCCAGCTCGACCATCACGCTGACGCAGCTCGCCTATGCCGTCGCCATCGATACGCATCGGCACTTCGAGCGTGCGGCGCGGGCGTGCCACGTCAGCCAGCCGACGCTGTCGATGCAGTTGCGCAAGCTCGAGACGGCGCTCGGCGTGTCCCTGTTCGACCGGAGTCGGACCCCCGTGATTCCGACCGACATCGGAGCCGTGCTCCTGGCGCAGGCGCGGGTCGTCCTCCGGGAGGCCGCCCAGCTCGGGGACCTCCGCGATGCCGCCCGCGGCGCGATCGCTGGCGAGCTGCGACTGGGCGTCATTCCGACGATCGCCCCCTATCTCCTGCCCGGCGTGCTGGAGCTCATTGCCGACCGGCACCCGCAGCTCGAGCTCGTCGTCGAGGAGCGCGTCACCGATGCCGTGCTCGACGGGCTCCGCGACGATACGATCGACGCTGGCCTCGTCGCGACAGCGGTCGAGACGCAGGGACTCATCGGCCGAACGCTCTTTCACGAGCCGCTCGTCGGCTACGTCAGCACGACGCACCGACTCGCCGACCGGAAAAAGCTCTCGGTGGATGAGCTTTCGCTGGACGATCTCTGGTTGCTGAGCGAGGGGCACTGCCTGCGGACGCAGGTCGTGACGCTCTGTCGTCCGCGCGGCCAGCGCTCGCGCGAAGGCGACTCACGGTCAGCGACCGGGTGCACGCGCATGGCACGGTTCGAGAGCGGCAACCTCGAGACGCTCAAAGGGCTCGTCGAGCGCGGCATCGGCATGACACTCCTCCCCGCCCTCGCCGCGGCCGCGCTCGCCACCAAGGCGCAGCGCCCGTTGCTCGTGCCCTTCGCCGACCCCGTGCCGGGCCGAGCGATCCGTCTCGTTCGCCGCCGACAGCACCGTGAGCACCTCGTGCGGGCGGTCGTGGCGATCATCCGGGAGGTCGCCGCGGCGACGATTCCCAATGCACCATGACGAGGTCCAGCGCCTTGCCGACGCTGCGTGTTCACCCCCATCGTCAAGAATGTGTCACGGTTCGCGCCTGCGAAGCGTAACGCGCGCCAGGACGACGTAGTGATCGTTAACATCCTCCACGGATGACCATGGTTCAGGGTTCGACGCCCGCACCGCGCACGGCGCCCGGTGCGATGTACGAGGAGTACCGGGAGTTCAAGGCGGCCCTCGCCGGTCAGTTCCGGATCGAGCGGGAGCTGGGACGCGGGGGAATGGGCGTCGTGTTCCTCGCGCGCGACCTCCGGCTCGACCGACTCGTCGCCATCAAGGTCCTCCCTCCGGATCTCGCCGAGCAGGCCGACACGCGCGAGCGCTTCCTTCGCGAGGCCCGCACCGCCGCGCTGCTCGCGCACCCGAACGTCGTCCCCGTGCATCGCGCCGATGAAATTGCCGGATTTGCGTTCTTCATCATGGGGTTCATCGAGGGTGAGTCGCTGGGCGACCGGGTTCGCGATCGCGGGCCGCTCCCCCCCGGCGAGGCCGTGCGGATCCTCCGCGAAGTGGCGTGGGCGCTCGCCTACGCGCACTCACGCGGCGTCATTCACCGCGACATCAAGCCGGAGAACATTCTCCTCGATCGCGGGTCCGGACGCGCGATGGTCACGGATTTCGGAATTGCGCGGGATGTGACGGCGTCGCCGCTGACGCAGGATGGCTTCATGCTCGGCACGGTCCACTACATGAGCCCGGAGCAGGCAGCGGGCGATGTGCTCGACGGCCGCAGCGACCTGTATGCCCTCGGTGTCGTCGCGTTCTTTGCGCTCTCGGGGCGGCTGCCGTTCGACGACGTCGGCGTCACCGCCGTGCTCATTGCCCACGCCACTCGCGCCGCGCCACGGCTCATCGACATCGCGCCAAACGTTCCGGAGCGCATCGCATGGGTCGTCGATCGATGTCTCGCCAAGGATCCAGCCGATCGATACGCCAGCGGTGAAGCAGTCGCCGACGCCCTCGGGGATCCGATCACGTCTCGCCTCGCCGACATTGCCGACTCGTCGGTGCCCGAAGCAATCTCCGCCGCCCAGGCATCGGCGCTCTGGCGACGGGCGGCGCAGCTCCAGTCGGAGGCATCGGCACGTCTCGAGCGGCGGCTCAGCGATCCGACCGAGCGGCTGAGATCCGACGGCGAGAGCGGCGAAGCGTATCGCCTCAGCCATGTCACGGCCGCGGCCGTCGAAGCCGGTATCAGTCCGGAGTTCGTCGCACTCGCGATCGCGGAGCTGCCGACGCTCGTTCCGTCAGCGGAGTCAGCTGACCTCACGCCGTACGAAGCGCGGGTCGCGGATCGCCTCTTCCGCGCGACCGAGCGGAGCATCTCCGTTTCCCGCGTCATCGCCGCGCCAGCAAAGGAAGTATTGGCGGCCATCGGGTCGGTGTTCCCCGGCTATCCGTACGAGCTGCGGCTTCGCGACACGATCGGCGGGCACCCGCTCGACGGCGGTGTGATGCTGTTCGACGTGCAGCCGTGGGGCGCCATGGACGGCGAGTCGGGGCCCGGGATGTACTTCAAGTACTACCTCGGCTCCGTCACCGATCGCCAACTGCGCGTGACGCTCCACCCGTTGAGCGGCGACCGGCCGGGGTGTGAAGTGACGGTGTACGCGGACACGCGCATCAGCCTGAAGAAGCACGTTCGCTGGACGGCGCCGGTCACAGGCATCGGCGCCGCGGGTGGCGGGGCCGGTGGCTGGCTGGTCGGCGCGATGCTCGGCGGCGTCGGCATGCCCATTCTTGCGGGGCTTCTCGGGATCGTCACCCTCGGGGCAGCGATGGCGACCGGCTACGGGTGGTCGTACCGATACGGAGCGCGGCAGGCGGTGAAGCAGCTCGAGCGACTGCTCGGCGATCTCGACGCGAATGCGAGGGGGCGCTCGATCTTCGGAGTGACGGAAGCCCGGCGCGCGCCTCCGTCCAGTCGAACGAGTGGGGATGGCGACGTCATCATCGTCGCCTGATATCGCATCACCGCGGAGACCGCTGCGCGCCTGCGAGCAGCGTCAGCCGTGGATCACCGTTGGGCAGGCGCCCGTCGGGCCCGTCGCCACAATGCATATGCCGGCACCCCGGCGAGCACCACCGCGAGACCGACCAACGCCTCCCGCGGCTGCGTCGCCAGCGTATTGAGCACGATCGCCGCCGATGCGATGACGAAGAGCGCCGGCGTCATCGGATAGCCGGGCACACGGAAGGGACGAAACGCACCCGGCTCGCGGTGGCGGTAAACGAAGATGCTCATCGCGCCGAGGCCGTAGAAGATCCAGCCGGCGAACACGACATATGTCAGCAGCTGCTCGAACGTCCCGGTCGCCGCCAGCACGATCGACCACGCCGACGCCGCAGCGATGGCGAATGCGGGGGTGCGGAATCGTGGGTGCACCTCGGCGAGCTTGTGAAAGAAGACGCCGTCGCGCGCCATCGCGTAGTACATGCGCGGCGCCGTCAGGGCGAGACTGTTCGCCGCGCTGAACATCGAGATGAGGATGATCACCGCGATGAGGCTGCCGGCCGCCGGCCCGAAGAGGGTGGCAACCGCCGTCGCCGCAACGCGGTCGGTCCCCTGCATGCCGTCGGCGCCGAGTGCGGCGAAGTACGCGACGTTCGCCAGCATGTAGATCGCGATGAGCACAGCCGTTCCGGCGACGATGGCGCGGGGGAAGATCCGCTGCGGGTCGCGCGCCTCGCCCGCGGAGAAGGTGACGTACTGCCATCCCTCGTACGCCCACAGCACGCCGATCATTGCCAATCCGATACCCGAAAGCAGACCGAGCGACATGCTCTCGGGCCAGACCTGGACGTCGTCCGCGAATCCGCGCCCGCGCGCCAGGAGGGCGAGGCTCATGACGAGGATCCCCGCGACCTTTGCGAAGGTGCTCCAGTTCTGCACGCTCGCACTCTGGCGCGTCCCGCGGATGTTGACCGCCGTAACCACGACGATGACCACGATCGCCACGATCTTCCCTGCCAGCGGCGAGACCGGCATGAGCTGGCCGAGATACGACGCGAACGCGACGGCGAGCGTCGCGACTGCCCCGGTGGTGATGACGAAGAAGCTGGCCCACCCGTACAGGAAGGCCGGGAGGGTGCCGAAGGCATCGCGGATGTACACGTACAGTCCACCCGCCTCCGGTCTCGACGCACCCAGCTCTCCATAGGTCAGCGCGCCGAGGAGTGACAAGACTCCGGCCACCAACCACACGAGCAGTGCCGGTCCGAGGTCGCCTCCCGTCTGCCGCAGCACTGTCGCCGGTACGATGAAGATGCCCGATCCGATCACGGCGCCGATGACGAGCAGGACCAGGTCCTTGAGGCCGAGTGTCCGCTCGAGCGTGCGCTCATCAGTGCTCATGGCGAATCACCGCGCGCCAGCGCCCGCGAGCTCACACGAGCCGTCTCCGCAAGTACCGCCGCGCCGACGAACACGCTCGACTCGGCAGCATGAAACTGCGGCGTGTGGGCCGGGATCGTTCCGCCACCCGGCTCGCGTGCGCCAATGCGCATGAAGCACCCTGGAATGCGTTCCATGTAGTAGGCGAAATCCTCCCCAGCCATGTTGGTGGTGCCGAGCGGGACGATGGCGCGCGCCCCCAGCACCGACTCCACGGCTTCGCGCGCCCATGCCGTCGGTATTGACGGATTGACGACCGGCGGCGGTCCGAGCGTCATCGTCACCGAAGCGGTCAGGCCGTGGGCGGCCGCAACTCCATCCGCGACACGCCGAATCTCGTCGGCGAGCAACTGGCGCGTCACGGGATCGACTGCGCGCATCGTTCCGCCGAGCGTCGCACTGTCCGGGATGACGTTGTTCGCCGTTCCCGCATGAACGGTTGCGACCGTGAGCACGGCCGGGATCGCGGGATTCAGGCGCCGCGAGACGATCGTCTGGAGCGCGCCGATGAGCGTCCCCGCCCCAACGATCGGATCGGCCGATTCATGTGGGCGCGCTCCATGCGCGCCGCGACCGACGAGCGTGATCTCGAAGGTATCGGCGGACGCAGCGAGCGGCCCTGCCTGCGCGACGACCTCGCCGATGTCATATCGCCGATCGACATGCGCACCGAAGATGGCGGCCACCCCATCGAGCGCGCCCGCCGCGAGGATGGCCGCAGCCCCTTCGCCGGTCTCCTCCGCCGGCTGGAGGACGATCAACACATCCCCGTCCGCCGGCCGCTCGGCGAGCAGGTACGCGGCACCGACGGCCCACGTCGCGTGCACGTCGTGCCCACAGGCGTGCATCACCCCGGGATTGACCGACGCGTACTCCAGGCCGGTCGCCTCCTGAATCGGAAGCGCGTCAATGTCGCCGCGCACCGCGACGACGGGCGCACGCGAGTCGCGGCCACGGACCCGCACCACGAGACCCGTGCCGGCAACGCGAGCAATCGAGACCGCGGGGATCGCGGCGAGCGCTGTCTCGAGCGTCTGCGCCGTGCGCTGCTCGGCGAAGGAGAGCTCGGGATGTCGGTGCAGCTCGCGCCGCAGCGCGATCAGCGAGCGGCGCAACGCCATCGGGAAGAGTGTCTCGAGGGCAGCAGGGAGCTCGACGGCGTCCGCCGTCGGCCCCAGGGTGGTGTCCCGACGCGTCATCTCGTCACACCGTCCAGATATCCGGGAGAACCCGCACGAAATTGTCGTCCGCAACCAATGCTCTGTACAGTATCGGGAGGCGATAGCATTATCATCCGCACCGCGCACCGCAAGACGGAGCGCGTCGATGCGTCCCCCGTCAGCCACCTCCCCCCGTCATCGGATGATCAGCGAGCGTCCGCGCGCGACTACCGCGAAAGGTCGAATCGACTGGAATGCTCCTCCCCCGGAAGGCATCGTCATCCGCAGAGTCGAGACGCTGGATGAATACGGGGAATGTCTCGCGATTCAGGAGGAGATCTGGGGCGACGGCTTCCGGGAGCTCGTCCCGCCAACGATCCTCCTCGTCTCACAGAAGCTCAGTGGCGTATGCGCCGGCGCCTTCGCCGCCGACGGACGAATGCTCGGATTCGTCTTCGGCATGACGGGGCTCCGCGAGGGCAAGCTCGCCCACTGGTCCGACATGCTCGCCGTTCGCGTCGAGGCCCGTGGCGCGCACCTCGGCGCGCACCTCAAGCGTCATCAGCGAGAGCTCGTCCGCGCAGTCGGCGTCGATACGATGTACTGGACCTTCGATCCGCTCGTCGCGCGCAACGCTCACCTGAACCTCAACGGGCTGGGCGCCAGCGTCGTGGAGTACGTGCCCGACATGTACGGGTCGCGAACGGGAAGCCCGCTGCATGGATCGCTTCCGACCGACCGCTTCGTCATGGCCTGGGACCTGACGCGCGACGGAGCGAGTCGCCCGGAGGCATCGCGTCCCGGAGTGCTCGTCAACCCATCGCGCATGCATCGCGCGGGCGCCGATGGCGGATATCCCGACGCTCCGGTGATTCGCATAGCCGTCCCGCACGATGCGGACGCCGAGTCATCCGAAGGCCGCGCGACCTGGCGCGCCGTGACGCGAGCAGCGTTCACCCACTATCTGACGCGCGGGTACGAGGTCGTCGGCTTCCGCCGCGGCTCGACCGCCGATTGGCCATACTATGAGCTCGCTCCTCGAACGACGTAGCACCGCGGCCCAGACCATTCGCATCCAGCGAATCACGCTCCGCGAGATCCGCCTGCCGCTCCGCGAGCCATTCCGGATCTCGAGCGGTGTCGTCGCCGAGCGGCGCATCGCCCTGCTCGAGCTGCGCGATGCCGACGGTGTCACCGGGTGGAGCGAGTGCGTCGCCGGTGAGAAGCCGAACTACAGCCCGGAAACGATCGACACCGCGTGGCATGCCATCACCGAATGGGTCGCACCGCGGGTGCTGAGCCGGGCGTTCGATGATCCACGCGACATCTCGCCCGTACTCGATCACGACATCCGCGGCCATCACATGGCCAAGGCGGCGGTCGAGATGGGAACGTGGGTCGTCGCCGCCGAGCGGGTGGCGATGCCGCTGGCGCGATTCCTCGGCGGCACGCGCACCGAGATCGAGACGGGGATCTCGCTCGGCATCCAGAGCTCCCCGGCCGCGCTGGTGGATCGGGCGCGCGCTGCCATCGCGCTCGGTTACCGGAAGGTGAAGATCAAGATCCAGCCCGGCGCGGACATCGCGTACGTGTCGGCTGCCCGTGAGGCGCTCGGCCCGGCGGCGCCGCTCATGGCCGATGCAAATAACGCATACACACTTGCCGACGCCGACCACCTGGCGGCGCTCGACCGGCTCGACCTCATGATGATCGAACAGCCGCTGGCGTGGGACGATCTCCTCCAGCATGCGACGTTGCAGCAGCGGCTGGCGACGCCGATCTGCCTCGACGAGTCGATCACATCGCTCGATCGTGCCCGTGACATGGTGACGCTGAAGAGCGGCCGGATCGTGAACATCAAGCCCGGACGCGTCGGCGGGTTTCGCGAGTCGATCGCAATCCACGATTTCTGTCGGGCGGCCGGCATCCCGGTGTGGTGCGGCGGGATGCTCGAGAGCGGTGTCGGTCGCGCCTGCAACGTCGCCCTCGCATCGCTGCCCGGGTTCACGAAACCGGGAGACCTCAGTCCGAGTGCGCGCTACTGGGAGCGCGATATCGTGACGCCGGAGTGGACGATGAGCGGGGACGGGCTGGTGCGCGTGCCGCTCGATCGTCCGGGTCTCGGCGTGGATGTGGACCTGGACAGGATCGAGAATTTGACGGTGCGAAAGGTGGTGTTGGGCGGGACCTGACGCCGGCCTAGTCCGTCGGGTGGCGCAGTCGCCGGCGCTCCGCCAGTAGCGATGCTGCCACACCGCCTGCCAGGACCGAGAGTATCACAGCGAGCATGTACAGGTTGAAGTGCTGTCCGAGGGCGAGCTTCAACCACTCGGCAAGCAGCATCTTCACGCCCACAATCATCAGGACGAGCGCGAGCGAGACCTTCAGGTATCGGAACTTCGTCACCATGTCAGCCAGCGCAAAGTAGAGCGACCGCAGGCCGAGTATCGCGAACACGTTGCTGGTGAACACCAGGAACGGGTCAGCCGTGATGGCGAAGATCGCCGGGATCGAGTCGACGGCAAAGATCACATCGGTCGTCTCGACCATGATGAGCGCCAGCGCCAGGGGCGTAAGGAGCAGGGTTCCCGGCCGAGCCTTGTCCACTACCTCATCCGGCACGGTGGGCGCACCGGGGACTGAACTCTCGTACGACGCGGGTGCACCAGCGCGAACGACAAAGTGCTCGCCGTGGAACCTGGCGGTCACCGGGAACAAGCGGCGCGTCAACCGTACGATGATGTTCTTGTTCGGATCCGTGTGATCCGTCTTGAGAAAGAGCATCTTGATCGCCGTCAGGATCAGGAACGCGGCGAACAGGTACAGAACCCAGTGAAACTCGGCGATCAGCTTCGCTCCAACGCCGATCATCGCGCCTCGCATGAGCAGAGCGCCGAGGATGCCCCAGAACAGCACGCGGTGCTGGTAGAGTGGCGGTACCGCGAAGAAGCCGAAGATCATCGCGATGACGAAGATGTTGTCGATGCTCAGCGACTTCTCGACGATGTAGCCGGTCAGGTACTTCTCCGTAGCGGCTGCGCCGCCGTTCGTCAGTCCATCGACCGCATCCACCGTGGTGCCCAGGCCGAACCACTGCCCTTCGTAGGCGAAGTACACGAATACGGAGAACGACAGTCCCATGGCGAGCCACACGGCCGACCAGGTGAACGCCTCCTTGACGGTGACGACGTGGGCCTTGCGGTGAAAGATGCCCAGGTCCAACGCCAACATCAGCAGGACAAACGCGATGAATGCTGTCCAGATCCAGATCATTCGAGTGGCTCCTTCATTGATTTGACCTGCCGATCAGATTTGCCCGCCTCCGGAAGACCGTCGAAGAAATCGACGGCTCCGGTCTCGAGCGAATACTCGGCACCTACGACGAGGAGTCCGTTATTCCGGACCAACTGCTCGACGACGTCCGAGCCGTGTCGTAGATGGTTCGCTGATGCGCGGATGTTGGCCCGCACGGCCTCCCGCACGAGAGCCTCCTGGTCGTGGACGAGCTCTGTCGCGAGCAGCGATTCCACGGATGGCCGAATGCGGTCGACGATCGAACGCAGGTTCCGCGACTGGCTATTCGTCGGCTGCTGAAGCTCTTCCACGGTTGCCAGGATAGCCCCGCACTGAGAGTGTCCCAGAACCACGACCAGGCGCGTACCGAACCGCGCGGCGGCAAACTCGACGCTTCCAACTTGAGAGGAAGCAACGATGTTGCCGGCAACGCGGATGACAAACAGGTCGCCCAAGCCCTGGTCGAAGACAATCTCCGCGGGGACCCGCGAATCGGAACACCCGAGGATGATGGCGAACGGTTCCTGGCCCGCCGTCAGCTCGCTGCGGCGCTGTCGACTCGTGAGTACGTCGCTGCTGCGTGCGCCAGAAACAAAACGATCGTTTCCCTCTCGCAGGCGTTCGAGTGCTTCTCGGGCGGCGATCATCGAGGCGCCGTTCGTGTCTGCCTAATGGTGTTCTCCACGTAGCGCTCCGAAGGTCAGGGCCCGAGATGATGTGGCGGCGTGTGCGAGGGCAATGCCGTCAACACGCCTACGATAGCCCGAACTACCGCGACGCACAAAGCGAATGTTCTTGCGCTTGACATGCAGTTTATCTATATGAACCCCAGGACCCTGACCGGACGGCTCAGTGGCGTGGCTCAACTACCATCACCTGCTCTACTTCTGGACCGTGGCGCGCGAGGGGAGCATCACGCGCGCGGGTGACGTGCTGCACCTCACCCAACCCGCCATCAGCGCGCAGCTCCGCACACTCGAGCGCGCACTCGGCGAGAAACTCTTCGAACGCCGCGGGCGGCAACTGGCGCTGACCGACACCGGCCGGCTCGTCTATCGCTACGCCGAGGAGATCTTTACCATCGGCCGTGAGCTCCAGGAGACCCTCGCGGGACGGCCGACAGGTCGTCCACCGCGTCTCATCGTCGGGGTCGTTGACTCCATGCCGAAGCTCATGATATACCGGCTGCTCGAGCACGCCGTACGCGGCGCGGAGCCCGTCCGGCTGGTGCTGCGGGAGGGCACGGTGGAGCGCCTGCTCGCCGACCTGGCGATCCACGGCGTGGACGTGGTGCTCAGCGACGCCCCCGTCCCACCGACGGTGCGCATCAAGGCGTTCAGCCACCTTCTGGGCGAATGCGGCGTTACCGTCTTCGGAACGCCTACGCTTTTCGAAGCGCACAGGCGACGGTTTCCGATCTCGCTCGACGGCGCGCCGTTCCTCTTGCCAATGGAAGGGACGACGCTGCGGCGGTCGCTGGACGACTGGTTCGCGGGGCTGGACATCCGGCCGAACATGGTCGCGGAGATCGAGGACAGCGCGCTGCTGAAGGTGTTTGGCCAGGCCGGAGTTGGACTGTTTGCCGCACCCACGGCGGTGGAGCGCGAGGTGCGGCGGCAGTATGGCGTGCGTGTCGTGGGCCGAGTCGAGGCCATCCGCGAGCGCTTCTACGCCATCTCGGCGGAGCGGCGGATCCGGCATCCCGCCGTGCTGGCCATCTCGACTTCCGCCCGCAGGGATTTGTTCGCGTGACGCCGGGGCACATCATGGCTCCTTTGGCTGAATGGTATCCAGTCTGGTTTGTCGATCGTTACCACGACAGAACGGCCGCGGCGGGCCGGCGCCGGTTCGACGATGCCGCGAGTGAATCGCGGACGCGAAACGGTAGGCCTCTATGCCGCCAGCCGATAGCTGACGCTGCGAGCATGGCTCGGCCGAC
>JANPKQ010000191.1:0-14337 GCA_031426115.1 Gemmatimonadaceae bacterium | reverse complement strand
TCGAGCACCTCATCATCACCTATCCGCAGAGTGCGCTCGTGCCGCAGGCGAGGAGGGAGCTGGAGCTCGCGCGGCGGGCTATCCCGCCGAGTATGGTGTAACCATGAGTATGCGATTCCTTCCAGCTGCCACCGTGTTTCGGGCCGCGCTTCGGACGCTCGCGGTCGTTGTGATGCTGGCGATCCCCGCCGCCGCGCGTGCGCAGCACGTCCTCGTGCCGATGGACGATCGGCAGCGGAATCACCTCAAGGCCTACGGTCTCACCTACTCCGCGCTCAAGGGCGGGATGAAGGCGGAGTGGCTGCTGAACTATCGCGGGGGCTCATTCCTGCTTCCCACCGACGCCGCGCTTCAGCGCAAGGCCGCTCTCGACGGCGTATCGGTCGAGACCGTGTCTGCGGCCCAGGTCGCGTCGATCCGGGCCGAGATCGCCGCTGCGAACATGGAGGCGGTCCCGCTCGAAAAAGCGCCGAAAGTCGCGATCTACACGCCGCCGAAGACGCCGCCATGGGATGACGCGGTGACGATAGCCCTCCAATACGCTGGCATCGAGTACACGACCGTATGGGATGAGGATGTCATCCGGGGCGACCTGTCGAAGTACGACTGGGTGCACCTGCATCACGAGGACTTCACGGGCCAGCTGAACAAGTTCTACATCGCCTATCGTGGTGCGCCCTGGTTCACGGAACAGATCGAGCGCGGCAACGCGACGGCGCGGGAGCTGGGCTTCGCGAACATCCCCGCCCTGAAGAAGGCGGTGGCGGACAACATCCGCGGCTTCATTGAGCGAGGCGGATTCCTGTTCGCGATGTGTGGCGCGACTGAGACCCTCGAGCTCGCGATCGCCGGTCACGATGTGGACATCGCCGGGGAGTTCGCCGATGGCACGCCGATGGACGATCGCGCCGACTCGAAGATGAACTGGGCGAGGTCGCTCGCCTTCACCGGCGCGAAGCTCGAGCCGTCGCCGTACATCAATTCGATGAGCAACATCGACGGCCATCAGGTCAACGTGCAGGGGCGCCGCCAGCCCCTGGGCGCCTTCACGCTGTTCGGCTTCTCGGCGAAGTTCGATCCCGTCGCCGCGATGCTTGTCCAGAATCACCGGAACGTCATCCCCGATTTCTTCGGTGTCACGACGAGCTTCACGCGCGCCACGCTGAAGCCGGGGGTCACGGTGCTCGCCTTCGAGGAGTCCACGCCGTGGGTGAAGTACATCCGCGGTGACTACGGCAAGGGCTCGTGGGCCTTCCTTGGCGGTCACGATCCCGAGGATCCTCAGCACGCCATCGGCAATCCGCCGACCGATCTTTCGCTGCGCCCCAATTCGCCCGGGTACCGCCTCATCCTCAACAACGTGCTCTTCCCGGCGGCGAAGAAGAAGCCTCTCAAGACCTGACTCTCCACTCCGCCCCCGCCGACACCGCTCACGCGACGATCTCATCGCCGGCAGCCGCCGCGATGCGGGCCGCCATCCGCCTCGCCGGCGGCCGGGAGGTCTGCTTCGTCGCGGCCGTGGACGACGAAGGGATCGTGCGCACCGCACGCGCCGTCGCGCGCGGGGATGCGCGCTCGGTGCTGGCGCTGTCCGGCGTCGCACGCCGCGGTGAGATGTTGCTTCACAATCATCCGTCGGGCGATCTCGAACCGTCGCAGGCAGATCTCGAGGTGGCGGCGCGACTGCATGACGACGGCATCGGTTTCGGCATCATCGACAACGACGCGAGTGAGCTGTATGTCGTCGTCGAGATCCCGCGCGCCGTCGAGATCAATCGACTCGACATCGGTGCGATCAACGACGACCTCGGTCCGATGGGTGCCGTCGCGGTCGAGTTGAGCCGCTACGAGGACCGCGCGGGGCAGCGGGAGATGGCCCAGGCCATCGCGAAGCTGTACAACGACGGCGGCGTCGGCCTCCTGGAGGCGGGTACTGGTATCGGGAAGTCGCTTGCTTATCTGCTGCCCGCGCTTCGCTGGGCCGCGGCGAACGGCGAGCGCACCGTCGTGTCCACGAACACGATCAACCTGCAGGAACAGCTCGTCGGTGTGGACCTGCCGTTCCTCGCGAGCGCGCTCCACGATCAGAAGGTCCGATTCGCGCTGCTCAAGGGATGGCGCAACTACCTCTGCCTGCTCCGGCTGGAGCAGGCCCGTGCGTCCGGAGCCGCACTGTTCGAGGAATCGCTCACCACCGAGATCGAGACGCTCGAAGCGTGGTCGAAGAGCACGACCGATGGCTCGCGCAGCGACCTGCCCACCGAGCCGCGCCCGGAGGTGTGGGACGAGGTAGCGGCGGAGCCGGATCTCTGCCTCCGGCTCAAGTGCGCGCACTATTCGAAGTGCTTCGTCTTCGCCGCGCGCAAGCGCGCCGCCGGCGCCGATGTCGTCGTGGCCAATCACCACCTGCTGCTCTCCGACCTCGCGGTGCGCCGCGCATCCGGGAACTGGTCGGACGCGGCCGTGCTGCCATCGTATGCGCGGCTCGTCGTGGACGAGGGCCACCACCTCGAGGATGCCGCGGCCAAGCACCTCGGGGCGACTGTCACGCGCGCTGCCCTGGCGCGCCTGTTCGGGCGGCTTGATCGCCGCGGGAAGGGGCTCCTCTCGGCGCTCTCGATGCGGCTCATTGGACGCGGCGACCTGCTGAGCACGGCGAGTCTCGACCTCGTCCAGTCGCGGCTCGTGCCGTCGGCGCATGCGGCTCGCGACAAGGTGAATCTCGTCTTCGACCTGCTCGGTGCGTTCCTCGAGGCGGAGGGCGAGACGACAGTGCGACTCACCGACGCATTTGCCGCGCATCCGATCTGGCGCGGCGGCCTCGACGCCGCGCTCACCGACCTGCTCCAGGAGATCGCGCTCGTCGCCGATGGCCTCCGCATGGTGCGTGAGCGGCTCGAGACCGAGCGCTCGCGCGACGATACATCGACCGCCCTGCTGAACGAGATCCAGGCGATCTCGAGACGGCTCGGATCGGCCGGAGACGGCCTGCTGCGCGCGCTCCGGCCACCGCCGGAGGCCGAGCCGAGCGTGCGATGGGTCGAGGCACGCGGGCGTGAGCGCAACGTCGCTGTCGCGGCAGTGCCTCTCGATCTCGCCCCTATCCTGCGCGAGGACCTCTTCGAGCGCGTCCAGACCGCGATCATCACGAGCGCCACCCTCGCCCCCGAATCGCGATTCGATTTTCTGGCGAAACGTCTCGGGCTGACGACGCCGGAGCTCCAACCTGTCACGGCGATCTATCCATCGCCCTTCGCGTACAAGACCCAGGCGATCCTCGCCATCCCGACCGACTTCCCGGCGCCGAACGTGGACGCCGAGGGCCACTTCGGACGGACGATTCGAGCCGCGATCGACCTGGCCGAGGCCTCCGATGGTGGCCTGTTCCTCCTCTTCACGAGCCACCGCGATGTGCGTCGCGCCGCGTCGGAACTTCGCGCGCGCGGGATCGAGCGCCGCTGGCCGCTGCTCGTGCATGGGGAGGACGGCCGCGACGCGCTCCTTCGGCGCTTCCGCGCATCCGGGCGCGCGATCCTCCTTGGCACCGCGTCGTTCTGGGAGGGCGTGGACGTCGCCGGTGATGCGCTGCGCGGGCTGCTCATCCCGCGGCTCCCGTTCCGCGTGCCGACGGAGCCGGTGACCGCGGCCAACTGCGAGGCGATCGACAAGCGCGGCGGGAACTCATTCGCGGAGTACATGCTGCCGCACGCGTCGCTGCGTCTGAAGCAGGGCGTCGGCCGGCTGATCCGCACGGCGACGGACCGCGGCGTCATCGTGCTCGGTGATCCTCGCGCGGTGAGCAAGTCGTATGGCCGAGGGCTGATCGACGCGCTCCCGCCGGCGCGACGGGTGTTCGCGCCCTGGGCGCGCGTTGTGGAGACGCTTCGTGAGTTCTATGGGAACCGAGCCGCATCGCGCGCGTCGGGTTTCACAGAGCCGGACGGCCCACCCGACCGGGGCTGATGCCGCTCACGTTCCTGTCGCACCAGGCGGTCGTGCTTCCGTTGAAGCTCCGGGCGCCCCACCTGACGAGCGGTACGGCCCTCGTCCTCGGCAGCATGTCACCCGACGTGGAGTACTTCCTGCGCGGATACCCGACTGGGACCGTGAGTCACACATGGCCGGGGCTGGTGACGTTCTGCCTCCCGGTGACGCTGGTGCTCTTCTGGATCGTGACGCGCATTGTCGCGGAGCCCGCGGCCGCGCACCTTCCGACGGGGGGCGACTTCCACCTGCCGGACTATGGGGCGATCCGCAACCAGCCATCGAGTCTCCGCCACTGGGCGATCGTTGCAGTATCGGCGCTCATCGGTGCCGCGAGTCACGTCGTCCTCGACAAGCTGTCCGGCGGGTGGAGCAGCCGCTATGCAACGCACTTCGAGAGCTGGATTCCGTTCGACGCGCTCCCATCCGATGAGGCGTGGGTCGCGGCGAAGCTCACGAGCTGGATCGTCCTCGCGATAGCAACCCTCCTGATGATGCGTCACATCGGAAGGCGAGGGCTCCTCGCGCGCTGGGTTGCCCAGCGCAACGCCGGACGCGGGGGTGATGTCGAGGTGGCGTCGCGGGACCGGCGAGCCGTGCCAGCCGGCGACGGTGCGGCGCATGCGCATCAGGCCGGGTCCTCGCTTGCCTTCTGGGGCCCCGTGGCGTTGGCCGGCATCGCGGGCGGTGCGCTCGGCGCCCTCTACCGACGTTCCGGTTTTTTCATGTACCAACCCGCGACCTGGGTGCACATTTGGCTCTGTGCCGTCTCCGGCGCATTCATTGGCCTCGTTCTGGCCAGTGCAGCCTGGCACGCGGCAAGGTGGCGGTCGGCCCAACTACGAGGAAGCCAGCAATGAATCGCCCGGGAAAGATCGTGTGTGTCGGACGCAACTATCGCGAGCATGCCAAGGAGCTCGGCAACGACGTCCCGTCGGAGCCGCTGATATTCCTCAAGCCGCCCTCGACCGTCATCGGCGAAGGTGACGCGATCATGCTTCCTCCGGTCTCATCCCACGTCGAGTTCGAGGGCGAGATCGGCATCATCATCGGGAAGACCCTTCGCCGCGCATCGGCCGATGAGGCGATGGCAGCGATCCGCGGCGTCGTCGCCGTCAACGACGTCACCGCCCGCGACCTCCAGAAGAGCGATGGTCAATGGACGCGGGCGAAGGGGTTCGATACCTTCTGTCCACTGGGCCCGCTGCACGCTGCTCCGGGCGACCTGTCCGGAATCACCGTCGTCACGCGGGTCAACGGTGTCGAGCGCCAGCGCGCGACGGGGGCAATGATGGTGTTCGATGTGCCCACCCTGCTCTCGTACATCAGCGGCATCATGACCCTCGAGCCCGGGGATCTGGTCGCGACCGGAACGCCTTCGGGGGTCGGACCGCTCGCGGCCGGCGATGTTGTCGAGGTGGAGCTGGAAGGCCTCAGTCGTGTCCGGAACCCTGTCCAGGCGGTGCGGTAGTGCCTCACCCCGTCACGCGTTTCACGGCGCTCCCCGAGTATCCGCTCGCGTCGATCCCGACCCGCAAGCGCGAGCTCATCCAGCGGGGCGTCGATGTCATCGACCTCGGCGCCGGCGACGCGGACCTGGCTCCGCCGCCCGGGGTCCCTGAAGCCCTCGCGAAGGCCGCGCGCATCCCGGCGATGAACCGGTATGGATTCGGAATGGGCCTTCCGGCGTTTCGCGAGGCGGTGTCGGGCTGGATGCACCGTCGCTTCGGACTCACCTTCGATCCGTTCACCGAGGTGGTTCCCCTCATCGGATCCAAGGAGGGGATCGCGCATCTCGCCTTCGCGTACCTCCAGCGCGGGGACGTCGCGATCATTCCGGAGCCAGGCTACCTGTCGTATCTCGGAGGATCGCTGCTCTCGGAAGGCACGCCGTACCGCGTCCCGCTCCGTCCGCGCACGAACTTTCTCGTCGAGCTCGATGAGGTGCCCGATGACGTCCTGCGGCGCGCCCGCATCCTCTACCTGAACTATCCAAACAACCCCACCGCCGCCATCGCCCCGCGCGAATACCTGGAGCGCGTCGTGGCGCGGTGCAGGGAACTCGACTGCCTCCTGGTGTATGACAACGCCTACTCCGAGCTCGCGTTCGACGGCTATGTGCCGCCGAGCATCTTCGAGATCGATGGGGCACGCGAGGTCGCGATCGAGTTTCACTCGATGTCCAAGACCTACAACATGACAGGCTGGCGGTGCGGCTGGGCCGTGGCTCGGCCGGAAATCGCCGGAACGCTGGCCAAGGTCAAATCGTTCGTCGATACGGGAGCATTCATGGCGGTACAGGCGGGGGCGGTGGCGGCGATCGAGTCCTGGAGCGAGTTCGTTCCCGGGAACGTCGCGGTCTTCAGGGAGCGCCGGGACGCCGCGGTGAAGGCCTTCCATGCGGCTGGCTTTTCGGGCGACGTGCCGCGGGCTACCATGTATCTGTGGCTTGCATTGCCTGAGGGCATTCCGAGTGCGGCATTCGCCGACCGGTTACTCGAGGATGAGGGTGTCGTGGTTCTTCCGGGATCTGCCTTCGGTGTCGGGGGAGAAGGGTTCTTCCGTGTCTCCTTCATCACGAGCCCGGAGCGTCTCGCGGAAGCCGCGACACGTGCCGGGCGGGTGCTGTCTTCCTTCGCAGAGCGAGTCGCGTGAAGCGTCGTCTGAATGGCCCTCTGTTCGTCTCTGCTGCCATCCACGTCGTGGTCGGCACGGCCATCCTGCACGCCATCATCGCGCCGCGCTACTTCACCGACCTCTTCGTGCGCCCGGCGGCCGTCGAGGAGCCGAAGGAGCGGATCCGCTACGTCGAGATGCCCGCGAGCATCGTTGCCGAGGCGCCCCGATCCGAGGGTCCCATTCGCTCAGGGGTGGTTCCTGCGCCGCCTCCGCTGGTCGCCCCGACTTCCATCCCCACCGCGATTCCGCCAGCTGCCACGGTCGCGACGCCGACTGTACCGCCGACCGGCGCGGTCGGGGGGACGGGAACGGGCGATCCCGGGGGGAAGGGCAGCGTCAGCGTCACGCCGGCGTACAACGACCCGCGCATCTGGAACACGCCGTCGGGCTTCGCGGTGCCGACGCCCACGCGCGCTGAAGAGCTCGAGGACTATCTCGCGCGCGGAATTCAGCAGCACCTCGACTCCATCGGGGCGATCCCGAAGGGCCGCGATCCTGGCGACTGGACGAAGGAGATCGGCGGACGGAAGTACGGGATGGACTCCAAGTGGGTGTACGTTGGCCCGGTGAAGGTGCCGTCCTTCCTCCTCGCCGCGATCCCGATGAAAGTGCAGGCGAACCCCACGGTCACCGACCGCAATCGCCGGATCAACGAGATGAGCGCCGAGATCGAGGAGCGCCGGTCGCTCGAGCTGGATTCGCGGGATGAGATCGGCCGGATCAACGCCCGGATGGACCGCCAGCGCGCCGCGAAGCTGAAGGAGAAAAAGGCGTCCGGAACGGGCACACCGGGCGGCAGTGACTGAGCTCGGCGGCGGGGGTTGCCCTTCACGAAAGAGCCGGACGGCTATGCCGTCCGGCTCTTTTCAGTTGTCGCCTGTCCGTTCGGAGAGGCCTTCGCTGCTCACAGGGTCGCCGTCTTCCAACATAACCTCGATATCGCACATCGGCCTGAAGATACCGCACACGGTACCGAGCACCGCGAAATCGTCCGTCGGGCTGACGACGATGGCCCGGTCCTCCGGGTTGGCCGGCTCGAGGACGACCGTCGGTCCGTCGTGGGTCAGCGTCTTGATCGTCGCCTCATCGCCGAGGCGGGCGGCGATGATCTCGCCGTCCGTCGCCGACTTCGACCCGATGGGGTCCACCATCACGAAGTCGCCGTCGTGGATGCCGCGGCCGATCATGCTGTCACCCTTCACCTTGAGGAAGAACGCCTCTTCGTGCGGCACGAAGCGTCGATCCATGGTGAGGTAGCCCTGCCGATGCTCGGGAAGCAGGGTCGGCTCCCCGGCGTGGATCTTCCCGTAGTAGGGCAGGGGGATGGTGCGTGCAACGCCGGCGTAGCCGAGCAGTCGCACGCCGCGCGAGCGCGACGGGTCGCGCTCGATGTACCCCTTGTCGGCGAGGGACTGGAGCAGGTCCGACACCGTTTTCGTGGACTTCACGCGGAACTTCTTCCCGATTTCCCGAATGCTGGGCTGGTACGTGTTCTCGGTGAGGAAATCGATCAGATAGTGATAGATCCGCCGCTCCAGGGGAGTGAGGGACTCGGGCATGGCGGGCCTCTGGAATAATCTGACGCCGGGCACCACAGGGAGGCCCGGCGACTACGGCGCAGAATGTACCACCCCCGGCCGATCCCAGCAATGAGAAAACTCTAGCGGGTGGCGACCCCGGCTGCGGTGGCGATTCGTTCCAGCGAGCGCTCCCGCCCCAGCATGAGGAGGACATCGAAGATGCCGGGGCTCACCGACAGCCCGGTGAGGGCGATGCGCAGGGGCTGGAAGATTTTCCCGGCGGTGGTACCGCGCTCCTCGGCCAGCGCCCGAAGGCCTTCCTCCATCGCGGGGGTCGTCCATTCCGTCAGCGCCCCGAGGCGCTCGGCGGTCGCGGTGAGCAGCTCCGCCGTGGCGGGCCCGTCCTTCCAGTGCTTCGCGACCGCCTCGGGGTCGTACTCGATGTCGAGGACGAAGTATGGCCGCGCCTGCCGAACGATGTCGTCGATCGTGCGGGCGCGGACGCGCAGCAGGTCCACGAGCGAGAGGTACCACTCGCGACGCTTGTGAAGCTCCTCATCCGTCGTGATGCCGGCCGCGACGAGCGCGGGCGACACCATGGGCTCGAGCTGAGCTGAGTTCATGAGGCTCAGATGCTGGCCATTCATCCACTCGAGCTTCTTCGGATCGAACACCGCGGCCTTGCGCAGCAGGCCATCCTCGGAGAAGAGCGCGATCATGTCGCCCATGGTCATCACCTCGCGGTCGCCCCCCGGGGACCAGCCGAGGAGCGCGAGGAAGTTGACCATCGCCGAGGGCAGAATCCCCATGTGCTGGTAGTCGGCGACGGCCGTCGCGCCATGTCGCTTGCTGAGCTTCTTCCCGTCGGTGCCGTGGATCATCGGGAGATGCGCGAACCGCGGCAGCGCCGCACCGAGGGCCTGGTAGATGAGGATCTGCTTCGGTGTGTTCGAGATGTGATCATCGCCGCGCATGACGAGGGTGATGCGCATCGCGATGTCGTCGGAGACCACGGCCATGTTGTAGATCGGCGTTCCATCGGAGCGCAGGACGACGAAGTCCTCGACGTCCTTGTTCGGGAACGCGATGCGATCGTGCACGAGGTCATCCCATTCGGTCGTGCCTGGAGGCACGCGAAAGCGGATGACGTGCGGCTCTCCGGCAGCGACGCGCCTCTCTACCTGGGCCGGGTCGAGCCGGTCGCAGCGGCGGTCGTACTTGAAGCTCTCCTTCGCCGCCTCGGCCGCCTTGCGGCGCTCGTCGAGCTCCGCGGCGGTGCAGAAGCAGCGATACGCCGCGCCGACCTCGAGCAGCTTCATCGCATCGGTGCGATGCCGCTCGACCTGCGACCCCTGATGCACGACTTCCTCGTCGTAGTCGAGGCCGAGCCACGCGAGCCCCTCGAAGATCGCGGCGGTGCTTTCCTCGGTGCTCCGGGCCTTGTCGGTGTCCTCGATGCGGAGGAGGAACTGGCCGCCGTACTTGCGGGCATACAGCCAGTTGAACAGCGCCGTGCGGCCGCCGCCGACGTGGAGATAGCCGGTGGGCGAGGGCGCGAAGCGAAGACGTGGCCGTGTGTGGTCCGGACTGGTCATGTCGTTTCCCGGGGGAGAACGCCAACGGGTCCGTCCTCGAGGACGGACCCGTGCAGCGGAGAGAGAGGGATTCGAACCCTCGATAGGGGTTTACCCCCTATGCCGGTTTAGCAAACCGGTGCCTTCAGCCACTCGGCCATCTCTCCAGAGACCCTGCGCCGTGGCAGATGGGCCGCGCGCAGGAGCTCGGAAGGAGATGGATTCTAGTCCGCGTGGCGGGGTGAGTCAACGCGCTGGGCGAACGCCCCAGCGGCCACTCGACGGGAAGGAATCGGCGCGGGTGCCGGCGCCCTGAGTGACCGCGAGAGGAAGGTCCATGAATGCTCGACGACCTCGCGCCGCGATGGGCGAGAGGTCGTCGAGATGCTATCGAACGGTACGACGTTCGCTGGATCAGTACGACGCGACGTTGTCCATCCAGGTATTGGGAATGGGTCGCAGTCTGGCCTGTGTCCGCAGCGCTCGCGACGCGTTGCACGAGTTGACCTGATAGGTCTTGTTTCCATTGCCGACGTCCTGGACCGGAACCGTTTGCCCGAGGAGAATATTCAGTCCCGTGATCGTGGCCCCGCGCACCTGGGTATTACCGTTGGAGGTCAGCGTGTTGCCGACCAGTACGATGCCCTCCCACACGCTGGCGTTGTCCTGGGTGAGTGACCCGGTGACGACCAGAGTTCCGCGACCACTCGTCGTCAGTGTGTAGTTGCCGTTGATCCGGATCGTAGGCCAATAGTTCGGGTCGGCGAACGACGGCCATGCGCCGCCCGGGATGACAATGTTGTAGGTGATGTCGGCGGTCCCGTTGAGCATTCCGGCCCAATCGATGTCCACCGCTGAGCGCGTATCGGCAGCGTTGCCGAGCAGCCTAATCGGCGGGTTGCCCAATGCTGAGGCGGTTTGGCCGGTCATGCCCGGCGTTGTCGGAACAGCAACGCCCGCGACCGCGGCGAGCGCCGGTGGACATCCACCTGCTCCGGTATTCAGATCGACGCCGCTGATGATGCCGGAGGTTCCGTTCTTGTTGAGACCCGAAAGGCTCGTCCACCCGGCCAGGAGCTGAATGGGCAGCGCATCCCAGTACACGTACTGGGACACCGTGCGCTCGGCCGGAGGCATCCCGCCACGCGTGACGCCGGTCCGGACTCCGCGCGAGGTGAGGAGGTACAACGGCGGGAGCTGGCCTACCTGTGGACGTACCCGGCGCAATGTGATGATCGCGTTACCACCGGCGTAGGGAATGGTGTCCATCTCCAGCGCCGGCGGCGTCGTGTCGGGGTGCCCGAGTGCGGGTCGGTCGATGAGATATCGATTGCGGCCGGATTCGGCGAGCGCGAGTGCCGCGACCTGCTCGGAGTAGTCGTCGCCGATCTGGATTTCGGTGGTATTGAGCGTATAGGCGGCGGCCAGGGCGACGGTCATCACGGTAATGATGAGGATGACCATCGGCAGCGCAGCGCCGCGCCTCGAAATGAATGTTGTCATCGTGCCCTCGGGAAGTATGCGGGAGCGCGGATGCGTCATGGCTAGCGGTTCATGAAGAAGACAGCTGCCTGCAACTCGGTGGTCGTCGGTGTCCCCGTACCCAGGGTTGCCTGATCGCTTGCGCCAGCGAGTATGAGCTCGAGTCCGCGCAAGGTGTTAATGAGCATCGGTGGGCTCGCCTGGGACACGTTGCTGCCGTTCACGAAGAACCGGAAATGCGCCGAGCTGTCGAAGGGGGCAACGAGCTCCTCGCGGACGTTCGTCGCCGCGTTCTTGCGCCACAGCGCACGCCGTCCCGGCATGGCGACCGACGGCCCGAACTTGTACTCGATGCGCCGGTAGATGAAGATCGGCGTCCCCGCCGCGGCAGCGGGTGGAACGATGGGGGTCACGGTGACGACCTTGCCCCCGGGAAATGTCGTGATGCCGACCGTGGGGGCAGAGCAGCTCGTCGCGAGACCGGGCGCCAGCGTGAAGCTCGCATTGACGTAGGTATAGTTCCCGGTGCTGTCGCGCCACGCATACCCTTGAATGCCTGACTCCGAATACGCAAGGGAGTCCATCGGGGCGAGGCTGATGGTGCTCGCGACGGCGCTCGATCCGCAGAGGACGCCAAAGGCGTAGGGAACGCGAACGACGATACTGTCGGTCGCGGCAGCGACCACACCGTTGGGCACGGTTACCATCCGCAACTCCGACATCATGACATTCAACGCGCCACGGGAGACACTCCTCGCCTCGCGCTGGTTGTTCTGGGCATCGAAGAAGCGCGACTGGTAGATCATGATCCGCGTGAACGCCGCGCCGACGATGGCGACGATCACCATCGTCACGAGGAGCTCGACGAGCGTCAGTCCCCGCCGGAGGGGGGGCTGCGTGCGCGATGGTCGCGGGCGGGGTGCTGTCGAGGAGATCATGGAATATTCCGGAACGGGTTCAGGGCGGGGGGCCTCGTGCGTTCCAGGATGACGCTCTTGGGAGGGATCGAGGCGTCCGCCGGCGTGACGGTGAGGGTCACGCTGGTTCGTGTCGGGGTCGTGTTCGTGATGGAGATGCACTCGGTCCGCGGAAAGGGCTGCGCAGTAATAGTCGTGCAGCCCACGCGCGCCGGGATCGCCGCCCACGCGATGCTGTACAGGTCATTGACCCGCGCTTCGATGGCGGTGGTCCGTTCGATCTTCGCTTCCGTATCGACGGCCTGACGCGTCACCGCGAAGGTGAGGGCGGCGATCGCCGACATCGACACTCCGAACAATGCGAGTGCAACGATGGTCTCGACGAGCGTGAATCCGCGTCGCACGGCCTGGCGTCCGCGTGCTGCGAACGCCAGGGTCGAACGGACGGGCTGGTTGCCTCGAGGCGCAGGAATCATGAAGTCACCCTCACTTGACCCGCACGGGTCATGGTGATCCGCTGGTAGTACCCGTCCGTGCCGACCGTGATCGTGATCGGGCCGGACGAGAAACCGTTGGGGAAGACATCGAGCGTGTTGACGGTCGTGGTGACCGAGGACACATGCAGGTCGGAGAGATCGCCGACACGCCGCTCCCTGATGACTGTTCCCGCCCTGTTCAGGATACGGTATTTCCGGCCGCTCGGATCGACGACGAGGCGGAGAGGCGCCCGTTGGCGGTTGGCGAGCGAGAAGGCAAGCTGGAGATCGGCCGCGATGACGTTGGCGGTGTTATTGACCCTGGAGTGTCCGATCGCCCGGTTGGCCATCGGCGCTACCAGCACTGCCATCATCGCGATCAGGACGAGCACTATGATGGTCTCGATCATCGTGAAGCCTGACCGGCGACCACCAACGCGGAGTCGGAGTGAGTTTGACATGCCACCCAGTAAGGCAACAGGCGATCCAATACCTGTACAGTGAAACAACGTTGTATGACAACGACTTACAGTGTCACAGAATGCTTCTGTCGTGTTGCTGGTCAGCGCACAGCGCAACTATCGTTGCAGCTCGCGACATCGTGACCGGGTGACAACGCTGCTTCAGTGATTCGAATTACCAAACAATCGGAACATATGGCGTTGGCCGTACCGTCCTGATCCAGGGGCTGTACAGCCGCACGTTTTCGGGGCGCTCTGACCGAACTACCTGTTATCAGCTACCGCTTTCGCGCATCGCGAAGCGACGATCGCAGCTCGTCGGTAATGAGCGTCGACGAGTAGCTCACGAGCTGATCGAGCGCATTCTGGAAGGCCCCGACCGAGACCCTGCTCAGCGTTCCCGCGGTGATGATCGCTGCCGGCCCGCGCTCGGCGCCGTCCACCTGCGGCGTGAGGCGGTCGCTGCCATGCACTTCGACGCTCCAGATCTCGCGCCCGGTCCGTCGATCGAGGAGGACAGCCTCGGCGTTCGTGAAGAGATGCGCCGCATCGTGCCCGCGAGCGTCAATCCCGAAGCTGCGCATGTGGACCTCGAGGAGGAAGTCGGCGTCGTCGCTTCGTGGCACCGGGCGAACACCGAGATAGCGGCTCGCTCTTGCAAGGGTTTCGTCGGATAGCCGCGCGGCGACGTCCACCTTTGCCGTTGCGCTGTCGAGGCGAACGCTCGCCTTCCGCGCTTCCATCTCCTTCACGGCCCCGGTGCCGGCACGGATGACCGCATCCACCGGGTTGCTCGCGGTCGTGATGCCGTAGCCGCCGGTCAACAGTTCGGGAGACGGCGCCTCGATGTATACGAGCGCCATCGAACGGTTCGTGAACTGATAGTCCCCGAGGTGGTGGCTCGCCCCGCAGCCGGCGAGGCCGAGCACCGCGAGGATCGACATCGCAGCGGCTGGGCGAACGAAGGGATGCAGCGATGTGGACCGGCTCATGTGGTCTTCCCGCGAAGGGCTGCGAGCGACGACCCGGAGTGCCTCCCGGATGCTCCGCAGCGGTACATGCGATGGACGATGCGACTTCGCCCGGAGTTACGAGCCTGGCTCGCAAATCCGGGCGAATCGCAGCCTTCGCGTGCCGGCTACCTGAACGCCGGCAGGCACCCCTTCGGGCCGTGGTCGAGTCCCTTCTCGAAGTTCTGCATCCGCTGCTCCCGCGTGCCATGACCCATGAGTGCGGCACGCTGC
>JANPKQ010000190.1:0-3990 GCA_031426115.1 Gemmatimonadaceae bacterium | reverse complement strand
GGCGACGACACCCATGGCGAGCGCTTCCTTGATCCATGCTCCACCGGCCCGATGAACTCCCGCGGAATGGTGCCGCCGACGATCTTGTCCTCGAAGATGAAGCCCGCGCCCGGCTCGGACGGCTCCATGTTGATGACGCAGTGGCCGTACTGTCCCTTGCCGCCCGACTGGCGAATGAACTTGCCCTCGACCTTCTCGACGCGCTTGCGGATCGTCTCGCGGTAGGCCACCTGCGGCCGGCCGACGTTGGCGTCCACCTTGAACTCGCGCATCATGCGGTCGACGATGATCTCGAGGTGGAGCTCGCCCATCCCGGAGATGATCGTCTGGTTCGTCTCGGGATCCGAATGCACGCGGAACGTCGGGTCCTCTTCCGCGAGCTTCTGGAGCGCGATCGCGAGCTTGTCCTGGTCGGCCTTCGTCTTCGGCTCGATCGCGACGTCGATGACGGGCGCCGGGAACTTCATCGCCTCGAGGATGATCGGGTGATCATCATCGCAGAGCGTGTCGCCGGTGCGCGTATCCTTGAGGCCGATCGCGGCGGCAATGTCGCCGGCGCGGACTTCCTCGATCTCCTCGCGCTTGTTCGCGTGCATCTGCAGCACGCGGCCGACGCGCTCGCGCTTGTCCTTCGTCGAGTTGTAGATGTACGAGCCGCTCTTCAGCACGCCCGAGTACACGCGGAAGAACGTCAGCTTCCCGACGAACGGATCGGTCGCGATCTTGAACGCGAGCGCCGCGAAGGGCGCGTCGTCGGTCGGGGCGCGCGTGTCGAACGTCGCATCGTGATGCGGCAGGTGGCCCTGAATCGCCTTGACGTCCACCGGCGCCGGCAGGTAGTCGATGACCGCATCGAGCAGCGCCTGCACGCCCTTGTTCTTGAACGACGCGCCGCACAGCACCGGTACGATGTGGCCGCCGATCGTCGCGACGCGAATCGCCTCGCGGATCTCGTCCTCGCTCAACGTCTCGCCGCCGAGGTACTTCTCGATGAGGCGGTCGTGATGCATGACGGCCGCCTCGATGACCTCGTGGCGCGCCTGCTCGACGGCTTCCTTGAACTCCTCGGGGACGTCGACGATGTCGAACGTCTTGCCCATCGTGTCTTCGTCGAAGATGTACTGCTTCCGCGTGATGACGTCGATGTGGCCGGTAAACAGCTCACCGGAGCCGACGGGCAGCTGGAGCGGAAACGCCATCTTCGAGAGCCGGTCGCGAATCATCCGCAGGCAGCGATCGAAGTCCGCGCCGATGCGGTCCATCTTGTTCGCGAAAATCAGCCGCGGCACGCCGTACCGATCGGCCTGGCGCCACACCGTCTCCGTCTGCGGCTCGACACCGGCGACCGAGTCGAGCAGCGTCACGGCGCCATCGAGCACGCGAAGCGACCGCTCGACCTCGACGGTGAAGTCGACGTGGCCCGGCGTGTCGATGATGTTGATGCGGTGCTCGATGTCGTTGCGCGTCCAGAAGCAGGTCGTCGCTGCCGACGTGATCGTGATGCCGCGCTCCTGCTCCTGCTCCATCCAGTCCATGGTGGCGGCGCCATCATGGACTTCACCGATCTTGTAGTTCTTGCCTGTGTAATACAGGATGCGCTCGGTCGTCGTCGTCTTCCCGGCATCGATGTGGGCCATGATGCCGATGTTCCGGTAGTGCTGAAGCGGCGTTACGCGTGGCATATCCTGAGACTCGTCTACGATAAGGCGCGCGGCGTACCGCGCACCGGGATTCATCAGCAAAAAACGAATGCGGCTGGACCTGACGCCTCGAACTGAGGCCGGTATCCATCCGCGGTCGCCGGGTGCGCTCGCCGCTGCAGCACGAGGGGGACCCATGGCGCGTCAGGCGCCCCGGTTCGGGCAGCCACGACGTTGAATTGTCCTGCGTTTGGTTTCGGGAGCATCTGCGCCAAAGGCGCGTCAGCCAGGTTGTAGCCACCTCCCGCGTCCTGTGCGCGGGCCCATCTGGTCGGCCGCAGTGAGCCTATGCCATGCGCGTCCAGACACGAACGCCACAGCCCATGCAATGTAGTCTGCATCGGACGAGTGTCAATGGACGCGACGACGCGCGAAATGCCGGGCTCCGCTGAGCAGGAATCGGGTTGCTGCGCCAGCCGGGAATACCTTATCTCAGTCCCATCCCGTTCGAGCGAGCCCGCAATGACCACTGCCGTCAGTCCCCTTCCGTCATCTCCAGTCGAGTCCCGCGACGCCGACTCCGTCGTGGACGTCCCGGTCTCCCGGCGAGAAGCCCGCGCTGATTACGCCATCGTCGAGGCGGCGATCCGCTTCATTGAAAGCCACGCCCGCCGGCAGCCGGGGCTGGCCGAGATCGCCGACCACGTCGGCGCCAGTGAATCGCACCTCCAGCGCATTTTCACGCGCTGGGCCGGCATCAGCCCGAAACGATTCCTACAGTATCTCACGCACGAGCATTGCCGGCGCCTGCTGCGGGAGTCCAGGACAGTCCTCGACGCCACCTACGAATCCGGCCTCTCCAGCGCCGGTCGGCTGCACGACCTCTTCGTCAGCGTCGAGGGGGTGACGCCCGGAGAGGTCAAGGCCGGCGGTGCAGGGCTCGAGATCGAGTACGGTCTCCATGACAGCCCGTTCGGAGACTGTCTCATTGCGACAACCCCGCGAGGGGTCTGCAGTGTCATCTTCTCCAGCGGCGCAGGCGTGGAATCGTCCGTCGCAGGTCTCCGCGAGCAGTGGGCAGGCGCGACGATCACCGAAAGCCCGGCCCGAACTGCCGAGGTCGCCAGACGGATGTTCGCCGACCGGGCAGACGGTGACGCGGGACCCCTCCGGATCCTGCTCCGCGGAACCAACTTCCAGCTCAACGTCTGGAAGGCGCTGCTGAAGATCCCGTCCGGATCAGTCGCCTCGTACGAGGACCTCGCCGCCATGGCAATGGTCCCGGGCGCGCCGCGCGCGGTGGGGAATGCTGTCGGCGCGAATCCGGTCGCCTACCTCATCCCCTGCCACCGGGTCATCCGGAAGTCGGGCGACTTTGGCAACTACGGCGGAGGCCCGGAGCGAAAGAAGGCAATGCTCGTCTGGGAATCCGCACGCGCCGCCGGCGCCGACGCCGACGCCGCGCCCTGAGTCACCGCCGCTCCGGCTTGGCCGAAACGATTCCCAGCGCAGCGTCCAGCAGTTGCTTCGTCCAGCGATCGGTCGGCTGATGCCCATACCCGCTGGCAAGCTTGTACAGGAGGGGATAGGTGCCCGGCGCAGTGCGCCGATCGGCTTCCATGTCGGCGATCATGAGAGCGTCGAACCCGCGCGACGCGCAGAAGTCACGAAGGGAGACATCGGGAGCAAGCTTCTCCCGCTTGTCGCGGAGCATCTGCGCGAACGGCGAGACCTTCGGCGCCCGCTTTTTCGTCACTGTCATTGTCGTTGGAATCCGTCCTGTCGACCACTCGAGAAGTCGCGCAACGGAACCGCGATGGACCGGCCGCGGCCGCGTGGCTCATGTCGCGCGGATCACCGGCCGCCGCGGGCACGGCGGTCGGTCTCGAAGGATGGCACGACAACGACCTTTCGGGAAGTGTTCGGGTATCGACTCACGAAGTACCTTCCCGGAATACATGCTGCCGGATGTACCGCGCCCCACCCGGCTGTGCCGAGTGGGGCGCGAAAGCGCGTCCTGTCGGAAGGGCCCTACCAGCGATAGTGCGCGAATGCCTTGTTGGCTTCGGCCATGCGGTGGGTGTCTTCCTTCTTCTTCACCGCGTTGCCTTCGCCGCGTGACGCCGAGACGACTTCGGCAGCGAGCTTCTCCGCCATCGACTTCTCATTGCGGTCGCGGGAATAGCTGATCAGCCAGCGCATCGCGAGTGCCGTGCGGCGCTCCGGGCGGACTTCGACGGGGACCTGGTAGGTCGCACCGCCGACGCGGCGGCTCTTCACTTCGACAACCGGCTTCAGGTTCGTGAGCGCCTGCTTGAAGACGTTCACACCCGGCTGGCTCGTCCGCGAC
>JANPKQ010000189.1:0-2111 GCA_031426115.1 Gemmatimonadaceae bacterium | reverse complement strand
GATCGATCACCGAGCGATAGTCGGTCGGGATGCGGGTGGGATACTTCGGGTCGAGGAAGCCGCGCATGCTCCCGCTGCGATCGAAGTACACGACCACCGAGTGGTCGCTCGACGAATCGCGCGGGACGAGCTCGGGCACCGCCAGGCACCGCGCGAGCGCGAGGTCTCCCGCTTCCCCCTCGGCGATGCGCTTGCACACGGCACCCGTCGTCATCGTGGCGCCTGTCTTTTCCGTCGCAGCCGCTGCCGGCGGTTGGTCACCGGCACACGCCGCGACGAGCAGCAGGGCCGCTGAGACTGCGGTGACTCGCTGGACGGTTCCCATGCCGCACGTCATTTGGTGTTGCGCTCGATCCGAACGACCTCTCGCATGCCCCTCCGGGGAACGTCTGTCGTCGTCCCCTTACGTCGGCGCGCGAAAAAGGTGTCGCATGGCCGCTGCACACTTTGGCCGCGGATGCGCCCGGGCTAATCGCCGAGCGGCGGCGACTCCTGTGGATGGTCGCGAAGGCTCGCCCAACTGCAGCCGCGGATTTCGCGGAAACGACGCGGATAGGGCAAGGGCAACTGCTACTGCTTGCAACCACGGAGGCCACGGAAACGGCGACGGCAACAGCATTTGATGGCATCTCGGCGCAGAGTCCTTTGCACCACGCCCACAAGGAATGCCGTTGCCGTTGCCCTTCTTCATGCTCTTCATCCCCTCATGCTCTTCCAGTTCAGGCTTCTGGAAAGCCAGTCACGAAGCGGAGTCCTGCGGAGCACGATGACCCGCCCCCGCATGCAGCCTTCATGCTCTTCCAGTCAGGCTTCTGGAAAGCCAGCTACGAATCGGGATCGTGACGAGAGGGATGATCCCGCCCCCTCGACGTAGCCGGAATCACCCCGAACAACCGCATCCCCCATTGCACCGACGGGCCGACACCGACCGCGAAGAGCAGCGTCCCGAGCCCGAGGGTGCCTCCCATGGTCCAGCCCACCCCGAGGACCGAGAGCTCGATCAGCGTCCGCGTGCGGGCGATCGACCAGCCGGTGCGCGCTGCAAGTGCCGTCATGAGGCCGTCCCGCGGGCCGGCCCCGAGCCCCGCTCCGAGATACATGCCGCTCGCCAACCCGATGAGCGCGATTCCGCCGAGGTGATAGAGAAGCCCGATCGCGAACTGCGGCGCAGCGGGAAGCACTTTCAGCAACAGGTCGGTGAAGATCCCGATGAGCACCATGTTCGCGAGCGTCGCCGGTCCCGGCCGCGTCTTCAGTGCCATCGAGATCCCGACGATGACGATCCCGGTAAGGATGCTCGCCGTTCCGACGGAGATGCCCGTGAGACGATGAATGCCGACGTGAAACGCATCCCACGGACCGAGCCCGAGCCCGCTGCGGATCATCAGCGCGATAGCACCAGCGAATCCGAGGAGACCGACGAGCAGCTGCACCCAGCGCACGGCCAGTGACCGCGGCGCACTCGGCGCGCCGCGCTGCGGGTTCGGCGAAACCGGAATGGCGCCTATGTGGCCGCCGCTACCGGCTTCGCGACCGACGGGCCGTTCTCCGCCTCCGCCTTCTTCGCCCGAATGCCCTTGTATTGCCAGCCGAGCCACAGCGCGAGCAGCATCCACGCCGCAGAGAGCGGGACCATCATCATCGACGCGCCGGCGATTCCGAGACCGAGCCAGGTGACGATCGTGTACGACCACGCGCCGAGCTGGTCGCCGACGCGATAGACAAAGGTGTCGTTAAAGTTCTTCGACTTGTACTTGTCGGTGCGCGCGAGGACCGTGTAGAGCACTTCGCGCGCGGGCCGCTGGATCGCGAAGTTGCCTGCGCGCCGCACGACCTGGAGTGCGACGAGCGCCGTGAGCACCGGCGCGACGGCGAGCACGCCGAAACCGAAGACGCTGATCAGCGGCAGGAACGCGAGGCTCGCGCCGACGCCGAGCCAGCGCATCAGACGGCTCGTGATGAACAGCTGCGTCAGCAGCGTCAGCGCGTTGACGAGGAGGTCGATGTTCGCGAAGAACTGCGTGCGTCCCTCGGAGTCGTCGCCGAAGACTTCCTTCGTGATCGCCGCTTGCTGGAAATACAGGAACGTGGACGAGATCGTGAAGAACAGC
>JANPKQ010000188.1:0-1593 GCA_031426115.1 Gemmatimonadaceae bacterium | reverse complement strand
GCGCGCGCGCGCCTTCTTCGCGCGCGCCAGGCAGACGGGCAAGCCCTTCTTTCTCATGGCGAATGCCCAGGATCCTCATCGTCCCTTCGCCAGCAGCGATCAGGAAACCGCATTCAGGGCGCGCGACGCGGGTAGCACGGAGCCGCAGTACGGCGGCGGCTTTCCCGACGACCCCATGATGTGGCTCCCGGCGAAGATTGCGGTGCCGGGTTTCCTCCCCGACCTGCCGGCGGTACGGCGCGAGCTCGCCGAGTACTACACGTCGGTGTGGCGCGCCGACAAGACGACGGGAGAGCTGCTGCGCGCGCTGGACGAGTCCGGCCTCGCAGACCGGACTGTGGTGATGTGGCTGTCGGACAATGGAATGGCGCTGCCGTTCGCCAAGGCAAATGTGTATCTGCAATCGACCCACACGCCGTGGATCGTGCGATGGCCCGGGACGGTGTCGCGCGGGCGCGTGGACAGGCGCCACTTCATCAGCGGCATCGATCTCGCGCCGACGATTCTGGATATTGCGGGTCTTCCAAACCTGGACGGGGCCGACGGCCGGTCGTTCCTTCCTCTGTTGCGTGGCGCGACCCAGTCCGGGCGGGAGCGCGTGTTCACCCAGATCGACAACGTGAATTCGGGGGCGTCGTATCCGATGCGGTCGGTCATTGACGCACGGTATGGCTACATTTTCAACGCCTGGGCCGATGGCGCGACAGAGTTTCGCATCGAGTCGATGACCGGCCGCACCTTTGCGGCAATGCGCGAGGCGGCTGAGTCGGACGCGGCCATCGCCGCGCGCGTCAGGCATCTCGTGTACCGAACGAAGGAGGAGCTGTACGACTATCGCGTCGACCCCGATGCCCTGCACAATCTCATCGGCACCGCCGGTTCCGACGCCATTGCCGCGAAGTATCGTGACCTCCTCCTGGGGCACCTGCGGGCATCATCCGATCCGCAGCTCGCCGCGTTCGAGCGGTTTCTCGCTGAACGCCGGTGAGTGAGGAGGGCTCGCAGGTGAAGGTCCTCTTCCGGGAGGATGACAACGTCGAGACGCTGTGGGCAGAGCGTGTCGGGCCAGACCAGTATTCTCTGGATAACTCGCCCTTCTGGGCGTACGGCGTGTCCTGGCTCGATGTCGTCGAAGCGCAGCCCGATGCGGACGGGGTCCTGACGTTCGTGTGCGTCGTCCGGAAGTCCGGCCATCGAACCATACGCCTCATCCTCGATCCGCCGGCGCATGAGGCACCCGAGTCGCGGGCAATCCTCGACGGTGTCGTCGCCCTCGGTGCGAGCTACGAGGGGATGCACGGGGGATACCTCGCGATCGATATCCCGCCCGAGGTGGAGCTCGACCGGGTGGTGGAGTACCTCGTGGCGAGCGGGCATCAGTGGGAGCACGCCGACCCGACGCACGCGGGCCTCTACCCTGAATACCAGGGAGAGACGGACGTGGCCGATATCTGACGTCGGCTAGCGCACGCATGGCGCATCTCTTCACGTTCGACAGCGGGCAGTGTCTCGAGTGACTTAGAAACCCCGCCGACTACTTCGCGGCCCCCTACGTCGCCCGACGTATGCCCGTGACGAGCCACGTGCGCCATA
>JANPKQ010000187.1:0-16590 GCA_031426115.1 Gemmatimonadaceae bacterium | reverse complement strand
TGAAGCGCGTTGAAGAAGTTGTGCGTCTCTGGCCACTCGAGTGCCGCGATCAGCTTGTTGACGTCAGCCTCATTCGCGTAGCGTGAGCCGCGCCGGCTGCTCCGTATCAACTCCTCGTGCGCACTGCGGTCCTCTGCGGTAAAGGGCACAGCCTCCGCGCGCCACCGGATGCTCATCCGCACACCCTTGCTGTCAATGCAGTCGAGACGTGGAGTGCTCGTGACCGCTGCACAGACCCGTCTTCGGTCGCGATCGACGACGTGCGAAGCCTGCGCCGTGTTGATCGGTCGGACACTGGTCTCGCCGGTGGAGAGCTGTACGGGCTTCCCCGGCGGATCATCATGCCGCGCGAGATCGAACGACTTGCCTGCAGCGAGGTCGAGGAGATGAAAAGTCGTGGTCCGCCGATGCGAGGGATCGTTCGGCATCTCGCGAATTGCTATGATTGCATAGAGCGAGTCGCCGAGCGGCACCATGGTCTCGAGGACCCCCGCGGCATCATTGCCAAGAACCTTCCTGAATCCATTCTCATCGAGGCGCACGGAGCGAAGGAAACCAGACGATGCCGATACCCAGTTCAACCGGCTGTTCGGGAAATCGACCCCGATCACGCTGTCGCCGCCGGCCGGCCCGAAGAAGTTGATCCATCGATACTCGCCCGGGCCCTGTCCGTGTCGCCCATGGGTCACGATGTGCTTCCCCGCGATATCGTAGAAGCGGAATTCGAAGGCGGCCTCACCCCGGCCATTCAGCACGACGATCATTCCGTTCGGCAGCCGCTGCACGCCACCGATGCTTGCGAACTCGTAGGCGGAATCACCCTCGGTAGTGCCGATCGTTAGCGAGGGAACGGTGTCCACAGCCCACCTCGCAACCTTCGCAGGATCGACAGCAGTATTCTCCACAATCCGGACGCCCGCGCTGTCGCGAATCATCGGGGCATTGGTGGAAGTGCGGTCGGAGCCATCGCGTGCGCACGCGGCGACGGCGAAGAGGAGGGCGAGCGTCGTATGGCGGTGCCTGTCCATGATCACTCCTTCGTCGTCTTGTCCACCTCATCCTTCAGCTTCCGCATCACACCGCCGAACTCGCTCACGGTCGCGGTCGGAACCAGGCCCGGCGCGATGGGCTTCAGCACGCCCGAGAACGTCGCCACATCCGTGAACTCGTCGTCCACCGCCACCGCTGCCGTCGCTCCGATGGCGAATGCACTCCCGACGATGATCCCCGCCATCTCCCATCGCCGCCGCCTCGGCGCGGTCGACGCCAGCGCGAGGTGGCCCGCGATGAGCGCGCCGAAGAGGCCCGCGAACCCGGCCGCGACGAACACCGTGATGAGGGCGGAATCGGGGAAGAAGAAATCGAGCCAGTTGCCACCCGCATTCCACGCGATCGCCGCCAGCGCGACGCCCGACGCGACGGCCACGTGCGCCGAATAGTGGAAGCGCTGCATCACGGCCCGGCTCGCCAGCGCCCATCCGCCCGCCCACACCGCCACTGCCGTAATGAAGGCGAGCGCCGCGCCCATCGCATCGACGCTGCTCGCCCGCTCGGCGGTGCCAAGCCACGCCGTGAGCGCGACAGTCCACACCGCGACTCCCGTGATGACGAGCTGGCCGCCATTCGTTGAGAGCCATCCCATCCCGGCGCCGGCCGCGCGCGGCAACGCTCCAGCCATTGGGCGGGCCGGAACCGATTCGGTGGGATCGTCCACGAGTGCCGGGACGACCGCCTCCTCCGTATCGCGGAAACGAAGCGTCGTGCGCCCGACGCGTATTTCGATGCCGAGGTGCAGGCGTACGGGCGTGTGCGTCCGCTCATCGTTGGCGACGAGCCCGTTGACGGTGCCGAGATCCTCGATGGTGAGCGAGCCGGCGTCGTCGAGCGCGATGCGCGCATGGCGGGCATCGACGTAGGGATCGTCGAGAATGACGTCGTTGCCGAGCCCGCGCCCGACGGTCAGGGGCAACGCGTCGAGCCGCTGCCACGCGCGTGTGCCGTTCGGGTGGACGACCTCGAGGATCACCGCCACGCGATTCGCTCCATGTATCGTCGCGACAGCATGTCGATGTTCTCGAAGGTCACGCCCGACAACGTCAGCATCGAGACGAGCCCCGCATCGCGGCGCCCGAGAATGGCGACCTTCAGCACTCCGTCGTACAGCTCGCCGAGCTTGCGGTAGCGCCGGAGGCAGAGCACGGCGCGCATCGGCACGGTGGCGTTGCGCACGTTGCGCGTACTGCACTTCCAGCTCGTGACGTGCTCCTCACTGCCGCTCGGCGTCTCATCCTGGTCGAAAACGCTGGCGTACAGCGAGAAGAACCGCGTCGGCCCGAGCTTCTTCGTCGAGAGGAAGCGGTGCTCGACCTCGACGACGCCCGAGCTGTGATCGCCGGCGATGAATAGGAAGTCGTCGGTGGAGCAGATATGGGTCACTTCCTCGTAGAGCAGCTCCTCGGACCGCGTCGCATCCGCCCAGCATCGGAAGAATGGCGCGGGCTGGGTGACGACGCGAAAGGGGCCGAGGTTCACCATCTCCGTCTTTCCGGCGAACATGTCGCGGAGGTAGACGTCCTGGTAGTCGCGGAGCTGGCGACCGACCTGCTCCAGTGTCGGCGCCGCGGCCTTGCCGGCCGGCGACAGCGTTCGCGCGAGGAGTCCAGCGGCGCGCTCGACGGGAACGAGGAAGCTGATCTGGTTCCCCGATGTCGCGACGTTGATGCCAACGACGCGGCCATCATCGGTGATGGTCGGCCCGCCGCTCATGCCGGAATTCAGCGAGCCTGTGAAGTGGATGCGCGGGTGGAGTGTGTGGGAGAGCAATCCATTGTAGGTGCCCTCGACAATGCTGAGTCCGAGGTCCTCTGGATGACCGAGCGCGTAGAGTCGGTTCCCCTGCTCGATCGCGAGCACATCGAGCGAGAAGAACGCGGACGGCTTGAGGTCGGCGCCGAGCACGGCAAGGTCGTGCACGACGTCCACGCCGAGGACGGTGACCGGGTGCAGGGCACCCTGGATGTCAATGACTTCGGCGCGGTAGCGCTCCGGCGCGTGGACGAGCTCGGAGACGACGTGGTAGTTGGTGACGATGTGGCCGCGATCGGTGACGTAGAAGCCCGAGCCGATGCTCGCCTTCGCGGCCGACGCCGTTTCGACGACCTGGATCTTGACGACGCGGTCCGCATTGCGGCGGAAGACATCGGCGGTGGCGGCCGGGGTCGGGGCGGGTTGCGTGGGCTGGGCAGCGATCGTCGAGCCGGCCGACAACAAGACGGCCGGGAGCAGCATTGCAGGCATGCGGGTCAGCACCGCTCGACGCCGACGCGGCCCTGATATGGCTTGAGAAATGATTGACGGTTTCATGTCCGGATGAAGGTGCGAGTGGCGCGCGCGGGCCGCCAGCCTTGGCTCAGTCACGAGAAGAACGTAGCTTCCCGCGAACCCGGTCCCCGGAGGATTCCGTGCAGCGAATCGTGCGACTCGGCATCAGGATCGGTGCGAGCGTGGCAGTGCTCGTTGGAGCCCCTGCCTTTGCGGGCGGGCAGGTGCGCGACAGCGCCGGCGTGCGCATTGTCGAGAACCCGACATCTCGCGGTGTCGTGCGCATCGTCTCGTCCACGCCCGCTGTCGTGATCGGGACGCAGAACGGCGAGCCGTACCAGCTGAGTCGGGTCGCCGGCGCCGTCCGGCTCTCGGACGCGAGGATCGTCGTCGCCGACGGCGGGAGCAACCAGTTGCGCTTCTACGATTCCACTGGCATGTACGTGAAGAGTGTCGGCAGGAGCGGGAGCGGACCTGGCGAGTTCCAGAGGCTGGAGGTTTTCGCGCGGCTCAAGGGCGACACGCTCCTTGCTGGCGGTCTCACGCGCGGTCACTCCTTCTTCGCTCCGGACGGGACTTTCCTGCGCGTCGCGCGCGCGACATCGTCCGGCCCGCCCGGACCGGGGCCGCGCATATTCATGGGCGCGCTCGATGACCAGTCGCTCGTCATGAGCGCGATTCCAATGCCCAATGCGCCCAGTGGCGGCGCGGGTCAATGGGTCGAGTCGGTGGAGTGGTTCACCGTCGATCGCGGAGGGGCGGTGCGATCGCTCGGAGCGCTGCCCTACATGATGTTCGCACGCGGGGAGCGCGGACCGCAGCCGCCGTGGTTCGGCGCCGTCGTCGCCTTCGCAGCGCGCGGACGCGAGATCTATTCGGGATTCCCGACGGAGTACTCGATCCGCGTCCAGTCCGCCGATGGAACGCTGAAACGCATCATCCGTCGGCGATGGTCACCGGTGAAGGTGGCGAGCAGTGACATCGACCGCTACGTGGAGGAGTGGTCGAAGCGCTGGATCAAGGAGACCGGCGCGGAGGGTGAGCGGCGCAAGCGGGAACTGCGCGCGTCGCCGTTCGCCGATGTCGTTCCCGCGTTCTCGGAGTTCATCGTGGACGAGGGCGGAGGCCTGTGGGTGCGCGAACCACACCTCGCCGATGCTCCAGCCAGCGGCGCGCTCAATGCGATGTCGCTGGTTCCGAGCACGTGGAGCGTCTTCAGTCCGGAAGGACGCTGGTCAGGAGACGTCACCATGCCCGCGCGATTCAAGCCGACCCAGATCGGGATGGGCTACATCCTTGGCATCGCGCGCGACAGCGACGGGGTGGAGACCGTCGTGCTTCATCGCTACGGGACGCGCTGATGCAACCCCCGCTCGGTATCGAAGTCGCCGGAAGTGCCGTTCGTATCACGCCCGGTGCCGCTCGCGACGTGCCGGTATCCGCGCTCCGCGCACGCTCGTAGCCTTCGACCTTCTCCTCCCTCTGTGGGAGGACAGCGGCACTCCACGGAGCGAGATGGCAACGAGCGCGATCGGCGATTCGGGACGACAGCTGGCGAGCACCGAACATGGCGAGGGCGCCTGGCTGAGCCGCACCGAGCTCCTCATGGTCTTCGGCTTCTGGACCTTCATGGCGCTCGTCACCGCGGCCAACCGTCCCTCCGATCCGCGAGGTGGTGGACTGCTCGCGGCGGCGGGCACGACGTCGATCGCGCTTGCTTTCATCCAGTCGTACATCTGGGCGCTCCTGACGCCACCGATCTTCGTGCTCGCGCGGCGGTACGGCGTGGACCGGTCCAATCGCCTCTCGCGCGTCATCATGTACGTGCTGCTCGGCGTGGCCATCGCCTTCGTTGTCGACCAGCTCATGGTCACCCTCCAGCGGCAGATTCTCGACGATGCCGGTATCGGGAGACGCGGGGGCGGCGGCGGGCGCGGTGGGGTCTTCGGCGAGATCGGCGGCATCGATGGGCGCGGGGGTGGTCGCGGTGGTGGGCGTGGACCGGGAGGTGGACCCGGCGATCGCGGTGTCATCGGCGCGTTCCGGCGACCGTGGATCCTCAATCACTTCGTGCTCTACTTCGCCGTGCTCGCGGCCGGCTTCGCGCGCGACTACTTCCTGCGATACCGCGCACGCCTCGAGGAATCCGTGCGCCTCCAGGCGGAGACGGCGCGACTGCACGCCCAGCTCGCCGATGCGCGGCTCGGCGCGCTGCGCGCCCAGCTCAATCCGCATTTCCTGTTCAACACGCTGCACGCGATCTCGTCGCTCGTCGAGCGCGATCCGAAAGGCGTCCGCCGGATGATCGCGCGGTTGAGCGAGTTGCTGCGCTACTCGCTGGAGGAGAGCGGCGAGCAGGAGGTTCCGCTGCGGCAGGAGCTCGCCTTTCTCGACCGCTACCTCGAGATCATGCGCATCCGCTTCCAGGGAACGCTGGAGGTGACGGTGGATGTCGCGCCGGAGGTGCAGGACGCGCTCGTCCCGAACCTCGTGCTCCAGCCCCTCGTGGAGAACGCCGTGAAGCACGGCGTCAGCAAGCTCGAAGGCACCGGTCGAATCACCATCCGCGCGCGTCGCGACGGCGATCGCACGACGATGACCGTCCACGACAATGGCCCCGGCTTCGGTGAAGCGGCCGCTCCCGGCGAGGAGGGCGTCGGCCTGCGCAACACCCGCGAGCGCCTCGCGCAGCTGTACGGCACTGCCCAGAGCCTCACCCTTCACGAGCCACCCGAAGGCGGCCTTATCGCGAAGATCATCGTGCCGTTCCATACATCCGGTGACCTGCGAGCTACGGCCATCTCGCCATGAGAGACGATCAACGGCAAGGTCAACGACAAGGGGCAACGTCAACGTCAACGTCAACATCAACATCAACATCAACATCAACAGCCAGGTGGAACGATTACGCGGATTGGGCGGATGCAGCGGATACTTCAACTGCAAACCCCTTCACCATTCAACGCGACGTTGCGAGCCCAAGTCTTGAATGCTGTAGATGCAATCCGCTTAATCCGCGCCTTTTCCGCATTATCGTTTTTCATGATCTGTTGACGTTGCCGTTGTAGGTGCCCTTGCTTCTGCCGCGCGCAGTGAAATCAGCCATCCATGACCACTCCGAAGACCCTTCGCATCCTCATTGCCGACGATGAGCCCCTTGCACGCCAGCGGCTCGACGATCTGCTGCGCGACGAGCCGAACGTCGAGGTCGTCGGACGCGCGCACAATGGCGAGGCTGCGATACGGCTGATCCGGGAGCTCGAGCCGGATCTGCTCTTCCTCGACATCCAGATGCCCGGCAAGACGGGGCTCGATGTCGTCCGCGAGATCGGACCCGACGACATGCCGGCGACGATCTTCGTCACCGCCTACGATCAATACGCGCTCAAGGCCTTCGATGCCGCGGCGATCGACTATCTCGTCAAGCCCTTCGACGACGAACGGTTCGAGCAGGCGTTCCGCCGCGCGCGACGGATGATCGAGCTCGAAAAGGTGGACCGGCTCTCGAGCGAGCTGCGGGCCCTGCTCAGTGGCACATCGCGGCCCACACCGGGCGCCGCGCCAACGGATGGCGCTCCGCGCGCCGAGTACCTCGAGCGCATCGCCGTCGAGATGCGCGGACAGGTGCGCGTCGTGCCGGTGAAGCAGGTGGACTACATCATGGCCGACGGCCCGTACGCCGAGCTGTACGTCGGCGAGAAGCGCTATGTCATTCGGGAGCGGATGCAGACGCTGGAGGAGCGCCTCGACCCAGCGAAGTTCTTCCGCATCCACCGCTCCGCCATCGTGCGCCTCGACCTCGTCGAGACGCTCATCCGCAATCCCGGCGGTGATTACGCGGTGCTGCTCAAGGGTGGGGCCAGGCTCAAGGTCAGCCGGAACCGGTTCGAGGAGCTGTCACGCATGCTTGGTGCGGGCGGATAGCAAGCTGCCACGATGAGCGATCGTCTCCCGGCCAAACCCTTAAGGAAGCGCTACCTCGGCCCGTTGCTCAACCGGATGGTCCTGGCTCGCTCTCCCATTGAGGTTCAACGCCGTATCCACGAGCGCGAGGTGCGAGAACGCCTGCGGAAAATTGCCGAGCTGCCGACGCAGCCGCGGGTCGTACTCCTCGGCCAGCAGCCCGACGTCGTTGCGGAGCGCAAGCAGCCGCTCGAACAGGCGCCGCGCATCGGTATGGCGACCGAGCATCATGTAGCAGTCAGCGAGCCAGAAACTGCAGGCGAGGAACGCGCCTTCGCCCGCCGGCAAGCCATCGTCCGTCTGACTGCTGTCGTAGCGGTTGACGAGACCATCCACCATCAGCCGGCGCTCGATCGCCGCCACGGTGCCGATCACCCGTGAGTCCTCCGGCGGCAGGAAGCCGACGAGCGGGATCAGCAGCGTGCTCGCATCGAGCTGCCCCGATCCATAGGCCTGCATGAAGGCACCCATTTCCGCATCGAACGCCTTCGCGCACACCTCGGCGTGAATCTCATCGCGCAGCGCGCGCCACCGGTCCACCGGCTGGTCGGGCCAGAAGCGCTCGGCGTTCTTCACCGCGCGATCGAACGCGACCCATGCCATCACCTTCGAGTGGGTGAAGTGCTGCGGATCGCCGCGCACCTCCCAGATACCGTAGTCCGGCTCGCGCCAGATGCCCTCGAGGTGCGTCACCAGCGCGCGCTCGAGCTCCCGCCCATCCGTGCTCGGCGGCAGTCCGCCCATTCGCGCCTGGTAGAGCGCATCCATCACTTCGCCGATGACGTCGTGCTGGAGCTGGCCGTACGCCGCGTTGCCAACGCGCACCGGCAGCGATCCCTCGTAACCGGGAAGCCATGAGATCTCCCACTCGCGGAGGTGCCGCTCGCCGCCGAGTCCGTACATGATCTGCGCCTGCGCCGGGCTGCCGGCGACGGCGCGGAGCAGCCAGTCGCGCCACGATGCGGCCTCGTCGTAGTAGCCGGCGTCCATCATCGTCAGGAGCGTCAGCGTCGCGTCGCGCAGCCAGCAGTAGCGATAGTCCCAGTTGCGCGTGCCGCCGATCTGCTCGGGAAGGGATGTCGTCGGCGCCGCGACGATCCCGCCGGTGGGACGATAGGTGAGCGCCTTGAGGGTCAGCAGCGAACGACTGACCGCATCGCTCCACTCGCCGTCATACTTCGAGCGGCGGTTCCAGTCGGTCCAGAACGCCTCGGTATCGGCGAGCGCCTTGTCGGGATCGACCGATTGCGGTACCTCGTGATGCGACGGCGTGTACGTCAGGACGAATGACGCGCGCTCCCCCGCGGCGATCGTGAACTCCGCGACGGTGGTAAGGCCTTCGCCGCGGACCGGCACCGCGGTGCGCAGCACCACCATGTCGGGGCCACCGATCGCCCGCACCGCGCCGTCGGGAAGCCGGCTCACCCACGGGATGATCGATCCGTAGTCGAAGCGAAGGATGAGCTCCATCGCCATCGCGACACTCCCTCGCACACCCACGACCATTCGCACGAGGTCCGAGCAGGTGCCGCGGAGCGGCATGAAGTCGATGAGGGTGACAGCGCCGTCCGGTGTCTCGAAATCGGTCTCGAGGATCATCGTGCCCTCGCGATACCGGCGCCGGGTGGCGACCGCGCCACTCGCCGGCGCGATGCGCCAGCGCCCGTGCTCGGGAGTGCCGAGCAGCGCGGCAAAACAGGCGCCGGAATCGAAACGTGGCCAGCAGAGCCAGTCGATCGATCCGTCCTTCCCCACCAGGGCGGCCGTCTCGCAGTCGCCGAGCAGCGCGTAGTCTTCGATTCGCGATGGCATGCGTCAGGGGGTGCCGCGGCTCACGCGCTCGAGCAGCACGGCCGCCCGAGCGAGCAGATGCAACTCCGCGGCCTTCAGTCCGGCGAGGTCGCTCGCGAGCCGTTTCACGCGCCGGGCGCGGCCTTCACCGAGCAGTCGCGCTCCCCGCGGCGTCGCCGTGATGCGCATGGAGCGCGCGTCGCCCTCGACCGACTCGCGCTTCACGAGACCGTCGCGCTCGAGGCCCTGGACCACTCGCGTCATCGTCGGCGGCCGGACCTGCTCCGCGGCCGCGAGTGCACCGAGGGTCGTGGGTCCGCCGAAGACGACCACCGAAAGGGCCGAGAGGCGCGGCGCGCTGAGGCCCGAAGCGTCGTCCTCGCGCCGGAGCCGGCGGAGCAAGTGAATGGCGGCCGAGTGCAGCCGGTCGGCGACGGTGCTCGGATCATCGCCAGCGGCGGCGCGCTTCCGGGCTGGCATGCGTTTCAGGCGCCGGACGTCAGCTCGTTCAGCAGCGCCGCAACGTCTGGATGATTCCGCTCGGCGGCAAAGGCCGCCGGGAGCTTGCCGTCGGTCATGCGGGCGGTGGGATCCGCCTTCATGTCGAGCAGTCGGCGGGTGAACGGCATGTTGCCGCGGGCGGCGGCGAGGTGGAGGGGGGTGATGCCGGCTTCGCCCTTCGCGTTGACGTCGGCGCCCTTCGTGATGAGGAGCTCGATGACTTCGGGCGTCGCCTTGCCGGCGATGGCAGCGTGCAGCGGGTGGTTGGCGGTGGAGTTGAGCGACACGGCTTCGATGTCCGCGCCCTGGTCGAGCAGCGCACGCGCCGCGTCGGCGTGCCCCATGAAGGCGGCGAGGTGCAGCGCGGTCCAGCCGTCGCTGCTCCGCACGCCGATGGAGAGTGGATCGCGGGCGAGGATCTTCCGGATCGCGTCAGTGTCGCCGAGGGCGGCGGCTTCGGGGAGGGTGAGCTCGCGGCTGCGGGCGATGAAGACCGCGAGCTCGGTCTGGCCGCGGTACACGGCCGCGAGCACCGGACTCTCGCCGCCGACTCCGTGGCCCTTCGCGGCGTCGGGGTTCTGCTCGACGATCTGGCGTGCACGCGTTGCGTCGTTGGCGGTGATTGCGTCGAGTACTGCCTGGGTGGCGTCCATGGATACCTCGTGGCGGGCGGAAGTCAGCCGGGTCTGTTAGTTAGCTCAGCTAACTACCCCCACGATGGCATCGTCGGGCATGCGCGCGCAAGGGTGCGGTCAGGGTCTGCCGAGGAGCTCCGACATCTCGATCAGGCGGCCGTTGGCGATGACTCGCCGGATGCGTCGCGCATTCGCGATGTCAACGAGCGGATTGCCATCCACGATGAGCAGGTCGGCGAGCTTGCCTGGTGCGATGCTTCCGGCATCGAGCGCGAGCGCAGCCGCCGGCGTCACGGTCGCGGCGCGCAGCGCCTGGTACGGCGTCATCCCGGCGGCAACGTACGCCATGAGCTCCGCGTGGAGGCTCGCCGGGTTCGGTGTATCCGTGCCGGCGACGATGTGCGCACCGGTGCGGCTCAGCGCCATGATCATCTCCCCTGCCGCCCCCGCGCCCTCGACCGCTCCGCCGCCTCCGCCCGCTCGCCCTCCGCCGCCGCCTCGCCCGCCCCGCCCACCTCCTGGGGCTGCCGCAACCGCGCCCGTGACCGCCGCGCTCATCCACGGCGGCAGCAGGGCGAACCGCGGATCGGTACGCAGCGACGAGTCCGCGTCGGCCATGCGTCGCAGCCAGGTCGCGGAGAGCGTCAGCGTCGGGGTGAAGGTCAGCTCCGCGCCTCCTATGATGGCGGCAACGTCAGCATAGCTCCGCCCGAGCGATGCCGCCTTCGGCGAATATCCGCGCCGGCTCGTTCCGGTGGTATGCTCGACCCCGTCGATGCCGATGCGCGTCGATGGGTAGATCTCGTGCGACGACGATGGGATCCCGTTCGCGTGCGCGAACTCGACAATGCGGCGCTGCCGCAGGTCGGGCATCCGCACGTAGCTCTTGATCATGTCGTGCTGGAGCACTCGCGCGCGCTCGAGCTCCATCTCGAGATGCTGCGGGCTCGCGATCGCCACCGCCATCTTGTAGTACGTGCGCTCCCACTCGAGCAGGTATCCGGTCGCGAACACGCGCGGACCGACACGCACTCCAGCGTCCACCGCTTCCCGATCCTCGACCGCCTCGTACGGTGTGCCGCCGGGGCTCCGCACCGTCGTGATCCCGAACGCGAGCCACGCACGATCGTGCGCGGCGCCGAGGTCCTTCTGAAGATGCGTGTGGTACTCGATGAGCCCGGGCATGACCGTGCCGCCGGACGCGTCCACCACCGTCGTCCCCGGGTGAGCGCCGGCGCTATGCGGTGACACCGATCGGATGCGGTTCCCGACGATGGTGATATCGACGTTGCTGCGCACCGTCTCACTCATGCCATCCACCAGCGCCCCCGCGTGCACGAGATAGCGCGCCGTCGGAACCGCCGGTGCATACGACAGCTCGAGGGGCACGTCGCGTACTGTGCCGCGCTCGACGTCCATCATCCGCAGCTTGTCCATCGACTGGTAGAGCACGGAGCGCGAGTCGGCGGTCCAGCTCGGGGCGTGCGCCATCTCCGTCGTCAGCCGCTTCGGGACACCCTGCGGCTCGCCGATCGCCGAGACGGGGACGATGGTCAGCACGCCGTCGTTGATCATCACCATCTTCGTCCCATCGGGCGATACGATGGGGCCCGCACCAACCCGTGAGTCGATCGAGAAGTGCTCCGCCGGCGTGAACCAGCGATCATCGCTCGATCCATCGGCCGCCATCGAGAGGATCTGGTTGGTCCCCTCGCGGAATCGCGAGGAGTACGGCGCGAGCGCGGCGATGATGACCCGCGTTCCATCGCGCGACCATGTCGGCGCACCGGGCCCGAACATCGACGCGTGGATGCGGGTGACCCCCCCGCTCGCGACATCCACCACCGAGACGCCAGCGCGACGCCAGATGCCGTCCACGTCGAGGAAGGCGATACGGCGCCCATCCGGCGACCACGATGCGCCCATCGCCGACGTCGCGAGCTGCGTGAGTTGTCGCTGCTCACCGGTGCGGGTGTCGTGCACCCACAGGTTGAGCAGGCCGCCGCCCCGGTCCGATGACCACGCCAGCCGCGTTCCGTCCGGCGACCACGCGGGCTCGGTGTCGAGGAACCGATCTTTCGTCAGGTTCTCGGGCGTGCCGCCGATCTTCATCACCCACAGGTCGCCGAGCGCCGCGAACGCGACCGATCCGCCATCCGGCGAGATCTCGGGACGGACGATGCCGAGCGCGCGGCGTGATGCACGCGAGTCCACGTCGCGCACGCGACGCGCATAGCGGGCGGGACTGACGGTGAGCGTCGCCGAGAAGTCCACCGTGCGACTGACACCACCGGTCGTCGATCTGCGACGGATCCTGCCGTCGGCCGTGTAGTAGAACTCCGACGCCGACGTCCACGCGGCACGGAAGGGAAAGACGTTCTCATCGCCGGTGAGCGACCGGCCATCGAGCTCGAGGCGGCTCGACTGCCCCGCGGTCGCGTAGTACACGATACGCCCGTCGGGGCCCCACGAGGGCGCGTCCGCGCGCGTCCCCGCTGGTGAGACCAGCCGCTCCGTACCGTTCGCGACCGACACTGCCCACACGCCCTGCTCGCCGTCGCGCGTCGAGATGAAGCCGATTTCCGCATCGCCGGGCGCCCACGTCGGCATGTACTCGTTGCCGGTATGCGCGGTGACGTGCACGATCTCGCCGCTCGCGACATGCACCGTGAAAATGTCGTAATTGGTGCGCGTGTGCCGGTCGGACGAAAAGGCGATGCGCCGCCCGTCGCGCGACCACACGGGCTCGCGATCATCGTACGCACCCGACGTGATCTTGCGCTGGCTCGTCCCGTCGGCGTCCACGGCCCAGATGTCGTAGCTCCCGTCCCGGTATCCTTGAAACGCGATCGTGCGGCCATCGGGTGACCACGACGGCTGCCGGGCATCGTCGAAGCCGTCTGTAATGGGACGGGCAACACCGCCCGTGGCGGGGAGCGTCCAGATCGTGCCCTGGAGGTCGATCGCCAGTGTGCGTCCGTCGGGTGAGACGGCGACGGCCATCGACGTGCCCTCGCTGACGGTGATGGCCTTGGCCATTCCGGGCGATTGCGCGGTACCTCCAGCGCCGGTGCACGCGGCGACGGCGAACGACATCACCCCGAGACCCAGTGGACACCGCGACGGCATGCGCTTCATCGAGCACCTCGGAGGGAATTGGGACGGCCGATCGGCGTCCGCGAAGATCACCCGCCGAGGGCCTGTCGCACCAGATCGGAGAGTGATTGTCCTTCGCCCGGGTGGACGAACGCGGCGACGGCCCTGCGCTGGGCGATCTCACCGCAGTCCTGCCACGGGGCGGCCGGCGCGAAGAGGATGACCCGGCTCGATGCGTCCCCCACGGCCGCGAAGAATGCATCGGAGCGCGCGGCGGGGTGGTAGCACTCGAGCAGGACCCACGATGGACGCAGGCGCTCGACCGCCGATTCCGGACGCTCGCCCGGAATCGGGAAGACCGGCTGTCGATCAGCATCCTCGGCAAGCGCGGCAAAGAGGCCACCGCCGAGAATATCGCGCACCAGAATCAGAACCGTGACTGCTTCCATCACACCTTGAACGTCAGGCGGGCGCGCTCAACAGATGATCAACTCAGCGAAGAAAAAATCAGCCAATCGAACATTTCGTCCTTGTCATCGGCGGGGGAACGAATGTATTCTCTCCCCCGCCGGTCGCTCCACGGCTGCATGCCTTCCCGCTGGATGGGCACGCCCCGCACGTGTCACGCCACCGCTCCAGAAATCGAGGCCCTGAATGATGGCTCCCGATCGCTCCGACGAGTCCGAGGGCGGGCGCTTCCCTTCCCGGGAGGCGCTCGACCTGCTCCGGTCGGCGCTGTCCCGGTACATCGCGGACAGTACGAATGAGGAGCCGGTCTGCGCGGCGCTCGGGACGCTGGCCCGCGAGGCACAGGAGCGGAAGCTGTTCGCGGAGCACATGCTCATCGCGTTCAAGCGGGTGTGGAGCGAGATGCCCGAGGTGATGTCGGTGCCGTCCGAGGTTGACCGGAAGCGGATGCTGTCGCGGCTCGTGAAGCTGTGCATCGACAGCTACTACAAGCGGTGACGGGGTCGGAGTACTGACACACCGGGTGTGCGTACACACCGGCCGGTCCGTGCGCCGGGACGATTGGAAGATCTTGCGACGAGCTGGGAGAGGCACAGGTGACAGGGGGGAGTTGAGCTGAGGAGCTCACACCTGTGCCTCTGAGAGCTCGTCGCACGCGGGTGTCATTCGAAGGTCCTCGCAAAGGGCGGCGGATGGCTTGCGGCTGAAAGACTGGCGTGGTCGTACACGGACTCGAGCCTTCTCTGGTCTTTTCGGGCCTGTCACCCAGCTTCCCTTGCCCGTTGGGCCCTTCAGAAAGGCCGTAACCCGTTCAGAGCCTCATCGTGGCGGCGAAGAAGACTCCAGCACCCGAGCTCCCGCTACTGACCTTCGCGACGCCCGATGCGTTCGAGGAGTGGCTGGCCGAGCATCACGCAACGGCGCGGGGCGTGTGGCTGCGGTTCGCGAAGAAGGACTCCGGGGCCACGTCCATCAACTACAAGCAGGCGCTCGACGTCGCACTGTGCTGGGGCTGGATCGACGGACAGGTGAACCGCATCGATGAAACCTGGTATCGTCAGCGCTTCACGCCGCGCACGGCGCGCAGCATCTGGTCGAAGATCAACGTCGGCAAGGTGGCGGAGCTCATCGCGGACGGACGGATGCGCCCGCCAGGTCTCGCCGAGGTCGAGCGCGCGAAGCTCGACGGCCGGTGGGATCATGCATACGACTCGCCGCGCACCGCGACCGTTCCGGACGACTTCGCGAAAGCGCTCGCCCGGAACGCGAAGGCGACCGCGTTCTTCGACAGCCTGAACTCACAGAACCGCTATGCGATCCTGCATCGCATCCAGACGGCGACGAAGCCCGAGATACGACAGAAGCGCATCACCGAATTCGTCGCGATGCTCGCGAGCCGGAAGAAGATTCACGACTAGCGAACTCGGAGGCGATGCCCGTGCGACGAACGGAGCGCACTAACCCCTCGGCGCCACCTTCCGGTTTCCCGACTTCACCGCGGCATCGATCACCGACTGCAGGTCCCCGCGGATAGCCGCTGCGATGGTATCGGCGTCCGGCATCCCGGCGATCCGGCCGAGGATCATGATCGACGTCGTGGCGTGCCCCTCGCTCTTCCACCGCGCCATCTCGATCAGCGCGGGAAGGGCGCGTTCTCGCAACTGCGCCAGCAGGACAGGATCGCGCTGCTCGCTGAGTTGCATCACCACCCCTGCTGACTTGTTGCGGTCCGTCCAGACGGGCGAGTTCAGCATGTCGATGAACGGGGACCACGGTACCGTCAGCTTCAGCTCCGGGTGCTCGCGTGCATGAAGCGCGATGAGCGCGAGCGCGCGCATGGCGTTGTTGCGAACCACGCTCGACGGGTCGCGCACGGCGGGGACGAGATCGCGAACGATGTTTTGCCGGTCGCTGCCGTACGCCATCACCTGCGCGGCGAGCGCGCGATGGGAGGAATCGCTCGAGCTGCGCAACACTTGACGGAGCACCGCGGCATCGCGTTCGGCCAGGCGGACGAACCGCTCCTGAATGGAGCGTGCCGCTGAATCGTGCAGCAGGGAGTAGCCACGGCTTTGATCCTCTCCGGCATTACCGCGAAGGACCGCTGCCCGCGTCGCCTCCTCGAGCGCGCCACCGGAGCGTACGATCTCCTCGGACAGCCGGATCGTCCCGGAGGGCGCAGCGCGAAAGCGAGGCGCTGTCGATCCGCGTTCGTCGATGCCGACGTAGACGATCGACCTCCGCTGCTCGCAGCAGACTCCCGTAATCCGCGCGCGTGCGACGCCGGGAATCGTCTCGAGCCGGCGCTCGACATCGGCCTTTGACGCAGGAAAGGTGTCGCCTTCGGCGAAGCCGAGCGTCGCGCGAACGCGCTGCTCGGGGACCATGCGCAGGCCGTAGACATCGATGATGCCGATCGGCGGGAGCTGCGCATTCGCGCAGGGCATGGCGACCAGGAGCATCAGTGCGGCGAGTCTCGTCATGTCGCGATCATACCCCGCAGTACCCGAATCGCAAGGACGACTGCTCGGAGCGTGCGCGGCGAGCCCCGCGGCGCTCCGGGTTGCGACGGTGCGCCGGGAGTCCTAGGATTGCCGTTCCCCCCTCTCCGGACGCCCATGCATCGTTTCGCGATCACCGCCATCGCCGCGCTCGTTGCGTGCGCCCTTCCACATCCTCTCCGCGCGCAGCTCTCCATGGAGCCGCACCGGGCCAGCGCGGATCGACTCATCGACCTCGCGACCCGCGACAGCGCGGCGCACCGCCGGATGAGCGAGCTCTCCGACCGCTTCGGGCATCGCATGAGCGGCTCGTC
>JANPKQ010000186.1:0-25389 GCA_031426115.1 Gemmatimonadaceae bacterium | reverse complement strand
CATCGTGGACATGCCCTTCCTCACGTGTTCGCTCGGTGCCGAGCGGGCGATGATAAACTGCGGCCGCGTGATGCAGGAAACCGGCGCGCACGCGGTGAAGATCGAGGGGGGCGACGACGACATGGCGCGCACGATTCGGGCGGTCGTCCGCCTCGGCATCCCCGTCATGGGCCACCTCGGATTCACGCCCCAATCGGTGAACACCCTCGGCGGCTACAGGGTGCAGGGGCGGGATGCGGACTCTGCACAGCGACTGATCGACGATGCCCGCCGTCTCGAGGACGCGGGCGCGTATGCGATCGTGCTGGAACTCGTGCCAGCGTCCGTCGCGGAAGCGGTGACGAAGGCCGTGAAAGTTCCGACGATCGGCATCGGGGCGGGGGTTGGCTGTGATGGCCAGGTCCTCGTTCTCTACGACCTCCTCGGACTCACCGACCGGTTCTCGCCGAAGTTCCTCAAGCGCTACGGGAACATGGCGGAGGATGTGCGCGGTGCAGTCCGGCGCTTTCGGGACGATGTCGTCGGGAAGCAGTATCCCGACGCCGACCACAGCTTCTGAGATGAAGGTGGCAGCACGCATCTCCGACGCGCGAGAGGCCATCGCCGACGCGCGGCGGTCCGGCCACCGCGTCGCGTTCGTCCCGACCATGGGGTTCCTCCACCAGGGCCATCTCACCCTCGCCGCCGAGGCGAAGCGCCGGGCGGGATACGCCGTGATGAGCATCTTCGTCAACCCGCTCCAGTTCGGGCCGACGGAGGATTTCGCCCGCTACCCGCGCGACGCGGAGCGCGATCTTTCGCAGGCACGCGACGCGGGAGTGGACCTCGTGTTCATGCCCGAGACCGCGGAGATGTATGGACGCCCGCAGGCGGCCGTTGTGACTCCACGAACGGCCGGGGAGCGCTGGGAAGGGGCGGTGCGGCCGGGCCACTTCGAAGGCGTGCTCACCGTTGTCGCGAAGCTGTTCAACATCGTGCAGCCCGACCTCGCCGTCTTCGGCCAGAAGGACGTCCAGCAGGCGACACTGGTACAGGGCATGATCCGGTCGCTCGATTTTCCCATCGAGCTCCTCATCGTACCGACCGTGCGTGAGCCGGACGGCCTCGCACTGTCAAGCCGCAACGCCTACCTCTCCAGCGACGACCGCCTGCATGCGCTGGCGCTCTCGAAGGCCCTCGGCGCGGTCGATGCCGCCTGGCGACGCGGCGCGCGCGACGTCGCCGAGCTGGAACGGCTCGGCATGCGTGTCCTGCAGGCCACTCCCGCCGTCGCGACCGACTACTTCGCGCTGGTCACCGCCGAGACGCTCGAGCCGGCGACCGACGCCGGGAGCGGAACGATCGTCATCGTTGCCGCGCGCGTTGGCCGAACGCGGCTCATCGACAACCTGATCCTGGGACATTCGCATCCCTCGGTGCCCACGCCCGAGAGGGTACGGACATGACGTGGTGTGCGGTCGTCACGGCGCTCGAGTCCGGAGAGCTGTTCAAGTCGCGCGTGAGCAGCTACCTCCTGCCCCTGGCGGGACGACCGATCGCCTGGCACGTCCTCAGGGCCCTCGCAAACGTGCCCGAGCCGCCCGTCGAGATCCGCGTGCTGCATCATGGCACCGTTCACCTGCCGCTGCCCGAGACGCGCGGGATCAGGATCGTCAACGACATCGTGGAGGCGGGCGACGAGGCACGCTCGATTCGCGCGGCGGTCACATCGCCGGGGATGAAGGTGCTCGTCGACGCCGCGGCGCCGCTCGTCACCTCGGCGACCATCGCGCGCCTGGTGCGAACTGCCGAGGATGGTGTCGCCGCGCTGTTCGACCCGCAGGAGAACGGGTCGCGCCTCGCCATAGCTGGAGAAGGCCCCGCGCTGGCGTCCGCCGATGATCCGCGGGTCCCCATGGGCGCGACGCGCGTCGCCCCGACGGCCCCGAGCGAGATGCTTCGGGTGATCGATCGCCACACGCTGTCGGTTGCCGCCGTCGCGATGCGAGACCGCCTCGTGACAATGCACGAAGGCCTCGGCGTCACTTTCCTCCTTCCATCGACCGCGTGGATCGATGTGGACGTACGGATTGGCGCCGACACCGTGATCTATCCCGGTGCAGTGCTCGAGGGGATGACCGAGATCGGGAGCGAGTGCGTCGTCGGGCCGTATTCACGCATCGTCGAGTCGACCATCGGGCGGGGTGTCGAGTTGAAGGGCTGGAACTACGTGACACACACGAGCGTGCGTAATCACGCGGTGATGGAGCCTCATGCCCGTCGTGGCGTCGACTGAGCTGCCGGCGTGGGCGCGCGTGTCACCGTCCCGCGCACAGCACATCACGCGCGTGACGACGTTGCTCGTGGCCTGGGCGGACGCAATCGGGATCGAACGCCTCGAGACGGACGAGTGGCGCGATGCGGGCCGGTGGCATGACGCGCTGCGCGATGCGTCCGAAGCCGAGCTACGCGCGCTGACCGGGGATCACCGCACGGCCGCGGCACTCCTGCACGGGCCGGCCGCTGCGATGCGGCTTTCGTCCGACGGCGAACGACGCGCGGGAGTGCTGGAGGCGATCGCGCATCATACGGTTGGGCATCCCGCCTGGACGCGCACCGGCCGAGCGCTCTTCATGGCGGACTATCTCGAGCCGGGTCGCTCCTTCAATCGCGTCGAGCGGACATACCTCGCGGCCCAGGTTACTCACGACTTCGATGGGACGTTTCGTGAGGTCGTTCGCCATCGCCTGCAGTGGTCGCTGCAGGAAGGCGTAGAGCTCCATGCGCAGACCATCGCGCTCTGGAACGCCATCCGATGACCGAAGCGGGCCCGTCGCGCGCGTCACGCCGGCGCATTGCCATCGGTGCGGCGGCCCTGCTGATGGTCGCCGTCGCCATCGCTGTTTCGTGGGGAGTTCGCGCGGTGGCGTCGGGCTCTGCGGTGCGAAGCCCCCGGGAGCTGTTCACGCCGGAAGAGCGCGCACCGGAGGGGATCAGGATCCGGGTGGAGGTCCTGAATGCGACGTCGACGGCGCGTCTCGCGCTGAGCGCGACGCGGCTGCTCCGCGACCGCGGCTTCGACGTGGTTTCCATCGGGAACAGCCCGGCGCGACGGGACAGCACGCTCGTGGTTGACAGGACGAACCATCCCGAGTGGGCCCGGCTGGTCGCCAGCGTGCTTGGGCGCGCAGCCGTCGAGGCGCGCGCCGATACGTCACGCTACGTGGACATCAGCGTCCTGATCGGCGCTGACTGGACTCCGCCGCCGAAGACGCTCTACCCGTAACTGGCCGCACGCCGCGGCGATATCCATCCCGCGGCTCTTTCGCACGGCCGTCTCGACGCCGGCGCCGCGGAGGGCGCGCGCGAAGTCCATGATCCGCGACAGGGGTGTGGCGGAGAAGGCGCCAGCGCCTCCCGCGTGGAGTGGGATGAGGTTAACGAAGGCGCGGCAGCGCTGCGCGAGGCCGGCGAGCTGACGCGCGTGCTCGGGAAGGTCGTTGACGCCGCCGAGCATCACGTACTCGAAGGTGACGCGGCGGTCGAATGCCTTCGCCGCCTCAATGACCTCGCCGAGCGGGTACTTCGTGTTGATGGGCATGAGCTGCTGTCGAAGCTCATCGTTCGGCGCGTGAATCGAGATCGCGAGGCGGAACTGTTCCGCGCGCTCCGAAAGAGCAACGATGCCTGGCAGCACGCCGACCGTCGAAACCGTGATGTGGCGCGCGCCGATGCGGAGGCCGTTGGGATCGTTCAGGATGGTCAGCGTCGGCGACACCGCCTTCCAGTTCATCATGGGTTCGCCCATCCCCATGAACACGATGTTCGTCGCGACCAGCGGTTCGTCGAGAAGGCGCAGCTCCCGCACCTGACCCGCGATCTCATGGACGGCAAGGTTGCGGGCGAATCCCATGGCGCCGGTCGCGCAAAAGCTGCACTTCAGCGCGCAGCCCGCCTGTGAGGAGATGCAAAGGGTGAGACGCGACCCATCTGGAATCGCGACCGTCTCGATGGCCTCCCCGTCCGCCAGCTGGAAGAGGAACTTCTCGGTGCCGTCCGATGATCGCTGTCGCGCAGCGAGGGCGAGGCGAGGGATCGTGAACGTTCGTGCGAGGGCATCCCGAAACGGACGGGGAAGCTCCGTCATCGACTCGAAATCGCGTGCGGGAACCGTCCACAGTCGGCGGGCGGCCTGTGCTCCGCGGTAGGCGGGCTCGCCCTGTTCGACCGCGAACGCGCGAAGACGCGATTCCGCGTCCGCGGGAACGAGATCGAGCAGGTTTTCCGTCATCAGCGTCTCGTCGACGTCAGTGTGAATGCGTAGGTCGGGTTGAGCCCGGCACCGGTCTCCTCCCGTGCGACGCCCACGACGTAGCGCGCATGATGCACGCCGATACCTACCCGAAATCGCCAGTCGGCGTTCCCGTACGAGGACAACCGAACGGATCCTGCGCGCGCCTCGACCGCCTTGAACCGGCCGCCGACGAAGGCATAGTGCTCTCGCGACAGCTGCTCGGTATATGCTGCGGCATAACCGACCCTCGCTTCTCGCAGCGTATCCGTACCGATCGCGCGGAGGTCGCCACCGATGCTGTAGCGCGTACGTTCCGCGGCATCGTCGGCCGGCCGCCAGAGAAAGGTGGACGCGGCGACCCGCGCGTCGCGCCAGCCGAACCCGTCGGCCATGATGCCGCCGTCCATGCCGACGGCCCCGCTGCGAGCGCCATCGAGCTCGCCATGCCGGTACCGCACCGAGAGCGCCGCGGTGAAGTAGTCGTTCGTGCGCCTGGCAATCGTCGCCGAGCCGATGACGGTGTTGTAGGGAATCTCTCCCCCAACGGACTGCGGGTCATCCTCGGTCCTGATGAGGTCGGAAACCGACGCGCGCGAGACCGCCAGCCCGATGGTAGTGCGGGGTCGAATGGCATACGCGACGGCGAGGAGCTGCGCACTCAACCCCTGATCGCGCGGCCCTTCGAGGCTTGCGGCGCTGATGCGAAAGCGGTCCCCGTTCCGAAGCAGGATGGTTGCCGGGTTCCACAACCCATCCCCGGCCATCGTGGCGAGCACCGGCGCCTCGGCGACGGTGGCCAGCGGGAGCTCGAGCAGGTCCCGCCCGGGGACGACCTGGCCGGCGCACGGGCGCGCCGTCCAGGCCATCGCGAAGGCGAACATCGATGGGAAAACAATGCGCCGCATGAAGTTGAGGTTACGGCAGAGCGGGGAAGGGGTCAAGCGAGTGCCTTTCGAGGGGAGGGGCGCAGGATTACATTCCGCCTATTGCCTACGCCTCCGTGGACCGACGGTGTTGCTCGCTGATCTCCTTGACGCCAGGCGCGTCAAGGTTCCGCTGACCAGCCGATCGAAAGAAGACGTTCTCAGGGAACTGGTGGAGCTGGCGGCAGGCGAGCACGGGTCCGCCATCGCCGAGGCCATCCTCACCTCGGTGCGCGAGCGCGAGAAACTGCTCAGTACCGGCATCGGGTCCGGTGTCGCGATTCCCCACGGGACGACCCCACACATCGACCAGCTCGTCATGGCGGCGGGCGTGGCTCGCGACCCGATCGACTTCGACGCGCTCGACGGAAAGCCGGTCGAGCTGTTCTTCATGCTCATCGGTCCGGAGAGCGCCTCGGGGGCCCACGTGAAGGCGCTCAGCCGGATCTCGCGTCTCCTTCGCCGCGAGGGGCTGCGACGCGACCTGCGTATGGCCGCCTCGGGCGAGGCGTTCGTGCATGCCGTGCAGGCATCAGAGCCGCAATGACCGGCGGCCGCTGGATCCCGGTCGCACTGTGGACCGGGGTGATTCTCACGGGGACGTCCGCGCCGGCCGTCCCGGGGGCCTCGGTACCTGGCCTGGACAAGCTGGGCCATTTCGGGATGTACGCGGTGCTCGGCCTGCTCACCGCACGGGCGGTGCGAGGCGGCGCGGCGACGCCGCGCGCCCTGCTCGTGGCGCTCGCAGTCATCGCGCTATTCGCTGCCGCGGACGAATGGCATCAACGCCTCATCCCGACCCGCTCGGCCGAGGTCGCAGACTGGTTTGCGGATGTCGCGGGCGCAGGCTTCGGAGTCGGGTCGTTCGCGACACTCAAATTTCGACGCATCAAGGGCACGTGACCGAACCGGAACAGCTCAGGACCACTTTACGAAGCCACCAGGCGGGGGCGCTCCGCCGCGACCATGCGGGAACCCACGTCCGAATCGCGGGGTGGGTGCACCGATCGCGTGACCTGGGCGGAATCCTCTTTCTCGATCTTCGCGACCGCGCCGGGATCGTGCAGGTCTCGTTCGACCCGCGTTTCACGCCCGCGGACCAGCAGGCAGTGGCGGCGGGCGTTGGCATCGAGAGTGTCGTCCTTATCGAGGGCGAGGTCGTGGCTCGGCCATCTGAGAAGCACAACCCGGAGATGGCGACCGGGGAGGTAGAGGTGCACGCCATTTCGATCAGGGTGGTGGGACCTGCGGCGACGCCGGCGATTCCGGTTGCCCTGGGACGCGGCGACAAGCTGCCGTCGGAAGAGCTGCGGCTCCGGTACCGTTACCTCGACCTTCGGCGGCCGGAGCTGCGTGACAGTCTCATGCTGCGTCACCGGCTTCTTCAGCGTGCGCGCCGCCACCTCAGCGAGCGTGGGTTCCTGGAGATCGAGACACCGATCCTTACCCGTCCGACGCCGGAAGGCGCCCGCGACTACCTCGTGCCGAGCCGCGTGCATCCGGGTCAGTTCTACGCGCTGCCGCAATCGCCGCAGCTGTACAAGCAGCTGCTGATGATCTCGGGGTTCGACCGCTACTTCCAGCTCGCCCGGTGCTTTCGCGATGAGGACCTTCGCGCGGACCGCCAGCCGGAGTTCACCCAGATCGACATCGAGGCATCGTTCATCACCCAGGATGACATTTTCACACTGGGCGAAACGCTGGTCGCTGCGCTGTGGGACGAGGCGGGAATTCGAATCGAGACCCCGTTTCAACGGTTGACGTACGCCGATGCGATGAACCGTTATGGCACCGACAAGCCGGACGTGCGCTACGGTCTCGAGCTCTTCGACGCGAGCGACGTGTTCCGCGAGGTTGAGTTCGGTATTACGAAGTCCGCGCTGGAGAAGGGATGGCGGGTTCGCGGGATCCGCATTCCCGGTGGCGCAGCGTGGTCCCGCAAGCAGGTGGACGAGCTCGAGGCGCTCGCCAAGGGGGCCGGCGTCGGTGGAGTGCTGCGCCTGACCCGCGTGAACGGCGCGCTCGGCGGCCAGCACGCAAAATTCCTCGACCCCTCGGCCGCCGATCGCCTCGAACTCGCCGAGGGCGACCTGTGCCTGCTCGCCGCGGCAGCGGAGAAGAGCAGCAGCGCGGCGCTGGATCGCGTACGGCAGGAGGCAGCCTCCCGTCTCGGACTCGCCAGGGCCGACGATCACCGCTTCCTCTGGGTGACGAGTTTCCCGCTGTTCGCGCGGAATCCCGACGGCAGCCTGGCGTCGGAGCATCACCCGTTCACCGCCCCCGATCCGGCGGACCTCGACAAGCTCGAGTCGGATCCTGACGCCGTCCGCTCACTCGCCTACGACGCAGTGTACAACGGCATGGAGCTGTCGAGCGGGAGCATCCGGATCAGCGATCCGGTGCTTCAGCGGCGAGTCTTCGCGCGGCTCGGCATCGATGAAGAGGATGCGCGTGCCCGCTTCGGATTCCTCCTCGAGGGCCTCCGCGCAGGCGCACCGCCGCACGGAGGCGTGGCCTTCGGCTTCGACCGGATCGCGATGCTCCTCGCCGGCGGGACGTCGCTGCGCGACGTCATCGCATTTCCGAAGACAGCCGCGGCTCGCGCCATGTTCGAGGACGCGCCGTCCGAAGTGCCCGCCGCGGACCTCGAAGCGCTCCACCTGCACTCGGGAGACACGCATTGAACGAAGAGCTCGTCAACCAGAGAATCTCCACCGAGGGGGCCGACCTGCTGACCCTGTCGGGTGTCAACGACGCCAATCTCGTGGAGCTTGCGAAGCAGTGCGGCGTGAAGGTCGCGCTTCGCGGCGAGACGTTGACCGTGTCGGGCACCGCGGAGGCCGTGGAGCGCGCTCAGCCGGTGGCGCAGCGGATGGTGGACGCCGCGAAGCAGCGTGTGCCACTGACTGCGGACGACGTGCTTCGAATGACGATCGAGGGCGGTCGCGAGCCAGGCGCCACCGACGCCGAGCAGCGCTTCGTGCTACCCGGAGTCCGCAAGATCATCCAGGCCAAGACGCCCGGTCAGGCGGAGTACCTGCGCCTCATCGCCGAGAACGACATCGTCATCGGCATCGGGCCGGCCGGAACGGGAAAGACCTACCTCGCGGTCGCGGCGGCGGTGGACGCGCTGACACGCAAGCGCGTCCGGCGCATCGTGCTCGCGCGGCCGGCGGTGGAGGCAGGGGAAAGCCTCGGGTTCCTTCCCGGGGACATGCAGGCGAAGGTCGATCCGTACCTTCGTCCGCTCTATGACGCGCTCGAGGACATGATGCCGATGGAACGCATGCAGCGCGCGCTCGAGTCCCGCACCATCGAGATCGCGCCGCTGGCCTACATGCGCGGACGGACGCTGGCCGATGCCTTCGTCATTCTCGACGAGGCCCAGAACGCGACGAACGCGCAGATGAAGATGTTCCTCACGCGCCTCGGAGTGAACTCGAAGGCGGTGATCACCGGCGACCGCACCCAGATCGATCTTCCGCAGCGCGAGCAGTCGGGGCTCATTCAAGTCGAGCGGATTCTCCCCGGGATCGATGGGATCGGCTTCCACTACCTCGACGACACGGACGTCGTTCGTCACCGGCTCGTCCGTGACATCATCAAGGCGTACGCGGCCGATGCGGGGGGCTGAGCGCGCGTGAACGTCTGGGATCGCCTCGAACAGCTGACGGCCCCGTCGGAAACCGGCTTGTCTACACGGTTTCACGGCGCGCGCATTGCCCTCGCGGTGATCCTGGCGCTCGTGACGTATGCGCTTTTCCCATCCTCGCCGGCTGTGGATTTCCCCCTCTACGAAGTGGGATCCGTGGCGCCCGAGCAGCTCAACGCACCCTTCGCGTTCGTCATTCCGAAGGACGAGAAGGACCTCGAGCGGGAACGGACCGATGTCGCGAAGGTTGCGCAGCCGGTGTTCGTATCGGTGCCATCGGCGCTCGACTCGGCACGGACTCGTCTGTCGCAGTTCATGCAGGCGGTGGCGGCCGCGGCCGCGGCGAATACGGACGTCGAGGCCCGTACACCGGCCGTGCAGGCCGTCGGCGAGACGTATGGCATCGCGCTGACGCCGCCGGAGGCCGAGTATCTCGCTGGCGACGCGACGCGCCAGGCGCTCGACGCGGGCGTGCGGCGTGCGTACACGCGATGGCTCGCTGCGGGCGTGGCACCGGCGGGCGCTCTCGATAGCGTACGCGGCGACATCATCCTCCGGCGCGGCGATACGAGCCGCGTCATCCCGGCAGACAGCCTCATCACCTTCGGGACGTTCCTCAACCGCTCGCGCGGAATGTATCCCGACCCGGGCTCGCGCATCGGAGACGCTCTCTTCGAGCGCGTCACCACCGCATTCTACCGACCAACGATCGTTTTCGACCGTGCGGCGACGGATGCCCGCCGTGAGGAGCTGCGGCGCTCGGTATCGGAAAACCGGTACGAGGTCCGCGCCCGCGAGAAGATCGTCGGGGCCAACGAAGTCGTCGGGCAGCCGGAGGCCGACAAGATGCGAGCGCTGCGCGATGAGATCGAGAAGCGCAAGCTCGGCGGTGGCGACGTCAGCCGGATGTTCGGGTCGGTCGTCTTCAACACGCTGCTCATCTCGATCTTCGGGCTGACACTCCTCCTGTTCCGGCCGCAGCTCTACGCCTCGACCCGTGCGCTCGCGCTCATGGCGTTGATCTTTGCGGTCGTGATCATCGCCGCTGCCGTGGTCGCTCACATGACTCCGCTGCGCCCCGAGCTGATACCCGTCGCCATCGCCGCGGTAATCTTCAGCGTGATGTTCGATCCGCGGATCAGCATGATCGCGGTCATGATTCTCGCCGTGCTCATCGGCGGCCAGGCGGACTATCGTGCGACCAACGCGCTCTTCATCAACCTTATCGGTGGCGTCGCCGCGGCGTTCAGCGTCCGGGTCATCCGCCGGCGCAACCAGGCGTTGTATTCGATCCTGACGATCGCCGGCGCCTATGCCCTCGGCGCGCTGGCCATCGGGCTCACCCTGGATCGCCCGTTCGGCGACATCGTCGCAACGTCCGGGTGGGGCCTCGTCAACGCGATCGTCTCGGTCATGTTCGTGATGCAGATCCTCCTGCCGCTCGCCGAGGAGTTCACGGGGATCGATACCTACCCACGCCTGCTCGAGTGGTCCGACCTCAACCGGCCGCTGATGCGTCAGCTCAGCCTCGAGGCGTCGGGGACCTATGCGCACACCATGGCGATCGCCAACCTGGCCGAAGCTGCCGCCAACGCGATCGGGGCGAATGCGCTTCTCGCCCGGGTCGGCGCGTATTACCACGATATCGGCAAGCTGAAGAAGCCTCAGTACTTCGTCGAGAATCAGTCGAAGGGACGGAACCCGCACGACATGCTGAAGCCCTCGACGAGCGCATCGATCATCCGGAACCACGTGAAGGAAGGCCTCGAGCTCGCCGCGGAACATCGCCTGCCGAAATCCGTCCGCGCATTCATCACCGAGCATCACGGCACGGGATCGATCAGCTACTTCTTCGAAAAGGCGAAGGAGCGCGATGGCCCGCCCTCGAACCCGGGCGAGTACGCGTATCCCGGGCCCGTTCCGCAGACGGCAGAGACGGCCATCGTAATGCTCGCCGATGGTGTCGAGGCGGCATCACGGGTGCTTGGCGATCCGACACCGCAGAAGATCCGCGACGTCATCGATCATATCGTCAAGATGCGGATCGATCAGGGTCAGCTGCGGAACGCACCCCTGACGCTCCGACAGCTCGATGTGATCAAGGAGCAGTTCGCGCGCGTGCTCATCGGCATTCACCACGGCCGCATCGATTACCCCGCGGCGAGCGGCGGCGTCAGCGCCGAGTTTTCGGCCCCATGACGCTGATCGTCGATGTCGCCAGCGACGGCGTGCGCACGCCATTGGGGCGCGACCGTGTCGCGGGGATCGTGACGACGGTCCTGCGGGCGGAACGCATCACCGATGCGCTGATCTCGGTCGCGTTCGTCTCGCGGCGAGCGATAGCAGTCCTGAATCGCAAGCACCTTGGCCGCGCCGGAGCGACGGACGTCATCGCGTTCGGTCTTACGCGATCGGATCCGAAAGTGCCGGTGATCGGCGACATCTACATCGCGCCTGATGTCGCGCGCGACGCCGCCCGCGAGCACGGCGTCGGGGTGAGGGAGGAGATCGCGCGCCTTGCCGTTCACGGAACGCTCCACGTTCTGGGGCACGACCATCCGGATGGTGAGGACCGCGTGGGCTCGGAGATGTGGAAGCGACAGGAAGCGCTGCTCGCCCGGGCGTTGAAGAAGGCGGCCACGTGAACGCTGCTGCTGCTGCCGCCGCATCCATCGCGCTCGCCGGGGCGGCGCTGTCGGCCGTGCTTGCCGCGGCAGAAAGCAGCCTCGTCGCGACCGATCCCGAACCTCCGAGTTCGCCGCGGGCGCCCGGGAGCGGGGTAGTTGCGCGTGAGCGGCAGTATCGCGCGCTCGCCTTTGCCCGGCTGGGGACCCAGCTCGTCACTGGGGCTGCCGCTGCCCTCGCTCTCCGGGCATTCCATCTCTCGCCGATCGTCTCGCTGTCGATCGGCATCGTTGCCGCCGTCGTCATCGGCGCGCTGACCGAAGGAGGAGCGCGCTCCATCGTCGCCGGGCGGGCCGGGGCGGCCCGCCAGCTCGCACCGCTCGTGCGTGCGGTCGGGTTGGTATTCGCCCCCCTGGGAGGCATGGACGCGCGCGTCGATCGCTCGCTCGCAAGCCTGCTGCCGCCGATCGAAGCGGATGAAGCCGAACGGGAGGCCACCGACCAGTTCCGGGAGATCGTGTCGACCGAGGCGACGGTGACGCGTGACGAGGCCGATCTCATCACCGGGGTGTTCTCGCTCGCGGAGACCCCCGTCCGCGAAGTCATGGTCCCGCGCGTCGACATTCTGGGGATCGACCAGTCGCTGCCCTGGTCGGAGGTGCTGGACCGCGTCCGCAGCTCGGAGCACGCGCGGTTCCCGGTGTTCGAGGACACGCTCGACGAAATCATCGGGATTTTGTTCGCGAAGGACCTGCTGCCCGCGGTCATCGCCGATGAGCCGCCACCCGGCGGATGGCTCACCCTCCTCAGGACGCCGACCTTCATTCCGGCGACCAAGGCGGTGGACCAGCAGCTGCGGGACTTCCAGGCGCGCGGCATCCAGATCGCGATTGTCGTGGACGAATACGGCGGGACGGCGGGTCTCGTCACGATCGAGGACATCCTCGAGGAGATCGTTGGCGAGATTCGCGATGAGTACGACGATGAGGAGCCCCCGATCGAACAGCGCGACGGGCGCCGCTTCTGGGTGTCGGGTCGCGTGCCCGTGCATGAGCTCGCGGAGGCGCTGAACCATGAGTTCGAGCATGACGACAGCACGACGGTCGGCGGGCTGATCTACGAACGACTCGGCCGCGTGCCGCGCGCAGGCGAGCAACTGAACGTGGACGGCTTCCGGGTCGTCGTCGAACGCGTCGTCCGCCGACGGGTCGAGCGCGTGTATTTCGAGCGGACCGCAGAGCCGGCCGGGCGGGAAGCCCGATGACGATCACGCTCATCGCGCTTTGTGTCCTCGTCGTCGCAATGCTGACCGCGACCGCGACGGCGCTCCGCTCGGTGAGCCGCATCTGGCTTCGTCGCTGGGTCGAGCGGAGGCTGCGCGGCAGCGAGCCGGGTGATCTTCTCCTCGATCGCCCGCATGGTCTCGTGCTGAGCGGGACCGCGATCTCATCGGCGGTCGTGCTGCTCGCCGGAGGAGCACTCGCACGGTTCGCGGATCGCAGCATCACCGCCTTCGCGATCGCCGCCGTCGCTACGATGCTGGCGCTCGGCGTGTTCGGCCATCTCGTTCCGCGGGCGATTGGCCGCCGCTGGCCGACCCGCATCCTGCCGTTGCTCCTGCCGCCGCTACGCCTGCTCGATACCATCGTCGGGCCGGTCGTCACCGCGGGTCAGCGTGCCGTGCCGCGAATGGCGCCGCCGGTCAGGGAGACGACACCATCACAGCCCCGTGACGCGCTGCACGAGCTCCTCGAGGAGGGCGTGTTGGAAGGGGTGGGTGAACCGGAGGAGATCGCCATCATCACCGGCGTCGTGGAGTTCGCGGCGAAGGCAGTCCGGGATGTCATGACGCCTCGAAACGCGGTGTTCTCGGTGGACTACTCGCTGCCGGTTCCGGAGCTCGCGCGCCGCATCGCGGCCTCGGGCTACAGCCGAGTCCCCGTTTTCTCGGGGTCTCCGGACACGTTCATCGGGATGGTGCACGCGTTCGACCTCCTGAAGAGCGGCGCCGAGGGCGAGCTTCCGCTGCGGCCGCTGACGTTCACCCAGCCCACACGCCGCTGCAACGAGCTGCTCGGAGAGATGATGCGGCACAGCCGACACCTCGTCATCGTCGTCGATGCAGAGGGACGGCCGCTCGGCCTCGTGACGCTCGAGGACATCCTCGAGGAGCTCGTCGGCGACATCCGCGATGAGCACGACGAGCCGGAGAGTGCGGCACCGGCGGCATGATGCGCGGCGCCAAATGAGTGAGACCGTGAGCGCAGCCGCCTCCGCGAGCCTGCCGCCATCGATCGCGCGTATCATGCCGGACTTCGACGCGCGGCGTCCTGCCGCGCTCGCGCGGGCCGTCAGCATCGTCGAGAACCGTCGCGCAGGCTTCGACGCCTTGCTCGCCCTTCTGCATCCGCGCGTTGGCGGCGCGCGTCGCATCGGCATTACCGGGCCGCCAGGTGCAGGGAAGAGCACGCTCACGACACTGCTCGCGAAGCACTTTCGCGAGCGCGGGATGACTGTTGGCATCGTCGCGATCGATCCGACGTCGCCGTTCACCGGCGGTGCCCTCCTCGGCGACCGTATCCGCATGGAGTCGGTTGCGCTCGACCCTGGGGTCTTCATCCGCTCGATGGCAACGCGCGGGTCGCTCGGTGGCCTCGCGTCCGCGACGCGCGAGGTCGCCGATGTGCTCGACGCGTACGGCTTCGACCGGATCCTTCTCGAGACCGTGGGCGTAGGCCAGAGTGAGCTGGACGTCGCTGCCGCCGCAGACACGGCGCTCGTCGTCCTCGTTCCCGAGTCGGGCGACTCCATCCAGACGCTCAAGGCCGGCGTCATGGAGATTGCCGACGTGTTCGCAGTGAACAAGGCTGACCGACCCGGCGCGGACCGGCTTCGCAACGAGCTCGAGCTGATGCTCGGCCTGCGCGGGGGACATACGCTGAAGAACGTGCCGGCGCACCATGGAATCGACCTCAAGACCATCGGCAATCCGGCAAGTGCGGCGCGCGCCGCGGCCGCCGAGCCGATGCCCGAGAGCTGGACGCCGCCGGTGCTCGGGACGATCGGTGTGAAGGACGAAGGCATCGTCGAGCTCATCGACGCCCTCGACCGGCATTTCGAGTTTCTGAGCCGGACCGGCCGCCTGCTCGAGCGTCGCCGCAAGCGGCTGCGCGACCAGGTCATCGAGGTCGTCGAGCGAAAGGTGCGTCAACGGTTGTGGGACCACGGCCCGACCAACGAGTGGATCGAGTCGCGACTCCCCGACCTCGAGGCGGGAAGGACGACACCCTTCGGCGTTGCCGACGAGCTGCTGGCCCGGAGCGGGCCGTTGCTCGCCGGCACAGCGATCCTGTGACCGACCTCGCTGTCCCATCGCAAGCCGGACCGCTAACTTCATCAGCGACACCAGTTTTCAACGCGAGGCGGACGATCCCATGACGTCGATTCCAGACCTGACAGCCACCGTTCGGGAGCAGCGGGCGGAGCTCGATCGCTTGCGCGCCGAAGTTGCGCAGTGGCGCACGCGCTTCGATGCGTCGGCGAAGCGAGATCTCGCGTTCACGAACTCAACACACGAGATCGCGCCGCTTTACACGGGCCTCGACACCACCGATCTCGACCCGGCGACCATTGGCCTCCCCGGTGCCTTTCCGTACACTCGTGGGATTCACCCGACGGGATATCGCGGACGCCTCTGGACAATGCGTCAGTTCGCCGGATTCGGAAGCGCGAAGGATACGAACGCCCGGTACAAGTTCCTGCTTGCGCAAGGGCAGACCGGCTTGTCGGTTGCGTTCGATTTCCCGACGCTCATGGGTTACGACTCGGATCACGCGCGGTCCGAAGGTGAGGTCGGGAAGTGCGGCGTCGCGATCTCGAGCCTTGCCGACATGGAGACACTGTTCGAGGGCATCCCGCTCGACCAGGTCTCGACGTCGATGACCATCAACGGGCCGGCGATCATCCTCGTCTGCTTCTACGTCGCGGCGGCGGAGAAGCAGGGTGTGGACACGACAAAGCTCCGCGGGACGATCCAGAACGACATCCTGAAGGAGTACATGGCGCAGCACGCGTGGGTCTATCCCATCGAGCCGGCGCTGCGACTCATCGTGGACAGCTTCGAGTGGGGCGCGAAGCACACCCCACAGTGGAACACCGTGTCCATCTCCGGCTACCACATCCGCGAAGCCGGGGCGACGGCCGTCCAGGAGCTCGCCTTCACGCTCGCTGACGCGTTCACCTACGTCGAGCGCGGCATTGCCCGCGGGCTGAAGGTAGACGAGTTCGCACCGAGACTCTCCTTCTTCTGGGATATCCACAACGATTTCTTCGAGGAGATTGCCAAGCTGCGCGCCGCCCGCCGCATTTGGGCGCGCCACATGCGCGACCGCTATGGCGCGAAGGATCCGCGTTCGTGGATGCTTCGCTTCCACTCGCAGACGGCCGGTGTCACGCTGACCGCGCAGCAGCCGATGAACAACGTCGTGCGCGTCGCCTACCAGGGACTCGCCGCGGTGCTGGGTGGAACCCAGTCGCTCCACACCAACTCGATGGATGAGACGCTCGCGCTCCCGACCGAGGCAGCAGTCCAGGTGGCCCTCCGGACGCAGCAGGTGCTGGCGTACGAAACCGGCATTCCGAACGTCATCGACCCGCTGGGCGGCTCCTGGTATGTCGAGGCGCTCACCGACCAGATGGAGCGCGAGGCGGAGTCGCTGTTCGAGGAGATCGAGCGCGTTGGCGGCGTCGTGCACGGCCTGGAGATCGGCTGGTTCCAGCGGAAGATCGCCGAAGCCGCGGCCCGCCAGCAGTGGGAGATCGAGCAGCACCGCAGGGTGATCGTTGGCGTGAACGAGTTCGTGACGGAGGAGCCCGAGCTGTCCATTCCGCTACTGAAGATCGGCGACACCGAGACCGAGCAGCGCGGGCGCATGGCTAGGCTTCGCGCGACACGCGACAATGCGCTGTGCACGCAGCGGCTTGACGCGCTTCGCGAAGCCGCCCGCGGCGATGGCAACGTGATTCCGTACATCCTCGATGCCGCCCGCGCGTACTGCACCCTGTTCGAGATTCGGCGCGCGATGGAGGATGTCTTCGGCGCGTACCGGGAGCCGGTGTTCTTCTGACCAGGTCAACGGAGTGGTGGGCATCGTACTTCGACGCCCACTACCTCCTGGAGTACGAGCCCCTCTTCACGCCGGAGAAGGATCGCCGCGACGTGACGCGACTGGTCGAGCTGCTCGGGCTCCCGGCGGGCTCGCGGATTCTCGATGTGCCCTGCGGACAGGGGCGTCATGCCCATCTGCTCGCCGAGACCGGCTTCGATGTGGATGGCCTCGACTACTCGAAGACGCTGCTCGACCGGGCGAAGCAGCGTGGCCACGGGAAGACCCTGCGGTACACCCGCGGGGACATGCGCACGCTGCCGGGCCGGTGGACCGGTCGATTCGATGCCGTGCTCAATCTCTTCACCTCGTTCGGGTTCTTTCTCAATCCGCGCGATGACCGGGCGGTGGTGGCCGAGTTCGCGCGAGTGCTCCGGCCCGGCGGAATGCTCATCTGGCACGGCGGGAATCGGGACGGCGTGATGGCGCGCTTCCTCTCCCGCGACTGGTGGCGCACGGAGAATGGGACGCTGATCACCCACGAGCGGACCTTCGACTGTCTGTCGGGCGTGCTCTCGATCGACACGCAATGGACGGGGCCGGAGGGGACTGGCGAGCGCGCACATCGGATCCGTTTGTACACGGCCACGAGGCTGGCCGAGCTGTGCGCGGACGCCGGGCTCATCGTCGAAGCGGCGTACGACGGCTGGCACGATCGTCCGCTGCATCGGCGCGCCACCGAAATGGTGCTCGTGGCCCGGAAGGAGTGAGTACCGACGGACTGCGCGACGAGCGTCAGCGCTTCAACGGTCGAGCCTGTACGGATACATCACGATTCCCTCGGCATCATCCGCATCCCGCTCGACGCCGAGGATGTAATCGTGGCCGATGTCGAAGACCTGAAGATGCGTCGGCATCGTCACGGTCCCAAGAACGTGCCCCGTCGGCTCGAGCACGAGCCAATTCACGGTACGATCAGCATCGCGCCACGAGTACGCGCGCATCCAGATGCGGCCTCGGGGATCGGTTCGAATGAGCGACAGCACCGGGAAACGCTCCATGCGATTCGCTTCCAGCATCGACGCCTCGAGTTGGGCGCTGTCGCGAGCGGTCGCTGCCTTCGCAAGCTGAATCTGTTTCAGCTCGCCGACGTCGGCCTCCGTCACTGCCGCCGTAACGACGGGCGCACAGATGGTGCGGAGGTGAACGGCGGTGTTTGACCAGATCTGACATTCGAAATTCGTGGCGAGACACCAGACGTACCCGGCCGGCAGCACCGCCATGCCTGGTTCCGCCCAGAACAAGGTGGGAATCTCGCGCATCTGACCGTCTCCCCGATCCCTGAACGTGAACTGCGCGCTTTTGTATCGGCCGAGCGTCGGGCCCGAGGCGCCGTCCGCCGTCACGACATGGAGGGTGCTGAACAGCGGATTGACGCCAGGGCGTGGCTTGCCCGGGAACTCGTTCAGGATTGCGAGGTATCCGCCCCCCGCGAACGACCCCAGCACCTGAGGAGATCCCGTCTCGCTGCCTCGAGGCATCGTGATGCGTCGCGATCCTTCCCCAGTGATGGCCAACAGTTCGATGCGGCCTGAGATGTCCACCACGCCAAGTGAGTCGGCCGGCGCTCGAACGAGGCGCCACGGAGCTTCGAATTCGCCCGGACCCTGGCCCTGCCTTCCGATCGAGCGGATGAGGGTTCCGTCCGGAGCAAATATCTGCACGGCATATCGGCCGACATCGAGCACGGCGATCCTTCCGTCGGCGAGTCGAAGGGTTCCACGCACGCGTCCAAACAACGTTTCGGGCCTCGACTCGTCAGGCTCGATTCGCGTGGCATTCGCGGTATCGAGGGACGCCCACGGCGGCGCCGACCATGGGTCCCCGGCGATCTCCGCGATCTCCACCCCTGAGCTGTCCCGAGTCGTGAGTTGGGGGACCGCGCGGTGATCTTCGCTACGGCACCCGCCGACACAGAAGGCGAGGGCAGCGATGATAGTAGAGGAGGGGCTCGACCGTAGACGTGTAGGAGATGGACGGCGCTGTGCGCAGGCTCGCATGGGTCCGAGGTTATGCCGCGGGGCTGCGCCGGTCAACGAGCGGGCGTTACGCTGTTGCAGCGAAGTTGGCGCGGTTTGTGACTGGCGCTAGCTTCGTACGAGCCGCTCTGGCCAGCTCGCTCCTCGCGACCTTCGGATTTCGAGACTCACCGTGCCCTCACGCCCCATCCGCGTCCTCGTTGCGAAGCCTGGCCTCGACGGCCACGATCGTGGCGCGAAGGTCGTCGCTGCCGCGCTTCGCGACGCGGGGATGGAAGTCATCTACACTGGGCTGCACCAGACACCGGAGATGATCGCCACCGCCGCCGTGCAGGAAGACGTCGACGTCGTCGGACTCTCGATCCTCAGCGGCGCCCACATGACGCTGTTCCCGCGCGTCGTCGAGCTGCTCCGCGAGCAGGGCCGGGACGACATCCTCATCACGGGCGGCGGGATTCTTCCGAAGGAGGACATGGACGAGCTGCAGCGCCGAGGTGTCGGCAGGCTGTTCGGTCCGGGCACGTCCACCGGGGAGCTCGTCGAGTACATCAAGGAGTGGTTCCTGGCGCGGGAGCGGCAGGGGGCGTGACCACCCGGCTCCGGGAGCTCAGCGACGAGGTTCGCGAGCTCGAGGCACGACTCCGCGAGGGTGGCGGCGCGGCCAGGATCGCGAAGCAGCACGAACAGGGGAAGCTCACGGCTCGCGAGCGCGTCGCGCTGTTGTGCGATCCGGGTACGCGCTTCCTCGAGGTCGGGCTGCTCGTCGCGCATGATCAATACGATGGCCAGGCGCCGGGCGCCGGCGTCGTCACCGGCGTCGCCTATGTCGAAGGGCGCGAGGTCGTCGTCGTCGCCAACGATGCGACGGTCAAGGCGGGGTCGTGGTGGCCCGAGACGATCCGGAAGATTCTCCGCGCGCAGGAGATCGCGATGCGCTGCCGCATCCCGATCGTGTACCTCGTGGACTCGGCTGGCGTGAACCTTCCGTACCAGGGCGGCGTCTTTCCCGGACAGTATGGCGCGAGTCGCATCTTTTATTACAACTCGATCATGCGCCGGTACCTGCGGATCCCCCAGCTTGCGGCGGTGATGGGACCATGCATTGCCGGCGGGGCGTACCTGCCCGCGCTCTCCGACGTGATCCTGATGGTGAAGGGCACATCGTTCATGGGCCTCGGCGGGCCCAACCTCGTGAAGGGTGCGACGGGGCAGGTCATCGACGGGGAGGCGCTCGGCGGCGCGAGCACGCATACGCGTATCAGCGCCGTGGCGCACTATGCCGTCGATGACGACGACGCCTGCCTCGCGAAGCTGCGCGCTTTGATCGGGCGCCTGCCGCCTCCCGTGACCGTGGCCGGCACACCCAGGGGTGGTGCCGGTCGCGAGTCGTCCGACACGCCGAGTTTGGCGGCAGGCGAGAAGCTGTACGACCTCCTTCCGGCGGATCACCGGATGTCATACGACATGCATGCGGTCATCGGCGCGATCGTCGACGACGGAGAGCTCGACGAGTTCCAGGCGGACCTCGCGCGCGAGATGATCTGCTGCGATGCGCGGATCGAGGGCATCCCGATCGGTGTCATTGCCAATCAGCGTGGGCTCATCAAGGGACGGCCCGGCGAGAAGCCGCGCTTCGGCGGAATCGTGTATGCCGAGAGCGCCGAAAAAGTCGCGTTCTTCATCGATCGCTGCGATCGGCAGGGAATTCCGTTGCTGTTCGTCCAGGATGTCTCCGGATTCATGGTGGGACCCGAAGCCGAGCACGAAGGGATCATCCGCGCCGGAGCGCGATTCGTCGAGGCGATGGCGACAGCACGCGTCCCGAAGCTGGTTCTCACGGTCAATCACGCTTCCGGCGCCGGATACTACGCGATGGCCGGACAGGGGTTCGACCCGGATTTCATCTTCAGCTGGCCGACGGGTCGGATGGCTGTGATGGAAGGCGCGTCCGCAGTGCAGGCCGTGCACGGCCCCGCGATCGAATCCGCGAAGAAGAAGGGCGGAGACGTTTCCGCCGAAGTGGCGCGGTCGATGGACGAGATGCGCGCCGACTACGAGCACCAGCTCGACGCGAAGTATGCAGGGGCGCGCGGCTACATCGATGCCATCGTGTATCCCGAAGACACCCGCGACACGCTCGCGATGGCGCTGCGCGCCGGGCTGCAGAACACCGGCCCGCATCTGGGCGCCTTCGTGCTTCCACCAATGACTGCGACACCATGACGAAGATCGTTCGCGTCGGCGCGGGACAGGGCTTCTGGGGCGACTGGCTGGAGGCGCCGCGACGCCAGGTCGAGGGCGGTCCCATCGACTACCTCATGCTCGACTACCTGGCCGAAGTCACGATGTCGATCCTTCAGAAACAGAAGGAGCGCGATCCGGCGATGGGGTATGCGCGCGACTTTCTTGGTGCCATGGAGAGCGTCCTCGGCCCGGTCGTGGAGGGAAAGGTGCGCGTCATCGCGAACGCGGGCGGAGTCAATCCACCGGCCTGCGCGGCGGCTCTGCAGGAGATGGCGGGTCGGACGGGGGCGCGAAAGCGCCTGCGCATCGGCGTCGTCACCGGCGACGACTTGCTGCCGCGCATCGACGAGCTCGTAGGCGCGGGACACCCGCTGGCCAACATGGATACTGGCGAGCCACTCTCCACCGTGCGCGACCGTGTCCTCTCCGCAAACGCCTACATCGGTTCCGATCCCATCGTCGAGGCGTTGTCGAAAGGCGCGCAGGTTGTCGTCACCGGGAGATCGACGGACACGGCACTCACGATGGCGCCGCTTCGCCACGAGTTCGGATGGGCGGCCGACGACTGGAACCGTCTCGCCGCCGGGATCATCGCTGGGCACATCATCGAATGCGGCGCGCAGTGCTCCGGCGGAAACTGTCTCTACGACTGGCGCTCGATCCCCGACCTCGCCAACGTCGGCTATCCGATCGTCGAGGCGACGGCGGACGGATCGTTCGCCATCACCAAGCATCCGGGGACCGGGGGTCGCATCTCGGTCCGCACCGTCACCGAACAGCTGGTGTACGAGATGGGCGATCCACATGCCTACATCACGCCCGACGTCATCGCCGATTTCACGAGCATCCAGGTCGCCGACGACGGCCCTGATCGCGTCCGCGTCTTCGGCATCCGCGGCGCGCCATCCACCGACAAGCTGAAGGTGTCGATCGCGTATCGCGCCGGCTTCAAGGCGGTTGGCACGCTCGTCTATTCGTGGCCCGACGCGCTCGAGAAGGCGCAGGTGGCAGACAGGATCCTGCGCGAACGGCTCGACCGGCTCGGGCTTCGGTTCGACAAGGTGCTCACGGAGTTCGTCGGCGCGACCGCCACCCATGGACCGCTCACGCCCCCCGGCGCCGAGCTTTCGGAGGTCCAGTTCCGGATCGGCGTGCGGGGCGAGGACCGGAAGTCGGTCGAGCGGTTCACTCGCGAGATCGCCCCGCTCGTGCTCAATGGTCCGCCAAGTGTCACGGGTTTCGCGGGCGGGCGCCCGAAGGTCGAGGAAATCGTCGCCTACTGGCCCGCGCTCGTGGACAAGCGGGTCGTCACCACTGCCGTGGAGATGATCTCGTGAAGATTCGCCTCGTTGACATCGCGCACGCGCGTTCCGGTGACAAGGGCGACACCGCCAACGTCGGCCTCATCGCCATCGAGCGAAAGTGGTATCCGCTGCTGGAGCAGCACGTCACGCGTGCGCGCGTGGCCGACCACTTCCGGGGCATGATCGACGGAGATGTCGTTCGGTTCGAGCTTCCCAACCTTGGGGCGCTCAACTTCCTGCTCCATGGCGCACTCGACGGGGGCGGGACCCTGTCGTTGAAAACCGATGCCCAGGGAAAGGTCTTCTCCACGGCGCTGCTTCGCATGACGCTCGACGTTCCGGATGCGGAGGCCCAGCGCCTGGCGCTGCCGTGCCACCGATGACCCGCGTCGTCACCGAGACCCGCGGCGCGGTGGGCGCCATCACGCTCGCACGGCCAGAGAAGAAGAACGCGCTCGACCGGCAGACCGCGGAGGAGCTTCAGGCCGCGCTCGACCGGTTCGGCGCAGATAGCGCGGTGCGCGCCATCATGGTCGCCGCGCAGGGCGGTGACTTCTGTGCAGGCGCCGACCTCCAGGCGCTCGAGCAGATGATGGCGGAGGGAATGAAGGCGCACCTCCTCGATGCCCAGGCGCTCGGCAAGGTCTTCATCACAATGAGGACCATCCAGAAGCCGGTCATCGGCGTCGTGCGCGGCCGGGCGCTCGCCGGCGGTGCGGGACTGGCTAACGCGTGCGACATGGTGCTCGCCCACCCGGAATCCGTCTTCGGGTATCCGGAGGTGCAGGTCGGTTTCGTGCCGGCAATGGTGATGACGATGCTCCGGCGCTCGGTCGGCGAGAAGCGCGCGTTCGACCTCGTTGCCACCGGACGGCGAGTGCCGGCATCGGAAGCGCTCGAGATGGGACTGGTAAGCCGCGTCCTCGGCGCAGCAACGTTCGAGGAGGACGCCGAGAAGATCGTTCAGGGGATCGCCGCGTCTCCCGCCTCCGCGCTCGCGATCACGAAGCGACTCTTCTACGGCCTCGACGGGCTCGATTTCCGTGAAGGCATCGCGCTCGGCGCGAAGACCAACGTCGAAGCCCGCTCGACGGAGGACTTCCGAGAGGGAATCAAGCGCTTCGCCGCGCGCGACCGGTCATGAGCCAGATCACCAAGGCGAAGCTCATCCTCGCTGCGTCGGGGCTGATCATCTGGGGTTACGGCCTGCGCGCGAACGAGCCTGTCATCCAGTACGCCGGCATCGCCACGATTCTCGCCGCCGTGCTCCTTCGCTTCTTCAAGCGGCGCGACATCGAACGCTGACGCCTTCGGTGTGCTGATGAACCGCCAAGGCAAACGGCAGCCGCGGATTCGCTGAAGCGACGCGGATAGGGCACCTGCTCCTGGTCTCCTCGGCCGCAGACGCCCGATGCACCTGCCACCCGAATCGGTTAACTTTCGGGTGTGAATTCCCCCCGTTCTACCCCCGAGCTGCTCGCGCCCGCCGGTTCTCTCGATGCGGTGCGCGCCGCAATCGCGAACGGCGCCGACGCGGTCTATCTCGGCGCCGAGCGGTTCAACGCGCGCGATGAGGGGGCCCAGCTCTCGATGCCCGAGGTGGGGGAGGCGTGTCGCATGGCCCACGAGCGCGGTCGGCGGATCTACCTGACGCTGAACACCCTCGTGAAGCCTGCCGAGCTCGCCGATGCGCTCCGGTTGCTTGGCGACGCGATCGACATCGGCGTGGACGCGGCGATCGTGCAGGATGTCGGGCTGGTGCGACTGATCAGGCGCGTCTATCCGTCGTTCGAGATCCACGGCTCGACCCAGATGACCGTGCACGACGTTTCCGGCGCGGCGTTCATGCGTGAGCTCGGCATCGAGCGCGTCGTGCTCGCTCGCGAGAACACCATCGGGGACATTCGGGCCATCCACGAGGCAGTCCCGGGCATCGGGCTCGAGACCTTCGTGCATGGAGCGCTCTGCATCTCCTATTCAGGACAGTGCTACATGTCCGGAATGATTTCGGAGCGCAGCGCGAACCGCGGATCTTGCGCGCAGTCCTGCCGGAAGGATTATCACCTGACCGATGCGCGCAGCGGGCGCGAGCTCGACGCCGGCTACCTCATCTCCGCTCGGGACCTCGGTGCGGGCGAGCATCTCGCCGCCATCGCGGACGCGGGCGTCGGTTGTCTCAAGGTGGAGGGCCGGAAGAAGAAGCCAGAGTACGTCGCCGTCGTCACGCGGAGCTATCGCGACTGGCTCGACCGCCTCGACCGAGGAGAACCGGCGGTGCCCACGCCTGACGAAGTTGCTCCCCTCGTCCAGATCTTCAGCCGCGGTTTCACGGGCGGCATGTACGGCGGGCGTGCAGGTCGCGACTACGTGACGCGATCGCACCCTGACAATCGAGGGGTCGTCGTGGGGACTGTCGTGGGTCGGGAGGGCGATGAGATCCTGGTCGATACCACGGAGGCGCTCGCCGTCGGCGATGGGATCGGGCTCGCGCCACCGGATGGCGTGGGCGAAGAGACGGGCTTCACGGTAGAAGCCGTGCGCACCGTCGCCAGCGCGCCGGGAGGCGGACGCGCCCATCAGGCGATTCGCGCACGGGTCGCCGTTCCTCTGGGATGGATCGTCCGTCGCACCTTCCATGCAGCGCTGATGTCCGGCGCGCGCGCGACGTTCGCCGGAATGCCGACGAAGGTTGCCGCGCGCCGCGAGCGACTCGACCTCCGGGTGTTCGGCTCTGCCGGCTCGCCGCTCAAGATCATCGCCACCGCCGGTGAGACCTATGCGACGGTTCGCGGCGCAATTGCACTCGTCCCCGCGACGAAGCGCGCGCTCGACCAGGGCCAGCTTCGGGAACAGCTCGGGCGGCTCGGCGAATCCCCGTTCGTCCTCGGCACCGTGGACGACGCTGCGCTCGCCCGCGGCCTGTTCGTCCCGGTGAGCGAGCTCAATCGACTCCGTCAGCAGATCGTGGAGGATCTTGGATCGCAGCTGGACGGCATTGCCGCGGGTGGGTCCGCCGGCAGGGAGTCGGTCATCGCCGACGCGCTGGCCCAGGTCGATGGGGCACCTGTCGCGACAGCAACGGATACCGCTGCGATTCGGCTCATCGCGGAAGTCTTCAACGAAGACGACGCGCGCCGTGCCGCTGAAGCCGGTGCCACTGAAGTGGTGTTCGATCCGTTCCTGAGACATCCTGCACCGATTCCGCCGCGGTTGCTGGCGCTCGC
>JANPKQ010000185.1:0-18072 GCA_031426115.1 Gemmatimonadaceae bacterium | reverse complement strand
CCGTGTAGAGCTGCACCGCCGGCCCGAGTTGAGTGAGCGACCCGATCGTGATTGTCGCACAGTCGAGGAGGACGCAGTTGAAGTTGATGAAGACATTTGCTCCAAGGGCGATGTGCGCGCCGTAGTCGCAGAAGAACGGCGGCTCGATCACCGCACCATCTCCGGCGGCGCCGAGCAGCTGTTCGAGCAGCGTGCGTCGCGATGTCGGATCGCCGGGATCCGTTGCGTTGTACGCCCCCCAGAGACGCCGCGCGCGCTCGCGCATTGCCGTGAGCTCCGGGTCGGATGCCAGATACAGGTCCCCCCGCAGCATTTTTTCCCGGTCGGTGTCGGAAGCCGTGGTCATTGCGGGACAGAAGCGGTGGCCGCGCGCTCGAAACGATCGGCGGGGCAGTCAGCGCATCCCGGGACGAGCTCCAGCGTGTCGGCGCGCAGCCGGATCTCGATGACACCAGGGCCGGGAGTCTGTGTCAGGAATGCGACGGTCCGGCCCGCGCGCCGTTCCACCTGCACGACGAATGCTGTCGTCGTCACCAACTCGGCGTTGCGGTACACGCGGAGGATGTCCGGTCGGCCGAAGACCATGTCCATCGTGTAGCCGGCCGACTCGGGGGTTTGCGGTGTGCCACTGATGCCGCAGCACGATCGCACCCATGTCCACCGGCCGTAGATACTCTCGAACCCGGATGGCAATCGGGTGTCCTCTCCGACCGGACCACCCGTACAGCCAAGCAGGATTGCTCCCAGTCCAGCGGCATACAGGAGGCGGAGGCAGGCTGTGCGCGCTGGTCGCACGGGGCGAACGAAGACCCACGTCGGCGCCTCGAGGTCGACGACACGTTGCCCGCACGCACCACAATACACCGCCTCGACCGTGGCATCGCAGTTCAGGCATTCCTGCATCGGAACGGCCGCGATGCCGATGGAATTCGCAGGTGGGCTGAGTGACGGCTCGGCAACGAGGCCATTCGTCGATGCCGACAAGCTCGGTTCACTCATGTGCAATCGCCGAGACGTGTCATTGACTTCCGAAGCCGGAACGCCGCTGTAACATCGCGAAGCGCGGATCGCGGCGCAGGTCGTCCGCGATGGCGGGCAGCCATTCGAACCCGAGCGAACGATCGTCCACCGACCTCTTTAGCCACATGAACGTCTCGTCGCTCCGTCCGAGCCCCGCATACACGAGGGCAACATCGAACGCATCGGCCTGGGGTCGGCGCGAACGATCGAGCAGCGCCGAGAGGATCCGCTGCGCTTCGTCGGTGCGTCCTGCCCGCGCGAGCATGTAGCCGAGGAGCGATTGACCGCGCGGGCCCGCATTCTTCGAGATCCGCTCGATCTCCGCGATCGCCTCCGGCCACATCTCCTTCCGCGCGTAGCATTGCGCGGCAATGGCGCCCGATCGCAAGAGCGGGGGTCGGAGTGCCTTGAGGCGATCCAGTTGGGCCAGGGCCTCGTCACACTGATTGTTCGCGAGCAGCGCGTTCGCCACCTCCGCGTTGGCGGTCGGAGACAGCGGGTCGAGCTCCAGGGCATGCCTCGCTACGGTCAGCGCCTCGAGCGGTCGGTCGGTGGCGATGTACAGCAGCACCATCCACTCGCGAAAGCGCGCGTTGGTCGGCTCCAGGGCGATCGCCTGTCTCAACTCCGACTCTGCCGACGCCAGGTCGTAGCTGTTTCTCCTCACCATGCTGAGCGCCGCGTGCGCATCGCCGGAAGAGTCATCCAGCGCCACGGCCCGCAATGCCGCCGCTTCCGCGAGCGCGAGGCGCTCGCGCCGCGACAGCTCCCGGTCATCGCCCACTCCAATACGGATGTGCAACCGGGCGAGACCGGCATACGCTGCGGCGTAGCCGGAATCCACCGCGATCGCCTGGTGAAAATACTCCAGCGCCGCACGCGCACCGCTGTCGCTCCGAAGCAGCACTGGATCGTTGCCGCGAAGATAAAGCTCGTAGGCCGCGATGTTGCGCACACTGTGGCGCGCGATGCGAGCACGGGTGCTCGCGGTCAGCCGCACGTCGAGCTCGCGCGCAACCGCGCCCGCGATCTCGCTCTGGACCGTGAAGATGTCCTTCAGCTCACGGTCGTAGGTTCCGTTCCAGCGTGTAGACCCGTCCCGCGCATCGATGAGCCGAACGTGCACCTTGAGCTGGGAACCGATCTTCTGCACGGTGGCTTCGACGATGTTCGACACGCCGAGGCTGTCGGCGATGCGCTTCGCACCGAGGTCGCTGTTCTTGAATGCGAAGGCGGAGGTGCGCGCGATGACCCGCAGGTCCGGGATTCTCGTCAGGACCGCGATGAGCTCTTCGCTGAGTCCGTCCACCAACGCGGCGTCCCGCTGGTCGCCCGTCACGTTCACGAACGGGAGAACAGCGATCGATCGGTCCGCCGGTGGACGTGACGCACTGTTTCCCGCGCCCTGACGGAGAATGGCAGCGGCAGCCAACACGAATATGACCAGGCTTCCCACGAAGTACGGAACCAATGCGCGGCGCGGGGACCGCTTCACTTGCGGCGGCGGCTGCGGCTGCGGCGGGTCGGGCGGCGCTGGTGGGACGGACACGGGGGCGCCAGGCAATGTCGAGACCGGCAGCGGCGTCGGCCCCCTTGGTACTGCACTCCGGCCCGACTTCGGCCTGTCACGAATCTTCGCGATGAGTGTCGCGACCGCGGGGTCCACATCCGCGCCCAGCTCGTGCGCGACGACGCGCTCGTACTGCTCGGCGTGTTGAAGTGCCGCGGTACCATCACCGGCGCTCATGAGCGCCCCAATGAGGCCCACGGCGCCCCGGCTGCTGACAGGATCGGCTTCGGTGAACTTGCGCCACCAGTGCGCGGCCATCGCGTGGTCATGCGCCCCGTCGGCCGCGCGCGCCAACTGCTCCAGGGAGCCGGAGTAACTGCGGGCGAGGCGCGCACGCTCCGCGTCCAGCCATCGCTCGAACTCCGGGACACCGGCGAGAAAAAAGCCTTCCAGGAACGGGCCTCGATACTCCGCGACCGCGCGTGCGCGGTCTCCTCGCTCGAGTGCGTCCTGGAAATCACCGACGTCGCTGGAGACCACGTCGGGGTTCAGCCGCAGCGGGTTCACGCCGTCGAAAACCGCCTCATCGATCGCGCTGCGAATCGCGTACAGCAGCTGATCGAGGGAGTGCCGAGCGCGCGTCTGCGTCCCGTCCGGCCAGAAGAGACCGAGCACCTGATCGCGACTGCGTCCGATCCCGCCAGCGGCGGCGAGAACGGCCAGGAGCGCCAGACGCCGGTGTTGATGTCCGTGCCTGCCGAGGAGGGTGGCGTCGTCGGGCGAAGCGAGCGCGAGCGTCCCGAACGTCCGAAGACGGTAGCGGGCGATCGGCTGCGGCCTCGCGGGGTTGTCAGTCACGACGCGAACCTAGGGCGAGATGAAGGGGACGGCAAGAAACCGCAGGTCATCCGGGGGCGGTCGCATCCGCCGAGGTGAGGCCGCGCGTCATACGCGCGAACGGGATCTCGACGCCGTTCGCGAGGGTTAGCGTGATACGCTCCACCACGGCGAACCCAAGCGCCAGGTACAACGGCTCTCCCGGGAGGGTCGCCATCAGCTCGAACCGGCGGAAGCCCGCCGTAAATGCAGCGCGTGCGCACTCGCTGTAGAGCCGCCTCGCCAAGCCACGCCGTGACCACTCCGGGTGAACGAAGAACGCGCGAATGCGCGCTGCGTCGGTCCGCGGATCCAGGCGTGCATCATCGGCGTCCTTCATCTGGTCGCCCCCGTAAAGTGTGCGGCGCCCGCTCCAGCCACCCGCAGCCACCGGCCCTGATGGGCCGTCGACGACGTAGTAGCTACGGTCTGTGACCAGCTGGGTGTCCACCCCGAACACGCTTTCCAGCGCCGCATCGACTTGCGCCGCCGTATAGAAGCCGGTGCTCAGCGCCCGCACGGAACTCGAGATCAGGCGTTCCAGGGCGGGCACATCCGCCATCGCGGCGACGCGAATGTGCACGGCGTGCTGTTCCTCGAGGGACCGTGTTTGCAAGTCAGGGCCAGGATTCCAACTGCGCCCAGCGACGCCTACGCCCCGGTCCGGAACTCCCGCCGCGCGGCATCCGGCGAATGCGGGCCGAAGTCCACTCGCTTGTTCGCGTGCGACGACGAACCATCTCCAGTGCCGGCTTCCGCAAGCTCGCTCTCGGCGCGTGCCGAATTCGCACGGTGCTCGTACCCGCAGCGGGCGAGATCGCGAACGGCGGGCCATTCGCCCGCGGCCGCGGCGGTGTCGGTCGTCCACCCGTGCTGAAGATCGGCCTCGATGTCGGCAAACGAGCGACCGCGGTACGCGGGATTCGCCGCCGCGACGTGGCCGAGCTGATACGCGGGCCGTGCGCGATCCCACGTGCCGCCCGCAGGTGCGCTCGCCTCGTAGTGCGTCCGATAGTACGTCTCGTCGCGCGGCGCAATCTCGGCGTCCTTCTCCACTCCCGACCCTGCCCACCAGCCGCCGATGGCGCCGGCGATCGCGCCGATCGCGGTTCCGATCGGGCCGGCGATCAGCGTTCCCGCAGTTCCACCGGCGAGTGCGCCGGCGGCCGCACCGGCCGGTGCCGCTGCCTTCTCTGACGCGTTTGGCGCCACCGGGCCCGGGATATGTGCATCGACACGATCCGTCGCCGTGCGCGCCGATCCAACCCCCGGTTCGTCGTTCGTGCTCATCTCCATCCTCCGCGGAATCGTCTCCGCCGATGGGGCGCAAGTTCGGGACCGGCTTGACACTGCCCCTCCGCGGCTGCCCCTTGTCCCATGGCCGCGAACATTCGAATCGGAACCCAGGGATGGAATTACGACGCGTGGGTCGGTCCGCTCTATCCGGAAGGCACACGTCCCGCAGATTTTCTCTCGGTCTATTCGCGCGCCTTCCGCACGGTGGAAGTGGATTCGACCTTTTACGCCATCCCGCCCGCGAAGACCTTCCGGAGCTGGGCGGAGCGCACGCCGGACGACTTTGTTTTCGCACTGAAGCTGCCGCAGGAGATCACTCATGAGCGCAAGCTCCGTGACGTCGATGATGTCACCCAGCTGTTCTACGACCGCGCGCGCGAGCTCGGTCCGAAGCTCGGGCCCATCCTCATGCAGCTCGGACCGGACTTTTCGCCATCGGAGCTGCCGGCCCTCGCGAACTTCCTGCCTCGCATCCCGACCGATATCCGCATGGCGGTCGAGTTCCGCCAGCGTGGGTGGATCCACGACGGCATCATCGCGCTGCTCGCCGAGCACAACGTCGCGCTGACGCTCGTCGACGGTCGCTGGATTCCGCGGAAGCAGATGCAGGCGCTCGCCGCTCGGCCCACAGCCGATTTCTCCTACCTGCGATGGATGGGGCCGAACCGCGATATCGTGGACTACTCGCGCATCCAGTACGACCGGTCGCGCGAGCTGGAATCGTGGGCGGCAGTGATCCAGGCGCTCGCGAACCGGAAGACGATCGTCTACGGCTACGTGAACAACCACTTCGCGGGACACAGTCCGGCGTCCGTGCGCGAGCTTCAGCTGTTGCTCGGACAGAAGCCGGTGATGCCGGACGCACTCGGAGAGCAGCTTTCGCTCTTCTAGCACGCCCCCGCGGTGCTAGCTTTCCGGAGTGACCCGCACTCGCATCATCCCCCTCGCCATCGCGGCGCTCGTCATCGCCGGCGTCTGCATCCGCCTCGGCATCTGGCAGCTCGATCGACTCGACCAGCGCCGCTCGGAGAATGCGCGGGTGGCGGCCGGAATTCGCGCTGAGCCCGTCGCGTTGAACATGGTTGGCAACGACTCGTCCCGATCGCGCGCCATGCGCGTGCGGCTGAACGGGCGCTATGACTTCGAGAATGAGGTCGTGCTCATCAATCGCAGTCGGGATGGATCGCCCGGCGTGAACCTCCTGACGCCGCTGCGTGTCGAGGGGCGCGATACGGCAGTGCTGATCAACCGCGGCTGGGTCTACTCCCCTGACGGCTCGACGATCGAGCCGGCGCGCTGGCGCGAGCCGGCGGAAGCCGCCGGAACGGCGTGGGTTTCGTGGCTTCCGATGCGGCCATCTCCGGCGACGCCACCGTCCGGCGCGCGACCGGAGACTGCATCCGGAACTGCCCCGCGCGAGCGGCGGATCCCCCGCGCCGAGCGGGACGTGCTCGCGGCCATGCTGCCGTACCCGATCGAGGCGTACCAGCTCATCCTGCTCGATGACGCGGCGATGAGCATGGAGAGCGCGGGATATGGCGGGGCCGCGTCAGCGGCGCCGATGGGAACTGCCGCGCCGATCGACGGAACACGCCCGGTACGGATTCCGTTGCCATCGCTCGACGAGGGCGCACACAAGAGCTACGCGATCCAGTGGTTCGCGTTCGCCGCGATCGCCCTGATCGGCACCGGAGCGGTCGCGCGCGGGGAACGCGGTGAAGCGCGCAACGATTCAGCATTGTAGGCGTCGTCCACCGGGTTAACTATATGACAGGGCAGGACGTCGCCCCCAAACCTCCGAGCACAGTGACTCATGGCTGATACATCGCAGTCCCTTGCCACCGAAAAGGAAGCACGCGACGTCGCCGAGTCGGCGCGCGAGACCGAGTGGGAGAACCCGAGCTTCGTCCGCGAGCTCTTCCTCGGCCGCTTCCGCTTCGACCTCATCGATCCGCACCCGCCCGAGGATGCGGCGGAAGTCGCTCGCGCGAAGCCGTTCATGGACAAGCTCCGCGCGTTCATGGAGCGCGTGGACTCCGAGGAGATCGACCGCACCGGCGAGATTCCCGAGTCGCTCGTCCAGGAGCTTCGCGACATGGGTGCCTTCGGGATCAAGATCCCGACGGAGTACGGCGGTCTCGGTCTCTCGCAGATGAGCTACATCCGCGCGATGGAGATGGTGACGTCGAAGGATGGCTCCCTCACCGCCCTGCTCTCGGCAAGCCAGTCGATCGGTGTTCCGCAGCCGCTGAAGCTGTTCGGGACGCCGGAGCAGAAGAAGCGGTTCTTCCCGCGGCTCGCGAAGGGCGCCATCTCGGCATTCGCCCTGACGGAGAACGACGCCGGCTCCGATCCGGCGAATTTGCGCACGACAGCGACGCCGACAGCGGACGGATCGCACTTCCTCATCAGCGGCGAAAAGCTCTGGTGCACCAATGGCACCCGCGCCGACCTCTTCGTCGTCATGGCGCGCACGCCCGACAAGGTCGTGGATGGAAAGACGAAGAAGCAGATCACGGCCTTCATTGTCGACGCGAAATCGCCCGGCGTCGCCGTGAAGCATCGCCTCCGTTTCATGGGCCTCAAGGCGATCGAGAATGGTGTCATCACCTTCAAGGATGTGAAGGTTCCGCGCGAGAACATTCTCTGGGGGGAGGGGAAGGGGCTCAAGCTCGCGCTCATCACGCTCAACACCGGACGCCTCACCCTCCCGGCCGGCTGCGCCGGTGCGGCGAAGTCGATGCTGCGCGTCGCGCGGGAATGGGCCTCGACGCGCGTCCAGTGGGGCCAGCCGATCGGCAAGCACGAGGCGGTCGCGCAGAAGATCGCGAAGATGGCCTCGATGACCTTCGCGATGGAGGCGATCGCCGAGCTGTCGAGCGCGCTCGCGGACAAGGGCGGGTACGACATCCGGCTCGAGGCGGCGATTGCGAAGATGTACAACTCCGAAGCGGGTTGGCGCATCATCGATGACACGCTCCAGATCCGCGGTGGCCGCGGCTACGAGACCGCCGAGTCGCTGGAGAGCCGCGGCGAGGCTCCGATCGGGGTCGAGCGCGCGATGCGCGACTTCCGCATCAACCTGATCTTCGAGGGCTCGTCGGAGATCATGCGTCTCTTCATCGCCCGCGAAGCTGTCGATCACCACTTCAAGCTGGCGTTCGGGATCGTGAACCCCGAGTCCACGATGAAGCAGCGGCTCGAGGGGCTCGCGAAATCGGCGCCCTTCTACCTGACGTGGTATCCGACGCGCTGGGTCGGCGCGGGGCGCCTGAAGCGCTACGGCGGCTACGGCAAGCTCGCCCCACACCTCCGCTACATCGAGAAGACCACCCGGCACCTCGGACGCTCCATCTTCCACGCCATGGTACGCTTCGGTCCGAAGCTCGAGCGGAAGCAGATGGTGCTCTTCCGCGCGGTGGACATCGGCGCGGAGCTGTTCGCGATGGCGGCCGCGATCTCGCGCGCGAACATGCTCGCGAAGCAGGGGCAGCGCGAGGCGGTGGCACTGGCCGATGTGTTCTGCCGGGAAGCGGCGGAGCGAGTCAAGGTGCACTTCGACCAGTTCTACGGCCCGAACGACGAGCCGCTCTACAAGCTCGCGATGCAGGTGCTGAAGGGTGAGCATGCATGGCTCGAGCACGGCATCGTCGGGCTCGTTCCGTCGGGCGCAGCGCCCTCCGGCGCGACGGGAAAGGATCCCGCGACGGAGCGACTCAGGCGCGACACGGCGGGCGTCGGGGCGAGCTGAGGGCGATAGTTCGGGGCTCTGCTTGGCGTCAGGCTTTCCGGGATCAATGAGCTCATCCTTGGACCCCGCTCGGCGTCAGGCTTTCCAGAAGCCTGAACGGGAAGAGCATGAAGAGCTGAAGAGCATGAAGAAGGGCAACGGCATTCCTTGTGGTGTTGCGCGAGAGACTCTGCGCAGAGATGCCATCAATGCTGTTGCGGTTGAAGTATCCGCGTTCATCCGCGTAATCCGCGGCTGCCGTTGCCGTCGCAGCGGTCGGCGTGCGTCCGGCCAGTTGGGGCGGTTGCCGTCGCCCCTGGATGATCCGCGTGGCCCCCGAGAAATCCGCGGCTCCTTCAGTTGAAGTGCCGCGGTCATCTCCACGCGACTTCTCCAGGAGCTTCTGTTCGGCGTCACGGCGACAGACCCTGCAACGTTCATCGCCGCCGCCCTCGTCCTCATCGTTGCGGGCCTCCTCGCGAGCGTCGTCCCTGCCCGCCGTGCCACGCGTGTCGATCCGACGCGTGCGCTCAATGCATCGTGAAGGGACTGCTGAAACTGCAAGTAGACCGCGGACGAAGGAGGACCTGGGTGGAAACTGCACCGGCACCTGCAACGGCAATGGACAACTGCAGCCGCGGATTACGCGGATGAACGCGGATACGGCTATGGCGACAGCGTTGAGGGCACCCCGGCCGGAGTCTCTTACGCCACGCCCCTAACGAATGCCGTTGTTGTTGCACTGCTTCATGCTCTTCATCCCTTCATGCTCTTCCTTTTCAGGCTTTTGAAAGCTGGCCATGCAGCGGTGTCGTGAAAGCCACGATGATCCCGCGCCATGCGGAGCCCGTCGTGCCGTAGAACAGCCTCACTCGACATCCTCCCGTCGAACCCCTGGGATCTCCAGAATGAAATCCGCCCCGAACATGCGTGACGGCGTCTGGAATCCCGGCATCGCGGTTCCGCCCAGCACCTGTTGGATCGCTGCAACCGCTGTCATCGCCGTCAGCGCATAGCTCTGCGGCGCTGTCAGTCGCGCGACGACGCGCCGCCCACTGCGATCGGTCGCCTCACCCCACAGCCGACTCGTCTCACGGGCGCGCGCTGTGGCGCTGGGGCCGGGTGGGCCGCTCCGCACGATGCGCGTGAGCACGCGGCGGACAACCGTCGTATTCAGTAGCCAGCCGAGGTATCTCGACGCGATCATGATCCGCCGCGTCGCGGGGGGCATCGCCGTGTACACCTCGACGTTGCCGACGCCGGTGCTGTGGAATGCTGTCGAGACGTCGCCCCACGGGATCGTCGTGACGTCCGTCGGACCGAAGCCGAAGTCCACCTGGCGCGTCCTCCACGCCGCGGGTACGCGCTCCAGCGTACCGCCGCGCCTGATCATTCCCGCCCCGCCGGACGACTCCACCATCGTCGTCGCCGTGCCGCGGGAAATGCCGCCGCGTGCCTCGAACGCGAGCGCGAGCCGTGTCGCCGTCGGCAGGCGACGGACGAGATGCGCGGCGAGGCAGTCCGATGGAACGACATCGAAGCCGACACCCGGCAGCAGCATGACGCCGGCATCGCGCGCTTCCGCATCGCGCGCGGCGAGCGCCTCGAACACGGCGATCTCGCCGGTGATGTCGAGATAGTGCGCCCCGGCGCGGATGCACGCGTCGGCCATCGGCCTGGAGGTTCGCGAGAACGGACCGGCGCAGTGCACGACGGTGCTGATCCCGTCCAGGCCACCATATACCGCCGCGCGCTCCTCGAGCGCAAAGACCCGGTGCTCCAGCCCGAGGGCAACGGCCTGCTCGCGGATGGCGCTGGCGCTCCGGCCCGCCAGAATGGGACGCAACCCGCTCGCCAGCGCCTGTTCCGTGACGAGTTGCCCGGTATACCCGTTCGATCCGTAGATGAGGACGGTCATGAGGCAACGTGGCCGGCCTTCAGATGGTGTGCAAGGTCGCCCGCGAGCGGCGTCTCCCTGCTGAGGCATAGCAACTCACCGCGACATACCCGCCCCCGAGGACGTCCCATGCGCCCGCAACTCGTATTCTCCTGGTTGTTTCCGATCCTGCTCCTGCCGGCCTCGGCGCCGCAGCAGCGCGTCGTCCTCGTCGGACGCGTGACCGACGAGGCGATGAAGCCGCTCGCATCGGTCGTGGTGACCGTCGCAGCGTCGTCGTCCGGCGCGCAGACCGACGCCGGCGGGAGGTACACGCTGACGCTCTCGTCCGTGAAGCGCGGCGACTCGGTCACGGTGATCGCGCGCCGCATCGGCTATGTCAGGGCGGAGCAGCGAGTGGCGGTGACGGGTGACACCGTCTCCGTGAACTTCACGCTCGCGGCCAGCAGCCAGGTTCTCCATGAAGTCGCTGTGACCGCAGACGCAGCGTCGCAGCGCCGGATGTCTGTCGGGACACCGGCAGCCTACCCGGTCGGCGCGCCGCCGACCTACGCGCCAACCACCATGGTGGGCAAGGCCGCCAGCACGGTCGCTGGCGGTGCCGCGGCAGCGCGCACGGCGTCACCCGGACCGGAGATGCGTCGCCGCGCCGATCCTGGGCACAACACGGAGCAGTATGACCGCATCTACGAGAATCCCTTCCTCGCGGTCCGCGACAATCCGCGCTCGACGTTCTCGATCGATGTCGACCGGGCCTCGTACAGCAACGTCCGTCGATTCATCTCCCAGGGACTCCGGCCGCCGAAGGATGCGGTGCGGACCGAGGAGCTCGTGAACTACTTCTCATACGATTACCCCGAGCCGCGTGGTGCCGACCCGGTGTCGGTGACGACCGAGGTGGCTCCTGCACCGTGGAAGTCCGCTCACCGCATCGTTCGCATCGGACTCAAGGGAAAATCCATCGACAAGCGCGCCCTGCCCGCGAGCAACCTCGTCTTCCTCATCGACGTGTCAGGGTCGATGGCAGGTCCTACCCGCTTGCCGCTCGTGAAATCGGCGTTTCGTCTGCTCGTTGCCGAGCTCCGCGAGGAGGACCGCGTCGCGATCGTCGTCTACGCCGGCGCGGCCGGACTGGTGCTGCCGCCAACGTCGGGAGCCGACAAGACCCGCATCATGGATGCGATCGAGGGCCTCGAAGCGGGTGGGTCCACCGCCGGCGGGGCGGGACTCACCCTCGCGTATGACATCGCGCGGAAGAGCCACCTGCGCGGCGGCAATAACCGTGTCATCCTCGCGACCGATGGCGACTTCAACGTCGGCCTGTCGAGCGACGCCGACATGGTGCGGCTCATCGAGGACCGCCGCGCACAGGGCACGTTCCTCACCGTCCTCGGCTTCGGCATGGGCAACTACAAGGATTCTCACCTCGAGAAGCTCGCCGACAAGGGCAACGGCAACTACGGTTACATCGATGACCTGATGGAAGCGCGCAAGATGTTCGTCACCGAGTTTGGCGGCACGCTCGTGACGATCGCCAAGGACGTGAAGCTTCAGGTGGAATTCAACCCCTCCAAGGTGGCCGCGTACCGGCTCATCGGTTACGAAAACCGGCTGCTGCGCGACCAGGATTTCAACGATGACACGAAGGACGCCGGCGAGATCGGCAGCGGCCACACGGTGACGGCGCTATACGAGATCATCCCGGTCGGCGCGAACTCCGACCAGAAAGTCGAGGGTGTGGACCCACTGCGGTACGGGGTCCCGCCAACTCGCGACGGCACGGCGACGAACGAGTTGCTGTTCGTGCGGCTGCGCTACAAGCAGCCCGACGGCGAGACGAGCCGGCTCATCGAGCGCGCCGTCGTGGACCGCGGCGAGCGCGCGTCGCCCGACCTCACCTTTGCCTCGGCGGTGGCGGCGTTCGGCCTCGTGCTGCGCGACTCGGAGTACAAGGGGAGCGCGACACTCACCGATGTTCTGCGCGCCGCGAAGCAGTCGGTTGGCGAGGATCCGAACGGTTATCGCGCCGACTTCATCCGGGTCGTCGAAGCGGCACAGAAGCTCGACCGCGGGGAGCGTCCGGGCCAGCGTCCCTGGTAACACAGGGTGCAGGAGAGGGCGGCAGGGTCATCGCACCAATGATCCTGCCGCCTTTGCATTTCTACCGTGAAACGCGGATGTCGAGGCGCCCCCAGCGACGCGTTTCGGCGATGCGAAAGGCGACCGCGTCGGATCGTTGACCCGGCACGATGAGCTCAACCCGAAGCGCTGTTTCGGTCGGGACGCCACACACCGTGAATCGCCCGCTCGATGCGGTCGTATCGATCGCCTCGCGAGTGAGACGCTTCACCCCCGCCGCGCTCACTGACGTGACGGTCCACGACACTCGCACCGGCAGTCCCCCCATCAGCCGCGTCGAATCGGTGACGATACCCGTCAGTACCCCAGCGTCGGTAGGCAGTCGCGTCTCGCGGCAGACGCGGGCGAGGAGGCGCGGGAGCGACGGGACAGCGAGGCTCACCGTTCTCGTCAGCGACTGCCCCTCCACACGCCATGACCAGCTGCCCACGCCCAGGGAGTCGAGGAAAGGATGCGTCGCGATGAGCGATACCCCGGCCTCTGGGACGCTGTCGAGCGAAAAGAACCCGCGCTCGTCGGTCGTTGCAGTGCGCGTCGAGTCGCGCAGGGAGATCGTCGCGCCGATTAGCGGCCCGCCTGAGGCGCTGTCGAAGACGGTGCCTCGGATTACCGGCCGCCGCACCGGGGGTCGGCTGTCCAGTGCCGCGGTCGCGATGTCGGAGACGACGCCGCCGACTTCATCGAACCCGACCAGCGTCATGGCCAGTCTTCCGGGCGCACGGCCGACGGCATTCATCACTTGCCGCTGCTCGACGCGAGGCATTCGAATATGCCACCGGTCCACGATCCACCGGCCAGACGGCAGCTGGTCGAACTCGATGCGGCCGCCGAGATCTCGCGTGGGGAACTCCACGGCGAGCCCCTCATAGGTGAAGTCGATCGCATCGAGCTCGCGCGATGCCCGGTTCAGCCAGAGGACGCCGGCCACATCGATGCGATCGCCCCGGCGCACGGGCTGGAAGGCAAGGCCGACGAGCGAATCGTTCGTCGGATGCTTTGGTGCCGACTTGAAGCAGTGCGACTCGAGAAACGAATTCGAGAGGAGGACATGCGCGTCGAGGCCGCGATACGTGACACCGTCCCTCTCCGAGACGATGTATCCTTCCCGCGCGAGTTGATCCGCGGGGATGCTCGCCCACACCATCGCGCCGCGCGCGATCTTCGCCTCGCTCTGCCGCTCGACTTCCCTGAGTCGCTCGTCGAGACGGCGGCGGAAACTCGTGTATCGCAGTGTATATCGCTGCTCGCTGGCAGTGATCACTGTCGCTTCGAGCGCGGCGCGGACGTCCTCCCACAACCCGACGGCGCCTCGGCCGTCACTCGGGTTGGCACGACATTGCTGATCCGCCGCAATGTCCACCGTCGCCACGATCTGGGGGCGAGGTGTGAGCGACACTTCCGGCACCGGCGTCGCGGTCGCGGGACTCACGTCGAAGGAAGCTGTCACAACCGGCGTGTAGCCGATGCGCTTGATCTCGACGCGATGGGCGCCGGCACGCGCAGCGCGTACGCGAAACGAGCCGGATGAATCGCTGAAGACGCTGATCCCGACCCCGTTCGGCTGGGAGATGAGAGTGACGACCGCGCCGTCGAGCGGACGTCCACTCGACGCATCGCGCACGCGCCCCTGGACGACCTGTGCCCCGGCCGTGCCGACAAGCACTGCCAGCGAAGCCAGTGTGTGCACCAGGGTTCGCGCGGGGCAGCGCACAAACATCACTTCCCCCACATGAGCACGACTCCGCACGTCCCGTCGGCGATCCGGTAGTCCGCTGGCGCGTTGGCGCGCGAGTACACCTCGATGCCAGCGAGCGCCGTCGGCGCGATGAGCTCGTCGATGTCGGTCGCAACCCTCGCCGACAGGCTGCTGGCGCGCACGCCATCGATGAACACGGTCATCGCACACCCGTTCGTTCCGTAGACGGCGTATCGCTTCGAGCTGATCGGGAGGACCTTGATTCCCGAGATCCCCTCGAGCAGGGCCGACGCACGGATCGGCCGTCGTCGGTCGATCTCCTCCGGGCCGATGAAGTGGCCGGTGTTCGCGCCCCGCGCACCCTCCCGAAGGCGCGCGTAGAACCCCGATCGCTCGAGCGAGGCCACCGTCCGATCGGCATCGATGTGCACGGTCGCGAGCGTCCCGACGAGCGGGTGCAACACGAGCCTGAGCGCGGAGTCAGGCATCGAGGTCAGGGCCATTTCGAGCGGGCGATATCCGATCCGTCGCACCGTGATCGGCAGCCGCCCAGCCACGCGCAGCGCGATATCGAAACGGCCGGAGTCATCGGTAGCCTGTTCGCCGCTCGGACCAACGCGAACCTGGGCGAATCCGATCGGCGCCCCGGTGGAGTCCACCACCCGCCCGCGGACGAGCGCGGCAACTCCGCTCCGTGCCGGTCGGAGCACGAGCTCGATCCGGCCCGCGGTCACCACATCGCCGTCGAGCGCTGGCGTGACGAGGATCTCGTATCCCGGCTTCCGAACCTCGAGACGAAACCGGCCCGCGTCAGCGATGGCGAGCCGAAACCGCCCGGCGCTGTCGCTTCGCGCACCCTCCGACGACCTGGCACTGTCTGTCGCGGCGCGCACTCGCACCTCGGCGCCGACGAGCGGCCTGCGCGTCGCATCCTCGATGACGACACCCATCAACGCCCCCTGCGACCGCCCCGTCGCTGGCGCGAGGAGCCCCGCTCCGACCACGGCGATGGACAGCAGTCGATGCATGCCGTCCATCCATTTCCCGACGCGACGCGCCCCTCCACTCCGGCCATCCGGCATCCAAACCTCCTGGCCCGCGCGGTGCGCACGGTGGTGCGAACGGCCGCCCCGCGGAGATCGCGAGACGGCCGTCGTACATCATACAGCCCAGCCCGGAACTAGGGAACGATGACGCCCCGCGTCCGGAACAGGTCGTACAGGTCCTCGTGCTTGCTCGTCAACGGCACCTGGCGGCCATCGATGAACAGGTAGCGCGTCTTGCTCTTCGCCTCGAGAATGTCGCCGTCCGTGACGACGATGTTCGCCATCTTGCCGACCTCGATCGAGCCAAGCTTGTCCTGGACGTTCATCGTCTGGGCCGGATACAGCGTCACCGCCTTGAGCGCCTCATCCTTCGAGAGGCCGAAGGCCGACGCCATCCCCGCCTGCCACGGCAGGTCGCGCACGCTCGTGCCGCTGCCGCCGGTCGAGATGCTGAACCGTACCCCGGCCTTCTGCAGCCGCGCCGCCGACTCGTACATCATGTCGTACGGATCGTCGTCGCCGGGCTGGGACAGGGTGTTGGTGAGGATCACGGGGACGTTCTTCTCCTTGAGCATCGTCGCCACCTTCCACGCCTCGCTCCCGCCCATGATCACCGGCTTCAACTTCATCTCCTCGGCGAACGTCACCGCGCGGGTGATGTCGGCCGCACTGCTCGCGGAGAAGACGACGGGAGTCTTCCCGCGCACGACCGGGACGAGTGCCTCGAGCCGCACGTTGTGCGAGGGCCGCGGCAACGCCTTGTCCTTGCCGTAAGCCTCGAATGCCTTGGCGTACGCCTCGGCATCGCGGAACATCCCCTTGAGCTCCTCGAGTTGCTGCGCCGCCGCGGCACCGCCGCCCGCGCCCTCCCCGCCACCGCGCCCGCCGCGGCCACCACGACCGCCACCGCCGCTGCCGGGAAGGTTGACGACGAGTGCCGCCGACGGTGTCACCGCCATGTCCTTCGCTGTGTAGCCGAGCAGGTTGATGAAGGCCGACTGTCCCGAGATGATGCCGCCGCGTGGCATCGAGACGACGTTCGTCACCCCGACGATGCGCGTGACGCCGACCTGCGAGCTGTGGGGGTTGATCGCGTCCGCCGCCATGATCGACGGGTTGAAGCTGCCTAGCTCGGTGGCGTCCACCGTGCCGGCGGCGCCGCCGCTGACCTCGGTGAGGCCGAGCGTCGTCCCGGCGTCGATCATTCCCGGGTAGACGTTGAGGCCCCGCGCATCGATCTCACGTGCACCCTGCGGCACCGTGATGTTCGGGCCGACCGCGGCGATGAGCCCATCGCGGATCAGCACCATGCCATTCTCGATCACCGGACCGGATACCGTGAAGACCCGTGCGTTCCGGATGATGAAGGTGCCGCGCTCCGATCCGCCGATCGTCTGGGGATCGTTGTTGCCGACGCGCGAGCTGACGCCCGTCTGGGCTGTCGCTGCGCTGGCGATCGTTGCCGTGAGAATCAGGGGAACGAGCCGCCGGCTGCTGGCGGCGAAGGAAAACCGGCTCATCGACGATCTCCGGAGCCTGAGGTTGAGGAGGAATCGGGAGTGCCCGGCCGGCCGGGCGCATTGCCGCGACCGCCCGTCCCGGCGGCGCCCACCGGGCGGTTCGGCTCTGCCTGCTCGAGCATCGCACGCTCAGCCGCGAGCTTTGCGCGGTTGGCGAGGTCCAGCTCACGATCGAAGAACACTTCACCGTCGATGAACGTCGTCTCGACGCGAGAGTAGACGCTCAGCGGGTTGCCGTTCCAGATCACGATGTCGGCATCCTTGCCAACGTCGATCGAACCCACGCGATCCTGGATGTCGAGCTGGATCGCCGGGTTGAGGGTGATCATGCGCAGCGCTTCCTGCTCGGTCATGTCGCCGTACTTCATCATCTTCGCCGCGTCGAGGTTCAGCCGCCGCGCGCGCTCGTCGGAGTCGGAGTTGATCGACACGACGACCCCCGCGCGCGTCATGATCGCCGCGTTGTGCGGAATCGCGTCGTACGCCTCGAGCTTGTAGCCCCACATGTCGGCGAACGTGGAGGCGCCCGCCCCATGCTTCGCGATCTCCGGAGCGACCTTGTACCCCTCGAGGATGTGCTGCAGCGTCTTGACCTTGAAGCCGAACTCGTCGGCGACGTTCAGCAGCATCGCGATCTCGCTTGCGACGTAGCTGTGCGCATGCACAAGGCGCTTGCCCTCGAGGATTTCCACCAGCGGCTCGAGCTCGAGGTCGCGGCGCGGCGCAAGCACGGTCTTTCCGGCGGCCCTCGCCGTCCGGTACTCGGTCCACGTCGCCTGGTAGTCCTTGGCGCGCGTAAAGGCATCACGCAGCACATCCGCGACGCCCATGCGCGTCGCCGGATACCGGCGCTCCTGCCCCGGCTGCACGGTGGAGTTGCTGCGCTTCACGTTCTCGCCAAGGGCGAACTTGATCCCGGGCTTCGCTCCGGGGAACATCATCTCCTCGAGCGGCCGGCCGTACTTGAGCTTCACGACGGCGTTCTGGCCCCCGATGGTGTTCGCGGAGCCGTGGAGGATGTTGATCGTCGTCACGCCGCCGGCGAGCTGGTTGTAGAGGCTCGGCGAGTCGGCGTTGAGGACGTCGGCGATGCGCACCATCGAGGTCACCGAGAACGAGCCTTCGTTGATCGCGTCGGCCATGGCGTGCGAATGCGCGTCGATGATGCCGGGCGTCACGAACTTTCCCGTTGCGTCGATCGTACGGCCGCCCGCGGGCGCCGTGAGGTTCGGCCCGACCGCGGCGATCTTTCCGCCGCGCAGGAGGAGGTCGGTGTTCTGCAGCGTGCCGCGCGATGCGGTAAGAATCGTCGCGTTCCTGATGAGGACCGGAGCGGCCGCGG
>JANPKQ010000184.1:0-2417 GCA_031426115.1 Gemmatimonadaceae bacterium | reverse complement strand
GCCTCGGCCTGGCGCAGCGGATCCAGCTCGAAGAGCGAGAGGCCGACGCCGGGCAGGTGCATGCGAAAAAAGCTCAGCACATCGGGCAGAATCCCCGAATGCGTGGCCGCCTCGACGAAGCCGACCCGCAGCCGTCCCGTTTCCCCGCGCGCGGCACGCTGCGCGGTTCGCTGTGCGCGTTCGGCCTGCGCGAGCGTCAGTCGTGCCTCGGGGAGGAACGCGAGACCGGCGGGCGTGAGATCCACGCCGCGGGGAACGCGATCGAACAGCGGCGTCCCGATCTCCCGCTCGAGGTCGCGGATCTGCCGGCTCAGCGGTGGCTGCGCGATGCGGAGGCGCTCCGCGGCGCGGCCGAAGTGAAGCTCCTCCGCGACGGCGACGAAGTATCGAAGGTGACGCAGCTCCATCGGCTCACGCCCTCGTCACGTTCCGCGCTGCCGTCCGCGGCGCGCGGGCCGCTCGGCCACTGCCGGGATCGGAATCGCCGAGCCCTGATCGGCGGGAACGGCGCCGAACTGCGTCGCCACATAGGCGCCGATGAGGTTCGCGTGCTGAAGCATCGCGCTGTCGGAGCCGCCGCCGAGCAGGCCCGCGAGCAGCACCGCGAGAAACGCATCCCCCGCGCCGACGGTGTCGCGCACCTCCACCTTGTAGCCCGGGTGCTCGCTCCACTTTCCCTCGTGCCACAGTGCCGCGCCGCCGCTGCCGCGAGTGACGCAGACGACGGAACAGGCAAAGGTTTCCGCCAGCGCCGCGACGGTCTCGCGCTGGCTGCCGCGAAGGTCGAACCAGTCGGCGATGGTCCGGAGCTCCTCGTCGGAGAGCTTCACCACATCGGCGCGCCACAGCGATTGGCGGACGATCTCGCGATCCTCGTACGGAGCGCGAAGGTTCACGTCGAGCACCATCAGGGCCTCCATGTCCCAGAGCCGCTGAATCGTCGCCCGGGAAACGGCGTGGCGCTGCGCCAGGGTGCCGAACACGATGGCGCGCGCGTCCTCGGCGCGGGCGAGCAACTCCGGAACGGGTGCGATCGCATCCCATGCCGCCGGCTCGAGGATCTCGTAGGTGGGATTCCCTGCACCGTCCACATCGACGCGCACGAAGCCGGTCGGCAGCTCGCTGTCGAGTTGTACGAGGTCGGATGTGACGCCATAGCGCGCTGCGCGCCGGAGCACTTCGTCGCCGAGCCGGTCATCGCCGATGCGGCTCACCATCGTCACCGGCGTGCCGGTGGCGCGCAGGTGGCACGCGACGTTGAACGGCGCTCCGCCGAGGAAGAGTCCCTCGGGCAGGGCGTCCCAGAGGACCTCGCCGACGCACAGGACTTCGGAGGACGGCATGCCGTGCAGGTCCCGGTGAAGTTCAGCGATCGGCGCGGGAGTCGACAGCGCGATCGCGGTGACGCATCGTCATGATGTCATCGGCAGTCGCATCGGGCAAGACGGCAGAGGCTCGGCAAGACCTTTGAGGTATCGCCGGGGCCGGAAAGCGTTCCGGAGAGCCCGGCCGCCGCGAGTTCACTTCCTGGGAATCGATCATGTCGCGCGCAGAAACGGCCTTTCTCTTCGATCTCGATGGCACGCTCGTGGACAGCGTCTACCAGCACGTGCTTGCCTGGCGTGAGGCGCTCGAGAGCGAGGGCATCGAGCTCTCCGTGTGGCGCATCCACCGGAAGATCGGCATGAGCGGAGGACTGTTCACGAACATGCTCGTTCGGGAGACAGGGCTCGAGATCGATCCTGCGCAGATGCAGCGGCTCCGGCAGACCCACGCATCATCGTACAAGCGCCTCGCCGCCAACATTCGCCCGCTGCCCGGGGCGCGGGAGCTGCTCGGCTTCCTCACGGACGCGGAGATCCCGTGGGCGATCGCGACGAGCGGGCGAATGGAGACGGCGGGTCCTGTCCTGGAGACGCTGGGGGTGAACCTGGAGCACGTTCCGGTCGTGACGCGTGACCAGGTGCGGTTCGCCAAGCCGGACCCGGATCTCTTCCTCGCCGCCGCGGAGCGGCTCGGCGTGCCGATCGAGATGTCCACCGTCGTCGGCGATGCCGTGTGGGACATGCTCGCCTCGAAGCGTGCGCGGTCGCTCGGCATCGGCCTGCTCAGCGGCGGCTATGGTGCGGAGGAGCTGGAGCGCGCCGGCGCGTATCGGGTGTTCAACGATCCCGCCGACCTCCTGCGTCACATCGACGAAGTCGGCGGACGGCGCTGACGACCTAGCGGGGTGCGGAACCCAGTCGGCGCCGGTGCGATCGCGCCCGTAGCGCGCGCTGGATTCGGCGGCTCATGACATGCTTCAGCGCACGGAGCCGGCGGCTGCGAGGCTGCGGGCCCTCGACGCTCTCCGGTTGCGGAGCTCGTGCGGCATCGGGCGGCAGCAGTGACGCATTGACGCGCTCGTACAGCTGATT
>JANPKQ010000183.1:0-4632 GCA_031426115.1 Gemmatimonadaceae bacterium | reverse complement strand
GGCTGCCTACACCGCGGCGCAGCGCGCCCGACGATTGACGTCCGCGCTCGCGCGGCCGGTGGATCGTGCGATCGTCGAAGCGATGGCGATCCGGTACGCACCGACATTCACGCGTGCCGGCCGGCTCCCGCTCGATTCGGCCTACGCGAAGGCGATGGCCCGGGTACATGCCGAGTTTCCCAACGATCTCGATGCCGGAACGCTCTACGCCGAATCGCTGATGCTGCTCGAGCCGCGCCGCGGCACATGGAACATCGCGAATCCCGACATTCAGCTCATTCACGGCGTCCTCGAATCGGTGTTGAAGCGCGACCGCTCGCACCCGGGCGCCTGTCATCTGTACGTGCATGCGACCGAGTCCACGACGCAGCCCGGCAAGGCCGAGTCGTGCGCCGAGCTCCTGGGGAGCAGCATCCCCGGGGCGAGCCACATCAATCACATGCCGTCGCACACCTTCAACCGGATCGGCCGCTGGGGGGATGCAGTTCGCGCGAACGTCGCCGCGTGGCACACGGATCAGCGCTCGGGCACGGGTGCGGCCTTCGCGATCTATCCGTCGCACAACCTGCACATGCTCCTCTTCGCCGCATCGATGGACGGGCAGGGAGCGATCGCCGAGCAGGCCGCGCGCGACTACGCGAAGATCGTCCCGGGTGGACAGTTCTATCGGTCGCTGACGCTGCTTCGCTTCGGGCGCTTCGACGAGATCCTCGCGATCGACGTTCCTCCCGCCGATGCGATCCAGCGGGGCCTCTGGGATTTCGCGCGCGGATATGCCCATCTCCGCGCCAACCGGCCCGACAGTGCGGGCGCGTATCTCGAGCGCGTCGATCGTGGGGCGAGCGACACGCCGCGCTCGGTGAGCTTCCGCGGCCATACCGCGGCGCAGCTGCTCGGCATCGTCGGCGGAATCCTGCGCGCGGAGCTCATGCGCGCGGATGGGAAGATCGCCGAGTCGATCCCGCTGCTCGAGCGCGCGGTGGCGCTCGAAGACTCGCTCCGCTACGACGAGCCCGAGCCGCTGCCGTTCTCCGCGCGCCACTGGCTCGGGGCGGCGCTGCTCGAGACGAATCGCGCCGCAGAGGCAGAGCGTGTTTTCCGGGTGGATCTCGACCGGCATCCGCGCAACGGCTGGAGCCTCGTCGGTCTGGAGGCGGCGCTGCGGGTGCAGGGGAAGACAGCAGACGCCGCGGACGCGCATCGCCAGTTCGAGGCGGCGACAGCGCGCTCCGACACCTGGATTCGCGCGCCGAGATTCTAGTCGGGGGTTATCTCGGCCATCTGCTCCTGAAGGAGCGCGAGGCACCGAGCGGCGAGGGCTGCGGTGTCGTAGGTCTTGCTGTCCTCGTCGCGCCAGACGCACTCGTCGCGGGGGCGTTCGACCGGCCGCAGGACCAGCTCCTTCGTGACGACAGCGCCTTCCGTGCGCTTCGGCGTTCCCCGGCGCGAGACGACGCCCTTCCAGACGACGACATGCAGCTCACCGAAGAGGGCATCGTCCGCCGATTCGGGGAACCATGACACGCTGACCGCAGCCTTCGGCGCCTGGAGGACGCACCCGCTGGGGGTTCTGTGCTGCTCGACAGGGAGGGTCAGTCGGTCGCCGCGCTTCACGACGCGCTCTGGTGCGAGCTCATCGAGCAGCGCGGTGACCGCGCGCTGGACGGCGTTCTTCTCCTTCGCGGTCGGAACGGCCGTCCAGGGGGTGGCGGGGGGTGTCGAATCGTCCATGAGTGCTGGGCTGGAGTCCTGAGTTGAGAAAGAGTAATCAACTCGACGGACCTCGCCGGGGCGAGTCGGTACCCGTTCGGGGAAGGGCGTTGCGGGCGCCCCGTTGGCTGGGCGCCCGCTGAACGATCACGCCTTCAGGACGATCTTCTCGCAGTTGTCCTGCTTGTCGTTGAAAATCTTGTAGCCCATCGCCGCCTGATCGAGGGGAAGGCGGTGGGTGATGACGAAAGTCGGATCGATTTCGCCCTTCTGGATCCGCTCGAGCAGGGGCTTCATGTACCGGTGCACGTGGCACTGCCCCGTCTTGATGGTCAGCGAGCGGTTCATGACCGCGTTCATCGGGAACTTGTCGATCAGCCCCGCATAGACGCCGATCACCGAGACGGTTCCTCCATTCGCGCAGGCGAGGATCGCTTCGCGGAGGGCGATGGGGCGGTCGGGCTGGATGCGGAGGAATTGCTTCGCCCGGTCGTGGACGTACATGACGCCGTGGGTGTGACCCTCGAGACCGACGGCGTCGATGCAGTGGTCGGGGCCGCGGCCGGCGGTGAGATCCTTGAGGACATCGATGACGCTGTCCACTTCCGCGTAATTGATCGTCACGGCGCCCGCCCGCTCCTTCGCCATGCGCAGGCGATAGTCGAACCGATCGATCGCGATGACCTTCTCGGCGCCGAGCAGGTATGCGCTGGCGATCGCGAACTGACCAACTGGGCCGGCGCCCCAGACCGCGACCGTGTCGCCGGGCTTGATGCCGCACATCTCCGCGCCCATGTAGCCGGTCGGGAGGATGTCGGAGAGAAAGAGCACCTGCTCATCGGTCATCCCTTCCGGGACCTTGAGCGGACCGACGTCCGCGAAGGGAACCCGCGCATACTCCGCCTGGCCACCGGCGAAGCCGCCGGTGAGGTGCGAGTAGCCGAACATGCCGGCCGACGAGTGGCCCATCATCTTCTCGGCGATGTGGGCGTTCGGGTTGGAGTTCTGGCAGAGCGAGTACATCTCGGATTCGCAGGCGGCACAGTGACCGCAGGCGATCGGAAATGGCACAACCACTCGATCACCGGTTTTCAGCTTCTTCACGTTGCGTCCCACTTCGACGACTTCGCCCATGAACTCGTGGCCCATGATGTCGCCGGGCTCCATCAGCGGGAGGAAGCCGTTGTAGAGGTGCAGGTCGGATCCACAGATCGCCGTGGACGTGATCCTGATGATGCAGTCGCTCTGATTGAGGATCTGCGGATCCGGGACCTCCTTCACTTCCATCTTCTGCATGCCCATCCAGCACGTGGCTTTCATGGTGCTCCTTGAATGATCGGGAAACGCGGCCGCGCGAGCGGCCGACGGATACGGTCGCGGTTACAGTTCGGGGCCCTTTCCGTCGGGCGCAGCCGGGTGCATCCCGCGCTGCTTCGACGCGTCGGAGAACACGATCTCGCCGAGCTCCATCACCTGCTTGAGGTGGCGGAGGTCGTCCATCACCTGCTGGCCGGGCTCTTCGCGGAAGAGCATGGCGACCTTCGAGCCGAGCTTGCCGAACGGCGGGTCGTATTCGAGCTCGACACGGACCTCGGTGCCGCGGTTGCCCGGTGCGCGCTGGAAGCGAACCGTTCCGGCGTTGTAGATCTGCGACCCTTCGACGCTGCGCCACGAGATGAGCTCGTTCGGACGGTCCTCGAGGATCTCCGCGTCCCATTCCACAGACTTGCCCGCGGGCGCCTTTGCGACCCAGTGCGACCGGCGCTCGTCGATGACGGTGACCGACTCGAGGTGCCGCATGAATTGCGGGAACTGCTCGAAGTTGCGCCAGAAGGCGTAGACCTCATCGACGGAGCGTCCGACGGTGATACTCCGCTTCGTCCGGATGATGCCTTCATCCATTTTCTCGTTCGCGACCGTCTTCGGCTGGCGCGAGAGGGTCTGGGCGCACATCACATCCAGCGCCGTCACGGCAAGCACGTTGGCCGTCGCGAAGAGGGTGGCACCGCGATCGTTGTCGGGATTGCCGAGTGCCCTGGCGAGGAGGGCGAGGTCCAGGGCGTCGCCGGCAACGCGCGACCATACGGCCTTCTCGGGCTGCTGGTTGGACAGGATGGCCAGGCCGTGGGAAATCTCCCGCATTCCCAGCAGCCGCATCACTCGCCGCGTCCGATCGTCCTTCGGGTCCACGCCGCAAAGCCGGGAGATGACGCCCGGCAGGGTGACCTGCGCCAGCCCAAGGCCGATGCTGAACATGCCGAGGAAGTTCGCGAGCTTCTCGCCGCCCGTTCCGCGGTCATCATCGGCGAGCTGTTGATACGGTGCCGTTACCTCCGCCTTCGGACGGACTCGCGGCCCAAGCGCGGTACCAAGTCTTCCGCCGTTGCCGCTGACCCTGTCAGCTCCCACCTCGATTGACGTCCCCATGCTCCCTCTCCTGTGCCCACGGTCAAAGTCGACGTGCGGTGCTTCCGACCTCCGTCTCCTCGGCAATGCGATCCGCCGGCGAAGTCGGGGAGGCCGAGACAAGGCAGGGTGTGTGCCCGCAGCAGCGATGGTGCCGGACTGAGCCACGCGCGGGCGCCGACGCGCCGTGACGCTATCTTCAGACGTTCATGACTCAATCAGCCGACGACGAAGCGACGAGCGACGATCGTGCTGCGCTTCGAGCAGCCCGAGGGGCGCTCCTCGCGCTGCACAAGGTTCTTCTCGATCGCGAGCGCGGCCGCTACGAGCGCCAGCATGGCTCGATCGAGACGACACACCAGCACCTGCAGCTCGTGATGGAGCACCCGTTGTTCGCGTGGCTGCGGCCGATCTCCGGCCTCATCGTCGAGTTCGATGAGCGGCTTGCCGCGAAGACGCCCCTGTCGGCAACGGTCGCGCGCCAGCTCGCGGCCGAGGCGCGCGCGCTGACGACGA
>JANPKQ010000182.1:0-32931 GCA_031426115.1 Gemmatimonadaceae bacterium | reverse complement strand
GGTTGCCGTTTCCATCCATGTCGAGCATCGAGCCGAGCCCACCGCCGCCTGGTGCGCGTCCCGCGCCGCCGGCCATTCCGCCAAGCACCCCGCCGAGCACGCCGCCAAGCCCGCCCCCGGTCGCGCCGGCGCCACCGCGCTGCTTCGCCATGTAGCCCGCGGCAAGCATTGCGAGCATCGGCAGCATCTTCTTCAGCAGCGACGGATCGAGCCCCGTCTTGCCCGCGGCGTCCTGCGCGACCGTGCGACTCACTTCCTTGTCGCCGAAGATCTGGCCCAGGACGTCGTTGCCGCGGCCGATGTTCGTCGGCTTTGGCGACACGACATCGTCGAGCAGGTCGCCGCCGCCGAGCCTTCCAAGAAGGCCGCCGAGCCCGTCGGCCCCGCCAGCCCCTGTCGCCTGCTTCTTGAAGCCGCCGAGAATGGCCGGCAGCAGCGCCGCGGCTCCGGTCGCCGCCTCGCTCTCGCTGACGCCGAGCTCGCGGGCCATCGCCTGAAGGCCACCTGTCTGCGTTAGAATATCGGTCGGCTGCATCTGCTCTCCATCGTCGATTGAACGTCTGGACATCGCGTCGCCGGCGTACCGGACACGGATGTCGTGTCGGCCCCGCTGCTCGTGAGGCCCTCGCCGTGCAACGGCCGGGCCACGAACGTGTGTCGATGTTGCCTGCCTCCCGCGCTGACCGTCCCAATGAGATTATCCTGCACTTCCTTCCACCCCAGTCATGAGACCCATGCACCTCTCGCGCATTCGTTATCTCGCCCTCGCCGTCGTCACGGTTGCCCTTCCACTTCTCTCCAGCTCGGCCAGCGCGCAGGGGCGCCTCCGCGGCGCCATCCGCGTGAGCGGCGAATATGGCGGCGAGAAAGTGCTCCAGTTCACGTATGAGGATGGGAGCACCCCCGACGTGATAGCGGGCGGTGGCCTCCTTCTCACCGCGGGCGGAGTGCTTGGCGTGTTCACCCGCGGCGCGCACTCGGTCGATGCGCAGCTCAACGTCGGGCTGAAATACCGGACGATCCCGCCGGCAACCAACCAGGATGTCAACTGGTTCCGCTTCCCCGTGGAAGGCATGCTCTTCTACCGCACGCCGGCGGGCATCCGACTCGGCGCGGGCGCGACAGTGCACCTCCGCAACGTCCTGGAAGCGAGCGGCGCCGTGCTGAATGACCGTGTCGAGTTCGCGAACAATCCCGGACTGCTGCTCCAGGCCGAGTATGTGCGGCGCAACGTCGCGTTCGACCTTCGCTACACGGCGCTTGAATACGAGGTGTCGAGCGGCGGGACGGGAACGGTGGACGCGTCGAGCATCGGCGTGGGGCTCACCTTCTTCTTCGGCCCCTCCAAGCCCAAGCCGTAAGCTCGATTCGTTCCGACGGAGGGCGGCCGCGCCGAGAGCTCGTCGCGGCGCCGCAGTCACACCGGTTTATCCGCTGGTCTCCCTGTGGCGCGTCGCGGCCGCGGTCTTCGCAGCCGAGAGGTAGCCCGGCTCCAGGTCGAGCAGGTTCGCGATCTTCCGCGTCAGGTAGTGCTCGTGCTCGGCGATCTCACCATCGGCGAGCGCGAGGCCCCAGAGAATCTCGGCCATGACCATCTTCTGGCCGGTGTCGTAGCTCTTCTTCAATACCGACGTGAACCTGTAGTGATCGATCGCGTTGCGGCGCGCCTCGTCGGCCACTGCCATGAGGCGCGTTCCCTCCTCCGGCGCGAGGTTGAAGTGGCGCGTGAGGACACCTTCCAGGTGCGCGCGCTCCGGCGCCGAGAACTCGTTGTCGGCCCAGGCGATCTCGAGGAGCAGGGCGCAGGCGGCGAGATGGATCGGGTCGACCGTGGGCGCCGGGTCAGCACTTGCAGGCGTCGATGGAGCCTGGCCCGAGAACAGCGCGCGAATGGCGTCGAGCATGCAATACTCCGAGGTTGCGTGGGTCCGCCTTGCCGGCCGCGGCGTGCGACTGCAGGGAATCATACAATCCCGCCTGCGCCCATGGTGCACACGCCGCGGCGATGACATCGTAGACGCATGTCGCCGCCCTCCCGAGCAGTGCCGACCCGCCCTTACCGGCCACTGCTACCGCATGCTCGGCTCCGTCGGCCACGAGTCCATCGCGAGATGGCTCCTCACCTTCGGCATCGGTTGCAGAGGCTCCAGGCTCGTCCCGGTGGCGGCGTCTGGCGGCACTCCCGCCTTTGCGCAGTATCGGGACGGCGGCAAGACAGCGTGGGCCCTGCTGATGCTGGACATCGAGGGCGACCGGATCCGGAGCATGACGTCGTACCTCGATGTCGAAACACTGTTTCCCCGCTTCGGCCTCCCGATGCAGCTCACCGCATAGGCCCGGGACAGGTAGTCAGCTGCCAGCCTTCAGCCTTCGACTGACCGCGACTACGAACGGACCGGCATTGCGTACTGCGCACGCACTTCGTACCGGGTACCGAGTACCCACCGCCAGAGCGGGACGGGCACGGCAGGCGGAACGGCGGGGCGTTGGGAGGAATCCGGGCAACCGGCCGAGAAGGAGCGGGCGCCCGGTGTGCTGTTGCGCTTTTCGGCGGGAAGCTACTGGGACTGCGAACAACCACGCACTGCCGCCCGTGACGCCCTCATGCACCCGTGCGCAGTAGCCCGTACGCAGTGCGTGCGCAGTAAGCAGTGAAGTTCAGTACGTAGCCGCGGTCAGTAAAACGCCGTGCTCTTCCTCATCTTCGACCTGGCGATGAAATTCAGCGGCGCGAAGGAAGCAATAGACGGCACGACCCAGCTCGGCTGGTCCCCGCACCACCTGCCCATCCTCGGCGCGATCCAGTTGGTCTGCCTCGCGCTCTACCTCATCCCGCGCACCGCGCCGCTCGGCGCGATCCTCTGGACCGGCTACCTCGGCGGCGCGATCGCGACGCACCTGCGCATCGACAATCCGCTCTTCTCACACATCCTCTTCCCGATCTACGTCGCCGCGTTCATCTGGGGCGGCCTCTACCTGCGCGACGCCCGCGTTCGCGCGCTGCTTCGCTCCGCTCGCTGATCCCGTTCACCACATAACCGGAATCCTCCAATGTCCACGACCGAGACAACCGCCCCGACCATCACCAACGCCGGCACTCGCCCGACGACGCCGCGCAAGCTGTTCGTCAACATCCCGGTGAGCGACCTTCAGCGCTCGATCCGCTTCTTCGAGGCGCTCGACTTCGTGTTCAACCAGCAGTTCACCGACGCGAGCGCGACCTGCATGCTCGTCGGCGAGGACGCCTACTTCATGCTCCTCGACCGGGAGCGCTTCGGCGGCTTCAGCAAGCGTCCGGTGGGCGACGCGCGTACCGAGACGAACGCGATCTTCGCGATCTCCGTGGACAGCCGCGAGGAAGTCCACGCGATGCTGGCGAAGGCACTCGCCGCCGGCGCATCGGAAGCCGCAGATCCGCAGGATCAGGGCTTCATGTTCGTGCGAAGCTTCTATGACCTCGACGGCCACCACTGGGAAGTGTTCTGGATGGACCCGAGCGCGATCAACGGCTGACAGCACCCTGTGTGGTTGGACAGGGCGAACGACAGTGACCGTCGTTCGCCCTGCGTCGCATCAGGTGGGTGCAACTGGCACAGGCATCGAGAGTTGGCAGCCGTGAAGCCTCCGGTCCCCTGCGCGAACGAGGCAACGAAGAGACACGGACGCTCCTAGCGGCCCCCCTGCGCCGTTCGCATCTTCTGTTTGCCATGCAGACCTTCTTCGTTACCTGCGCAATCCTCGGCGGCGCCATCCTTGTGGTGCAGCTGATCCTCGGCGTGCTCGGCATCGCCCATCACGATGTCGATGTCCACCACCACGACGGCCACGTGGGTCACGGTGCAGCCGAAGGATTGAACCTTCTCAGCGTCCGCGCCATCTCGGCGGGCCTGGGCTTCTTCGGTGTCGGCGGCATGGCGGGGCTGGCGACCGGGCTCGGACTCCTGGCAGCGCTCCCGCTCGGGATCGTGCTCGGACTCGGCGCGACGATCGGCACGGCCCTGGTGACACGCTGGATGCTGCGGCTCGAGGACGATGGCTCGGTGCTGATCGATGGGGCCGTCGGAGCGACCGGCACCGTGTACCTCGCGATCCCCGGCGACCGGAAGGGAGCCGGGAAAGTGATCCTCACCCTCCAGAACCGCACCGTCGAATACCAGGCCGTGACATCCCAGGCCGCACTGCCGACGGGCGCACCAATTCTGGTCGTGGACGTCGTCGGGCCCGATACGGTCGATGTGGTTCCCGACCCAATCACGAAGGAGCTGTCCAATGTCGTTTGATCTCTTCCTGTTCCAGATCACTCCCGATTCCGTCGTCGGGATTCCGATGTGGGCAATCGCGGGCCCCGCGCTCGCTGTCGTCATCTTCCTCAGCCTGCTCTTCCTGTTCGTCGCACGCTACAAGCGCTGTCCGTCGAACAAGGTGCTGGTGATCTCCGGACGGGTCGGCGGCGGCGAGAGCGCGAAGTGCATCTCCGGCGGCGGTGCCTTCGTCTGGCCGGTAATCCAGGAATACGCCTATCTCGGCCTCGAGCCGATCCAGATCGACATTCCGCTCAAGGACGCGCTCTCCTTCGAGAACATCCGCGTTGCCGTTCCGAGCGTGTTTACCGTCGCCATCGGCACGGAGGCAGAAGTCAGGCAAAACGCGGCGATCCGCCTGCTGAGCCTCACCCACGACCAGATCAAGCGGCAGGCACAGGACATCATCTTCGGCCAGCTACGTCAGGTCATCGCGTCGATGCGCATCGAGGAGATCAACAAGGATCGCGATGCGTTCCTTCACCGCGTGCAGCAGTCGCTCGAGCCGGAGCTCAAGAAGATCGGGCTCGTCCTCATCAACGTGAACATCACCGACCTCCGCGACGACTCCGGCTACATCGAGGCGATCGGGAAGAAGGCGGCGTCCACCGCCGTGCAGCAGGCGCGCGGCGATGTGGCCGAGCAGGAGAAGCTCGGCGAGGTGCGTGTGGCCGAGGCGGACCGCGAGCGTATCGTGCAGGTCGCGAACGCGATGAAGTTCCGCGAGATCGGCATGCGCGAGGCCGACCGGGAAAAGGCCGTGCGCGTGGCGGAGCTCGACAAGGAGCAGAAGGTCGGCGAGCAGATGGCGGTCTTCGAGCGCGACGCGCAGATCAAGGAAGGTCAGCGCACCCAGGCGGTCCGCGTCGCGGAGCTCGACAAGGAGCAGCGCATCGGTGAGCAGCGCGCCGCGTTCGAGCGCGAGTCGCAGATCAAGGACGCCGAGCAGAAGAAGCGCATTCTCGTCGCGAGCGCCGAGGCGAAGGCCATCGAAGGTGAGGCGGAGTCTCAGGGACTGATCGCGGCAACCCGCGCGCAGCTCCAGGTTCGCGAGGCCGAAGCCTATCAACTGTCGGAGACGAAGAAGCGCGAGGCCGAGGCATACGTCCAGGAAGCGCAGAACCGCGCGATGGCTCGCGCGGCAATCGCCGATGCCGAGCGCGTCGAAGCGGAGCGACGTGCCGAGGTCGAGGCGCCGGCGAAGGCCGAGAAGGCGCGCACGATCGTTCAGGCCGAGGCCGCGGCGCAGAGCGTTCGCATTGCCGCCGAGGCCGATGCGGCCGCGATCTACATGAAGCTGGAGGCGCAGGCGCGTGGCGAGTACGAGATCCTCGCGAAGAAGGCCGATGCGCTGCGCGAAGTTGTGCAGGCGTGCGGCGGCGCGAAGGAGGCCTTCCAGCTCATGATGATCGAGCACCTCGACACGCTCGCCGAGACGTCGGCGAAGGCCATCTCGAACATCAAGTTCGACAAGATCGTTGTCTGGGACGGGGGCGGGCAGGGAGGCGGAACGTCGGGGTTCCTCCAGAACATGGCCAACACCCTTCCTCCGATGATGAGCGTGCTTCGCGATATCGCCGGTGTGGAGCTGCCGGGCTACTTCGGCAAGCTGAACCCTGAGGGCAACGGCGCCGATGTCGAAGTGCGGGGAAGCGGCGTCGTATCGGGCGATGGCGTCGCGGCACCCGCCGTCACGGCGTTGACGCCCCGAACCGATGCGGACGAGACGCGACCGGAGCGAGCGCGGAAGTAGTCCCTCGATCCACCGCTAGGCCGGTTGGGAAGCGTCCCCGTCTACCTCGGACGCCACCCGGTACGGGATCTCCGCCATCACCGTGAACCCCGCGCCCGGCGCGCCACCGATCTCGAAGCGGTGGCGCGTGCCGTAGAGATGGCCCAGTCGCGCGCGAGTGTTGCCGATGCCCGTCCCTTCGCGAACCGGCATCGCGTCGGCGGGGGTTCCGACGCCATCGTCGTGCACGCGCATGCGTAGCTTGTCGCCAACCCGCGTGACACGCACCTCGATCGAGCCGCCGGTCGCGCGCGGGCCGATGCCGTGCCGAATCGCATTCTCCACGAGAGGCTGCAGGATCAGATTCGGCACCATCGCGTGGAGCGTGTCAGGATCGACGTCGAGTGCCACCGACAACCGGTCGTGAAACCGGATCTCCTGGATCGTGAGATAGTGGCGCAGCACCTCCAGCTCTCGCTCGAGAGGCACCTCCTGCTCGCTCGCGGTTCGCAGCGAGATGCGCAACAGCTCGCTCAGCCCGGTCACCATTCGCTCGGCCGCCAGCGGGTCCTCGGTGATGAGCGTCGTGATGCTGTTGAGGGTGTTGAAGAGAAAATGCGGATGCATCTGCAGCTTGAGGCTCTGGAGCTGCGCGCGCGCCAGACGCGTCTCGAGCCGAGCCCTCGTCCCGCTCTCGCGGTAGTAGCTCGTCGCGACGCGTTCGTGCCACGCCGTCGCGTACGTCGCGATCGCGCCCGCGACCGCGAGCAGCAGGAGCTTCGCCCCCTCGTCGAGCGATGAGATCGCGCCTCCGGTCATCGCGCTCACCGGATTCGCCACGACCTCCACGCGTCCGCTCGTGATGAGGAACCAGAGCAGCGCTGCATAGGCGAGCACGGTCAGGGCGGCGACGGCGGCGGCCTTGAAGGTGGATGATGCGATTGGGCGAGCAGCGAGAATCGCGAAGTAGGCGAGGAAGATCGGCGAACCGAGCGCGAGCGCCGCGGATTGCTGGAGCGCGTACGCGGCCATGATCGCAGTGACGCCCGCGACATCGACGAGCGGGTTCACGATCGCGAGCCACCCCGGCAGGCGGGCGCGCCGGTAGAACAGCGCGTACTGCGCGATCGTCCAGGATAGCGAAGGAACGAGAACGAGCACGTTCGCCCGGTTGAGCCCGGGTGTCAGGCTCGGTGCGTAGACGAGCGCCGCCGCCGCGAGCAGCAGCAGGACGGTGCCTCGCACGGCGTTGAGCTGCCGCTCCGCGCGCTCCCGCTGGAGCGCGAGCAGCTGGCGAGCAGGGTCATGCTCCCCTGCGCTCCCTGCGTCGTCCGCGCCCATCGCGAGGCCACTCCAATGCTCCCCGGTATCGAGCGACAGCCGATCGGGCGCGATGTGAGGCAGCGTCGTCATCCCTGGCGCGCGAGCGCGATGAGCACCGTGAAACCGGCGAGCCCGATCGTGGCGAGCGTCGCGCGCAGCCACACGACCATCGCCCGCTGGCGCATGACGGAAAGCACCTGCGGATCGGTCACGCGCTCGGCCCCTGCGTCCAGGTCCCGGCTCCCGACACCGGCGAGGAACACGCACGTCTGCTCGCGCGCCTGGAAGACGCCGAGCGATGCGAACAGGAACGGGATCGCGGTGAGCGAATACCAGAGAGGTGGTGCGTCACGCCAGGCAAGGACGCCGATGAGCACGACGGCGAGCGCAAGCCACACCCAGGACATTCCCTTGCGACGTTGGCAGCCGCGCGGTCCGATGTTCGGATGCGCCGGCGCTGAAGGAGTCTTGGCCATGGTCATAGGATGTCCTCCGATCCCCAACTCCGCGAGCCCGGCAGCGCGCGGGCGCGCCCTAGGGCGCGGGGACCCCGACCATCTCTCCTCGCTCGAACACCTCGCCGAGCATCATCATCGCCATGGCGACCTCGATTCCGAGCGCCAGAACACCGATCGCGCATCCCGCCGCGGCGCCGGCAATGGCGGTTCCGTCGAACACCGTCGTCACCGCGAGGAATGTCGCGCCCCCGGCGATCGCTGGCGGGACCAGCGCGAGCGCGAGCGCCGCGAGCGACGCGGCCATCGTCAGGAGGCTCTGGCCGAGCACCTCGATACCGCCGCTCTTCGCCGTGCCGAGCTTCACCCACGCGGGGAAGAGCAGGGCGGCGCCGTTCTGGATCGTGACCGTGGCGGCGTTGAACACGAGCAGGGCCAGTGGTGCCGCTGCGACAATCAGCCAACGCGACCATGGATCCAGCGGCACCTCGGGCGCGGAGAGGAGCGCGACGTGGGCGAAGAGCAGGAGGCCCATCTGGATTGCCGTCAGCACGATCGTCGAGCCGGCGATTTCGGCGGCGACGAGCGCGGACCCGTCGATGGGATAGGTGCGCAGCAGTCGAAGGTGGACGAGGTCCTGTCGCAGGTCGATCCGGACGAAGCGGGCGCCGACGAGGACGCTGAATCCCATCATCGCCAGGGCGAAGTAGCCGAGGAGCGACGCGAAGCCGGTTCGTCCCTGGGAGGAGATGAAGACCGCCATGATGACGAAGGTCGAGATGATGACCATCACACCCACCATCGATGACCCGGAGGTTCGCGATAGCGCGAGGATGTTCTTCCACAGGATCGCCATCGCCGGATGTCCGCTGGGCGCGAGGGGGATCCAGGTGCGGTTGCCGGCGCGCACCGGCGCCGCGTTGCCCGAGCGGCGCGCCTTCATCGCCTCGATGCGCTTGGCCCGGGCCGCCGATGCTTCGACCGCCGCGTCCTCGAACGCCAGCTCGGTGCGCAGCACCCAGACGTAGTGGAGCGCCAGGCCGACGACGACAATGGCGAACTTCGGCGCCCAGTCGGCGATGGTGTTGGCAAAGGTCGGAGCCAGCAGCACCCGGAAGGGCGCGAGCAGCGCGTGCGGCACGGGCTGGCGCAGCAGCGTCGTGATCGCCTCGGTCACCTGCCTGATGCCGGACGCATTGCGCACGCTCGAGTAGCCGGTGATCGCCGTCCAGATGAGGCCCGCGGCGACCGCGCCGAAGACGATGAGCGCCACGACGTTGCGCCGGGCTCCCGCCTTCCCGTGCTGCGTCGTCGACGCGCGTACGATCGTCGCGCCGAGGCGATGCAGGGTGAAGATGCTCAGCATCGCCCAGACCGACATCACCCGGAGCACGGCTGGCAACTCCGCACCACCGCGGCCGAAGATGAGCACCCAGAGAATCGCGTTGAAGACGATCGCAATCTGGCTCCGCAGCAGCTTGAACTGGATCAGCGCCCGGCGCGTGATGGGTGCGGGGAAGAGAAACTGGATCTCCGCGGGGCTGAAGGCGAGCGCCGAGCGGTCGTTGCCGAAGAGCCACCAGCGCATGAAGAGGATGAACACCCCGAGCGATGCGATGAGCTGGATGTTGGCACTTCCGAACAGGTTGGGCCGCGCGGATCCCGCGCCCGGCGGACGAAAGAGGAAGAACCAGATGTACGCGACCCCGAAGAGCAGCGCGACCGAGTATCGCGGGTTCTTCAGCTGCTTCACCTTCGCGCGAAAGCGGTTCCTCATCGACGTCGTCGTGAGGTACGCGAAGACGCCGAACACCGCGCGGGCCTCGCTCACCGAAGCGCTTCTCCCGGTTCGCCTGTGAGCGCTAGAAATACATCCTCGAGTCCGAGCCCGGTGAGCTCCGGCCGCACCGCGATGATCTCCGCGATGGTCCCGAGGGCGACGACCCGTCCGCGCTTGATGACGAGCAGCCGCGTGCACAGCTCCTCGACGAGGTGGAGGAGGTGCGAGCTCAGGATTACGGCGGCGCCGGCGCGCGCGCGCGCGGAGATCGTGGACTTCATCTTCCGGATGCCTGCGGGATCGAGTCCCGTGAGCGGCTCGTCGAGGATGACGGCGGTCGGCGAGTGGATGAGGCCACACGCGATCGCGAGCTTCTGCCGCATGCCGCGCGACAGCTCCCCGGGCAGCGCCTTGGTCTTCTCCGTCAGCTCGAGCTCCTGCAGGAGAGGCGGAATGCGCTCGGGCGCGTCGGGCACGCGGTACAGCCGTCCGACGAAACGCAGATGCTCCTCCACCGTGAGGTAGTCGAAGAGGTGCGGCTCATCCGGAATGAACGCGAGCCGGGACTTCGCGCTCACTCCCTCGCGCGCGATGTCGTGGCCTCCGATCCGGATCGTCCCACTGGTCGGGATGATGATCCCCGCGAGGCTCGTCAGGGTGGTGGTCTTCCCGGCACCGTTGGGGCCCACGAGTCCGAGGATCTCTCCGGGCGCGACGCTGAACGACAGCCCATCGACGGCGGTGAGGTCGCCGTAGAGCTTCGTGAGCTGGTTGACTTCGATCACGGTCAGCGAAAGGACTGGGGACGCCGCATCACCGTCGAGGCCTCGACGCGCGGGGCTGTACGTTGGCGCGATGCGCACGCCGACGCCATGGCAGGCGCGCCGGCCCCCGCTATTCCTCCTCGATCTCTGCGAGCGGAGCGATCGCGGGTCCGTTCACGACCTTGCCGAGCGGGTCGAAGCGCGAGCCGTGACAGGGGCAATCCCAGGTCTTCTCCGTCGAGTTCCAGTCCACGATGCAGTAGAGATGCGTGCAGACGGCGGAGCGTTCGTGCACCGTGCCCGAGTCATCGCGGTAGACAGCAACCTTGTGCCGGCCACGGCGGATGACCGCGCCCGTTCCGGGCGGGATCTCATCCGGCGATGCGACGTCGCCCGGCGTGACGTAATCGCGAAACTGCGCCGCGACGTTGAGGTTCTCCTTCGCGAACTCCATCCCCGACTTGAGCGAGATGCGTGAGGGGTCGTAGAGGGACTCCCACGCGTTCTCCCGGCCGACGATGAGGTCGGTGATGAGGATGCCGGCGATGGTGCCGTGGGTCATCCCCTGTCCCGAATCGCCGGTGGCGATATAGACGTTCTTTCCATCACTCCCGGGATTGCGCCCGATGAATCCCATGTGGTCCACCGGTTCCATCACCTGGCCCGACCAGCGATAGTCGACGCTCTGCACCATTGGGAACCGCTGGCGGGTCCACGCCTCGAGGCGCGCAAACCGCTCGGGAGCATCGTCCTTCTGGCCCGTCTTGTGGTCCTCGCCGCCGACGAGCAGTACATCGGAGCCACCGACGTCGGCCTGGATACGGATGTAGTGGTACGGGTCGGGCGTGTCCCAGTACAACCCCTTCGGCACCGAACCGCGCGGAATGCGGGCGCCGATGACGAAGGAGCGATACGGCGCCTGCTTGGTGTGCATCTTCACCCAATCATTGATCGGGCTGTTGGTCGCGAACACCACGGCGTCGGCGGTCACCGTCTTCTTGTCGCTCGTCTTCACCTGCGGGCGGCGCGGCTTCGCTTCGAACCCGGCCACGTGTGAGCCCGTGTGAATCTTCCCGCCGTTCCGCGTCACGATGCGCGCGAGCGCGGCGAGATACGCGAGGGGATGAAACTGTGCCTGCCGCGGAAAGCGCAGGCAGGGTCCGGAGTCGAATGGCAGCTTCGGGATGCGATCGAGGGGCTCGACGTCGGTGAGGCCGGCGCGATGCGTTGCCTCGAGCTCCCGCGCGAGCTCTTCCTCCTTGTCGTCCCCGCCAAGAAAGAGATAGCCATCGACGCGCTCGAAGGCGCAGTCGATCCCCTCGGCGCGTACGATTGCCTCGATGCGGTCGATTGCCGCGCCGTGGCTCGCCGCCGCGATGCGCGATCCCTCTTCGCCGTGCAGCTGCTCGAGGCGGTGGAAGCGGTCGTCCATCGCGTTGGCGATGTGCGCGGTCGTCCGGCCCGTCTCGCCGCCGCCCACCGGTCCATCATCGAGGACGACGACGCTGCGTCCCGCCTGTGTCAGCATGTACGCCGTCGTCATCCCGGCGATCCCCGCGCCCACGATGCAGACATCGGCGGTCGCGTTCTCGGTGAGCGGCGGATACGATGGCATGTCGGCCGTCGCCATCCAGAGGGAGACGGTGTCGCCGGAATCGCTGTGCATGGCTGGGCTCGGTGCGGGCGGGAGCAGGCGTGGATTTATCGTGCCGCTAACGGTGGCAGAGCCCATGCCAGCTTTACTGACCGCACTACGTACGGATCAGCACTGCTTACTGCGCACGTACTGCGAACGGGCTACTTCGTACGGTTTGGAACCGCCCTTCGCCCGGCGATGGAGTTCATCGCTGACAGTACCGGGTTGGCACCTCAGTCCGCCGTTCCCGATTTCCGCCTGGTCCTTCCGCCTGCCGTTGCAGGTCCGCTCCGGCGGTGTGTGCCAGGTACTCCGTACGAAGTACGTGCGCAGTAAGCAGTGCCCATGCGTGCGTAGTCGCGGTCAGTAAAAAAAACGCGGGGCAGAGTGATCTGCCCCGCGCTCTACAACATCCGAACGACGTTACCGAACGATGCCGTCCATCGCGGCGATGATCGCTGCGGCATCCTTGCTTTCGATGACGAATACGACGCGGCGATTCATCTGCGCGCCCGACTCGTCACGCTCAGCGCCCGGAACGACCTGGCGGGTTTCGCCATAGCCGATCGCACGGACAAGCGATGCATCGAGGCCCGTCTGGGCAAGGTGGCCGCGAACGGCCTCGGCACGACGCTCGGAGAGCATGCGGTTGTACGTCGCCGAGCCCGCAGGATCAGCGAAGCCCTCGACCGTCACGCGCGACGTCGGGTAGTACTTGCGGACGACCGACGCGAAGCGGTCCAGCGTCGGAACATCCTCGGGCCGAACGCTCGCGTCATCGAACCCGAAGTTCACGGGAAGCATGAATTGCATGCCTTCCTCGACCGCCGTGATCTTCGCGCTGAAATCCGTGCGCAGCGTCTGGAGCTCCGACCGCAGCGCGGCGAGGTCGCCGCGAAGTGTCGTGACTTCGGAGCGGACGCCGTCGACGTCCATCCGCACCGCCTGAAGATCGCGCATCTGCATGCTGTCGGCCTGTGCTCGCGCAAGCCGCTCGCCTTCAACTGCGCGCCTGAGGGCGCCCTTCGTCGCACATCCAGCCGCCAGCGGGGCGACGAGAAGCCCGACGAAAATGCTCTTGAGTGGTCCGTTCATACCGTGACTCCGGCGTTTGCAAGGTTATGTCGTGGTAGCGATTGCACACATTGCCAGAAGCGTACCGGCGTTGTCAATTTTGTGATTTCAGTCACCGACTTCTGCACATTTTTCCGCGCGGAAATGCAATGTTTGGTGATGCTCGGCACGGATTCGCGCACTGGCGGACTGAACTTCGGCATTCTTATGGAAGAGGTCGCTCGTCGTCCGCTCGTCATGGGTCGACGCTCCAACCCGAGGGAAGTCCGAGGCGGTGAGGAAAGCGTTCTCGGGAAAGCGCGTTGATCGCTTGAGCAACGGCACACGCTGTGTAACTTTTTGCCCACCTCCTGAAGCATCCGTGAATCGCTTCTTCATTGACCAATTGACGCCAGCGGACTAGCCGTTCCAAGGCGCTTGGGGTGCGTTCATGCCCACGAATGGAGCGGTACGGTTTTGGTCGGCTCGCCGATGCCTGCTCGCCCTCAGCCTGGCCGGCTGTGCGTCGGGCGAGCCGCTGGAGCCATGCAGCGCGCCGCCAATAGTGTCCACCACTGGGTGGCGTGCGATCACGACGTCGGCCGTATCGTTTCGGATCCCTCCGCACTATTCTGACCTGGGGGCAGCCATCAGTCGCGAGGGAACGACTCTGACCTATGGAACGGACTCGAACCTCGTTCAGCTGCGCTACGGACCCTATCGAGTGCATTCAACCCGCTCGGCACAATGCGACGCGCACATTGGTGGCCGACGCGCGATTCTGTTCTCTCAAATCACTCGTCGAGCCTCGTCACTTTCAGACCCACCCCGATGGTTCGTGACGGTGTACTGGGGCGAGGTCGATCGCGATCGACATCTGTCGCTACACGCCAGCACCCAGGATTCGACCGAGGTTGCGGACGTGCTTGCGATCGTGTACTCGGCGCGCCTTTCCGAGAGATTGTGGGATTCGACCAATGGCGAGGAGAATCGTCGCTAACGACATTATCGAACTCGACAACCCAGTCGTACTTCCAGCTTCGCGGCTACGGCTCCCGCCAGCGGAACCCCTCCATGAGAAGCTCGTCCGCGTCCGGCGGACCCCAGCTCCCCGCCTTGTACAGCGGCATCCGCGACGGCGGGTTCTTCTCCCAGTAATCGAGCAGCGGATCCGTCACCTTCCACGCCGCCTCGACTTCATCGCTCCGCGTGAACAGCGTCGCATCACCCACCATGACATCGAGGAGCAGCGTCTCGTACGCCGGCGACACCGTCGAGCCGAACGCATCCGCATAGGTGAACTCCATGTCCACCGGCGTCACCTGGATCGTCGGCTCGAGCGCCACGGCCGCACCCGGCACCTTCACCTCGAATCGCAGCGAGATACTCTCGTTGGGCTGCACCCGCATCACGAGCACGTTCGCGTTCATGTGCGCGCGCGTCCCGTGCCCGAACATCAACAGTGGCGGCGCCCGGAACTGGATCGCGATCTCCGACACCCGCTTCGGCATCCGCTTCCCCGAGCGGAGATAGAACGGCACTCCCTTCCATCGCCAGTTGTCGACGTGCAGCCGCAGCGCCGCGAACGTCGGCGTCATTGACTCGGGATTGACGTTCTGCTCCTCGAGGAATCCGGGCACCGTCGTCCCCTCCATCCGGCCGGCGACGTACTGCGCCCGCACCGCATCGTTGGGAATCATCTCCGGCGTCAGCCATCGCACGGAGCGCAGCACCTTCACCTTCTCGTCGCGCACGGCGTCCGCGCTCATCTCCACCGGCGGCTCCATCGCCGTCAGCGTCAGGAGCTGCAACAGGTGGTTCTGGAACATGTCGCGAACGACGCCGGCCTCCTCGTAATACTTGCCGCGCGTGCCCACCCCGACCGTTTCGGCGGCCGTGATCTGCACGTTCGCGATGTTCTGCCGATTCCACAGCGGCTCGAAGATCGAATTCGCGAAGCGCAGCACGAGGATGTTCTGGACCGTCTCCTTGCCGAGGTAGTGATCGATGCGATAGACCTGATGCTCGGCGAGCAGCTCGAGCACGAGCGCATTGAGCTGTCGCGCCGTCTCGAGGCTTCGGCCGAAGGGCTTCTCGATGACCACCCGCACCCAGGGGCAGGCCGTCGGGTCGGTCGTCCGCGGCGCGAGGCCGCTCGCCGACAGCGCGCGCACCGCGGCCTCGAATACGCTGGGCGGGACGGCGAGATAGAAGAGCCGGTTCGTCTTCGCCGGTGGCAGTCCGTGCTCGAGCTCGCGGAGCTGCGCGCTCACCGCCTCATAGGCGGCAACGTCCGTGAGATCGGCCGCGACGTAATGCAGCTTCCCGACGAGTGCCTCCCACACCTTCTCGTCGAGGCCGCCCACGATCTCATCCGACTGCTCGATCGCCGTCCGCATCAGCGCGCGGAAGCCATCGGTCCCGAGCGGCTCGCGGGAGATCCCGAGCACACGGAAGTCCGGGGAGAGCAGGTCCTCCTTCGCGAGCTGGTACAGGGCCGGCAGCAGCTTCCGCTTCGTCAGGTCCCCGGCGGCACCGAGGATGATGGCCGTGCACGGATCCGCCCGTTCCGGCGAGCGTCGTACCGACGGCGTCTCCGTCGGCCGCGCGGTGATCGCGAGCGGGTGCGTCGCTGCCATCTCCGTCATTTCGATTGCACTGCGTGGCCGCCGAACTCGTTCCGCAGCGCCGCGATGACTTTCGCCGAGAAGGAGTCGGGCTGCCGCGAGCGAAGGCGAGTGAGGAGCGACAGCGTGATGACCGGTGCGGGGACATCGATGTCGATTGCCTCCTGCACCGTCCACCGCCCCTCGCCCGAGTCGCCGACGAAGCCCTTGAGTGATTCGAGGTCCGCTTCCTTCGCGAAGGCGCGTTCCGCAAGCTCGTTGAGCCACGAGCGGACGACGCTGCCGCGGTTCCAGACCGCCGCGATCTGGTGCAGGTCGAGATCGAAGCTCTTCGATGCGTGCAGGATCTCGTATCCCTCCGCGTACGCCTGGAGCATTCCGTACTCGATGCCGTTGTGGATCATCTTCACGTAGTGGCCTGCTCCCGACGGGCCGACATGCGCGAAGCCGGATTCGGGCGCGAGCGTCCGGAAGATCGGCTCGCAGGTCGCGAACGCCGATGGGCTTGCTCCGACCATGAGGCAGTAGCCGTTGGCGAGCCCCCAGATGCCGCCGCTGGTGCCGCAGTCCACGAACTCCATGCCGCTCGAGCGCAGCTCCTCCGCGCGACGCATCGTGTCGTGGAAGTTGGAGTTGCCGCCATCGATGAGAATGTCGCCCTTCGAGAGGTTCGGGCGCAGCGCTGCGATCGTCTCGTCCACCGGTGCACCGGCGGGCACCATGATCCAGATGATGCGCGGCGACCGGAGCTTTGCGCAGACATCGGCGAGATCGCGCGCCGCCTTTGCGCCATCCTCGACGGACTTGCCGATGGCGTCGGCGCTCCGATCCCAGACGACGAGCTCATGGCCGCCCTTGATGAGGCGCTCGACCATGTTGCCGCCCATGCGGCCAAGTCCGATCATCGCGAGCTGCATGACTCTCCATCCCGTGGGTAAAAGTGGCGGCATCCGCGCGGCGGACGCCGGATCGGAGACAATCCGAACCGTGAAGTGAAGTCAAGCGCGGAGCCGTGGGCAACAGTCCACGGGTCTGGGGCATGCGAGTTGCGACCGCTCGACCTATCTCGCGAAGTTGACCATGACGCATGGGGGACACATGGACGGACTGCTCTGGTGGATCATCGTCGGCCTCATCGCCGGTGTGCTTGCCTCGTTCGTGATGGGCGGAGGGTTCGGCATCATCGGCGACATCATCATCGGCATCGTTGGCGCATTCATCGGCGGGTGGATTTTTGCCACGCTCGGGGTGGGGACTCCCTTCGCCGGTCTGGCGGGGACGATTTTCGTTGCCTTCGTCGGCGCGGTGGTGCTGCTGTTCATCATCCGGCTGGTCCGCCGGAAGTCCTGACGGCTCCGGGAACCGAGAACTGAAAACTGTTAACTGACCACCGTTCACTTCGTTTCCCGCTCATGATCCATCCGCCAAACCATCCGGGGTGGATCGGAAGTCGAAAAACGAAAGTGAACGGTTGTCAGTTCACAGTTGTCAGTTCTCAGCGCGGCAACTCAGCGGTGGCGCATTTGCGGTATTGCCAAGTTGTTTTATAGCAACATGTTATGAGCTGCCAACTGAATTGATCGGCGCCTGTCGCGAACCCGCCGCCGCGGCTGCTCCGGGAGCCCCTGAAATCCTCCCAAAACTCCTCTTGCATTCCGGGCCCGATCGTACTACCGTTATGACGGCGATGCACGCTTTGAGCGTGGACAAGTTCCGATGAAGACATTAGGGGCCTGGTTTTCGCGGGCCTCTTTTCTATTCATGGCATCGCCACGCTGATGGGCATATCGCCCTTCAGCACAGGAGCGCGGCACATCGCGTCAGCACGGACCCACGGTCTGTACGGCGTTACCGGACTCCGAACAACAATTTCTTGATCAGGGGTACAGAATGCGTACGACCGGCAAAGTGAAGTGGTTCAATGACGCGAAGGGCTTTGGTTTCATCACGCCCGAGAACGGCCAGAAGGACTGCTTCGTTCACCACTCTGCCATCCAGGGCAGTGGCTTCAAGACCCTCGCCGAAGGCGAGCGCGTCGAGTTCGACATCGTGCAGGGCCAGAAGGGTCCTGCCGCCGAGAACGTCACGAAGCTGGGCGGCTGACGTAGCCGGCCGCGGCAGATAACTTCTGCCACGGCACGACAGCCGGGTCGAGTCACATCGATCCGGCTGTTCGCTTCTCTCGCAGCACCCGCGGAATCACGGCAACTCCTTCTCCGGTATCACAATGATCGAAGTGAAGCTCGACGAGAACGATCGGCTCGACTGGGCGCTCAAGGTTTTCAAGAAGAAGCTGCTCAAGGCCGGGATCCTCAAGGATCTTCGGCGCCGGCGGCATTATGTGAAGCCGAGCGAAGCTCGCCAGCTCAAGGCCGCCGCCGCTCGTCGCCGCAAGCGCACCGCCGCGCGCCCGTAGTTCCGCTCGTCGAGACTCGCTGACGCCGCCGCGAGTCTCGACGGTCCAGAGCGAGCCACGCGCTCCCTTCCGACTTCGCACTGCACCGCGCGGCTCTCGGGCCGCTGACCGTGTTCGCAGTTGCAGGAGTTGTGAACGTCGATGCTGCCGCCTCGGAGCGCACGTCTCGAGCGCTCGGCGCCCCCTCGTCCCGAGTCGAGGAAATTGCCCCGTTGACCGTCAGGGAGCGGGCGGAATCTCCAACGGGGTGTCGTTCGGCATTTCCGCACGCGCGCCCGTGCGCTCGACCGCCGGCTTGGCGGATCGCAGCAGGCGTCGGAGCTCTTCCTCGTCGGCGCTCATCCAGTAGAGCGGAACGGGCGCGAGGCGCCGCTTCTCCCGTTGCGACTGGAAGGTAAGCCAGCCCCCGACGAGCGTGCGCCGGACATCGGTGCTGGGAAACACGTCCCAGGCCTGCCACTCCTCGCCATCTGCATCCAGAAAAGTTCGATACGACATGATGAACCGCTCTCCTCGCCATTTCTGGGTGTGTGTCTCCCGGCCACTCATGCAACGCCCGCGCCGCGCGCGCGCGCCAAGTGGGACGCTTCCTGGTCGCGCACTTCAGCCGCGCGCCAACCCCCGACTGCATCGTGACATGCGTCACCCGCGCTGACCGGAAAGCGGTCCTGACGGGGCCCGCCCCGTTCGGGAGAACGTGCGTTCCGCGGGGACGTCTCACAAGCCTTCACCGCGCTGGGATCGTCCCGGATTCTCGCGTGACGGGGCGGGTTTCTGTCTCGTCTGATCCACGATGTCTCCCTCCCGCAGTCGGCGCCTCCGGCGCCCCCCGATCGGTGTCCTGGCCCTGGCCACGCTTCTGACCTCGTGCGGCATCGCGCCGGCAGAACCGGGGGAGCCGCCCGTGCGCCGCGTCGTGCTCGTGACGGTGGATGGCCTCCGCGCCGACGCGCTCGCCCGGATGCCGGCTCTCTCCGCGCTCCGCGCTCGCGCTCAGTGGAGCGACAGCATGCAGACCGTAGTGCCGTCGCTCACCGTGCCCGGCCACCTCTCGCTGTTCTCCGGGCGCGATGTCACGACCCTCGGGCTGACGACCAACGCGCTCGACGAGACAGCAGCCATTGCACTCCTGGTGAATGGCGCGACGTCGATCTTCCAATGGGTTCGATCATCGGGCGGCACGAGCACCGCCATCATCGGGGGTGCGCTGGTGCCGCCCTCGCAGATCGAGATGGCCAGGTCGTTCTTCGGGCTCAACGTCCTCATCTCCGCCCCCGAAGCCACAGCCGGCATCATCGACGGGGCGATCAGCGTCGCCACGGATGCCTCGGCGCCGACGATCCTGTTCGTGCACATCAGCGCCGTCGATGCCGCGGGACACGCTGCCGGCTGGGTCGATGGCGGCGGGTCGCTGACCTCGCCCTATCTCACGGCGGTTGCCGACGTGGATGCCCATCTCGCGCGACTCATCACGGCGCTCGATCCCGCGATCGCCGCTGGCGAAGTGGCACTCGCGATCACAGCGGACCACGGCGGCGGCCACGGAGACGGCTGTGTTGCCGGCATCGCGCCGACTCACGAGCACTGCACCGCGCATGGGGACGACCGGCGGATTCCGTGGCTCCTCGTCGGTGCGACCGTGACGCCAGGACGCCTGCCCGGGACGCCGGCAATCACCGGAGCCGCAGCTACGCTCGCCAACCTGTTGAAGATCAACCGCCCGATCGGGGTTGGCCCGGCGCTGTACTAGGACCGCGGCGCCGGCGCGACCGCGTCGTTCACCCCACGGGAGCGCGGGTCGCTACCCGTTGTCGCGAGGGCGGCGGCGAATCGCGTCACGATGTCGCCCGCGGGCTCGATGGCATGGATGCCGGCGACGCTCTTGCCAGCCTGCCAGTATTCCTTCGCGGCCTCCGACGTGTCCAGCGAGGCGCGCTTCAGCTGCCATAGCGATCGGAGCGCGTACATCGAGCGCATGTATTTTTTCGTGCGCCGGTGCCGCAGGAGCCAGCGCGAGACCGGCCCCGCGGCGAGGCCCATCTTCTCGATGTACGGCGTCCGGATCACCGCGACCGGCACGCCGGTGATCCGCTCGCTGAGCACGATGTCGTCCTCGTCGGCGCTGACGATCGCTGCCTTGTACGCGTCAGACGCCTTGCATTCGGGGGTCGCGATGAAGCGCGTGCCCATCTGCACGCCCGCGTAACCCATCCGCAGGGCCGCAACGAAATCCGCCGCGTCGCCGATGCCCCCGGCGCAGACAACGGGGAGTCCAAGGTCGCCAAGCTCCTCGAGTAGCACCTCTGCCGCCTTCGGACCGGCGTGCCCTCCCGCGCGACGGTTGACGCCGATGAGTCCATCGACGCCGCCGTCGCGCCCCTTGAGCGCCCACTTCCGCTCGGTGACGTCGTGGTAGACGACGCCGCCGACGGAATGAGCCCTCTCGGCGACCCACTTCGGGTTGCCCAGCGATGTCACGAAGAAGCGCACTCCCTCCTCGAGCGCGATGTCCACCCACCGCGTCATGCGCTCATGGTACGACCGCGATGAAGCCTCGATGAGTGCATTCATGCCGATCGGGTTCGGCGTGATGCTCCGGATGAGTCGCAGGCCCGCGCGGAACTCGTGGCCATGGACGTAGGTCAGCGAGATCGGCTGGACGATGCCGATTCCCCCGGCAGCGGAGACGGCGGCGACGAGCTCCGGATTGCTGCACGGATACATCGCGCCGCAGATCAACGGGACCGCGATCCGGGCGTGGTCGGTGAGTGGTGTCCGCGGCGATGCCGGCAATGTCATTGACGCGCCGCCGGCTTGCGCTCGCCCGCATCGCTCGTCGGACTCAAACGCCAGCGCGCCGTGACACGGGCAACGATGTCGCCCGCTGCATCGCTGATGTCGGCGCGGATCTCGAGATCAGTCGGCTCCGAGATCCCGGGCACGGTGCACTGACACGCAGCGATGAGCGTTCCGCGCGCCTTCTTGAGGTACTCCGTCTCGAGCCGCGTGACGATGCCGCGAACCGTTGGTGGCGTGGCGCTGAGCATCGCCAGGCCGCTCGTGACCTCACCGAGGTTGACGAGCGCGACTGCGTGCACCGATCGCAGGTGGTTGCGCACCGATCGCCGATCGCGGAGCTCGACCCGCGCGTAGCCGGGCCGCATCTCCAATACCGTCGCCCTGATGGAGCCGGTGTACGGAACCTGGAATCCGAGGAGACGGCTGAAGAGCCAGCGGCCGCCAGGAAGGTGATGCAGCCGCTGCCAGGTGCGAAGCAGCGCGGCGGCCGGATTGGCCGGTGTCGCCACGCGCGCTAGGCCTCCGCCAGGAAGCTTTCCCTGAAGAAGCCGACCGGGATCGAGCCCATTCGCATCAGCCGCTCGTGGAATTCCTTCGCGGAGTAGGCCGAGCCCTTCTTCGCACGATACGCCTCGCGAAGCTCGACGATCGCGTTCTTGCCGAGGTTGTAGGTGATCGCCTGGGTGGGCCACTTCGAGTAGCGGTAGATGGCGCGATTCGCCGAGTCGCAGATGGCGCGTGCAGTCGGATCCTGCGCTGCACGCGCGCAGGCGCCCGGATAAAAGGACACGTTCTCCGTGAAGTAGCTCACCGCCTCATCGTACGACATCCGCCCGGTGTGCAGCCCGACATCCACCCTGACACGAACAGCGCGAAGCAGCTGTCCCTGCAGCTCGTACAGGTACTCGCCCGCGGTGTAAAAGCCGTATGGACGGTTGGCGCTCGGCTCCGCCATGAGCTCCTCGGCGTAGAGGCCCCAGCCTTCCATGGCGATTGAATCGGCCCACATCGAGGACGAGTCCTCGACCGCTCCCGGCGTCAGCCACCGCACCTTCGGGATCTGGTCCGCGTGCTCGGTCATGTAGCGGAACTCCCAGTCGTGCCCCGGGAACCCCTCGTGGATCGCGGTGTCGGCGATCGACGCGCGATTGTTCTGGCGCAGCGCCGCCGGGTCGTTTCCGGTTGGCGTCAGGTAGAACCGGCCGGCACCGGAGCGCTTGAGCGGCGGGGCAGGATAGTACGCCGCGTCGATCGTGCTCCGCAGGACGGGCGGGGTAGGGACGAGCTCGAGCTGATAATCGTTCGGTATATCGAACATCTCCTGCTCGCGCCCGTACGCCACCGCGCGGGCTCCCGCCTCGCGATACCACTGGAAGAGCTCGTCGTCGCTCTTCGGCGAGTCATTGGAGAGGTGCTCCATGACCTTTCGCACGCTCGCGTTCGCGGCGTCCCGATTCCCGAACGGCAGGTCGAGCTTCGCCTCGGCCGCGACGACCCCTGCGATCTCGATGATCCGCTGCGTGTACTTCTCGACCTCCGCCGCTCCATGCGCGTAGAGCATCTCGGCGCTGCGAGGATCGCGAAGCACGTTGCGCACGCGCCACTCGTACTCCTGCTCCGCGGCGGAGAACCCTTCCACCTTCGCTGAAATGTCGAACGACTGATTGAGCATCTCTGCGAACCGGTCGTACTCGCCGGCGGCGCTGGCTCCCGCCGCGGTGACCCGCTCGCGGAGCGCCGGAGCGAAGGAGCGCTCCCCGAGAAAGGTGCTCGCCGAGGCGGGGAGCGTCGTGCGGAAGTACTCGGCGTTGGCCTTGCTCCCCGCGATCCCATCCCGCTCGATCATGCGCCAATCGGCCGTCACCCCTGCGCGCTTCCCGGCGAGGATGTTGTCGCGAGCGACGCCGAGGTAGGCGGGGATCGCCATCAGCCGCGCGATGACGAACTCCCATTCCTCTTCCGTACCGAGCAGGCCGCCCTCGATCGTGCGCATCTGCTGAATCTGCCAGTCGATCCCGCGGAACGGCTCGGCGACGTAGGTATCGATGGCGCGCTGGTGATAGTGACGGACATCGATGAAGCGGATGAGGTACTCGACCTGCGCTGCGATCACCTGCTGATCGATCCGGTTGATCGACGACAGCGCGGATGCGTCGATCCCGCGAACTGCGTCGCGGATGTCGCGGTAGAATCGCAGCTCGGATTCCATCGCCGCCGGCCGGTAGTCGCGCAGCTTGCCGTTGATGTCGCGCAAGGTCGGGCTGTAGCCGTCGCCGCCGAGGTACGTCGAGGTGACGGGGTTGAGCTCGAGATGGCGAAGGAAGTATCGGTCGCGAAGCTCGGTAAAGGTGCGGTCGGCGTCGCTGCCCCGCTCGCCGGCGCAGGCGGGAAGCGTGCGGAGGATCCCGAATCCCGCGGCGGCGAGTGTCGCGTGGCGAACGAACGAGCGTCGGTTCACGATGGAGTCAGCGAAGCGGGAGAGAGTGTTTGGTGACGACGTCGAGATACTCGGTGTAGCCCCCCTTCGCGTACTCTGTCACGAGGGACTCGAGCGTCTGGAGGATCTGCGTGCTGAAGTAGCCGGGGACCCACTGCGGGTGCCCGTACGTGTACGGCCCGTTGAAGTAGCTGCGGATGATGACGCTTCGCTCGTTGCGCGGCAGCGTCTTCGCGTTTTCCGCGAACGCATCGAAGCCACCCTCGCGCATGAGGTAGAACTCGACGTTCGAGACATACAGTACGGAGACCCGCTCGCCACGCGCCGCGATGTCCTGGCCGATCGCGCGGAGCGCGTGACCTCCTGCGAGGTTGCCCACCACCGGCACGATCAGGTTCTTCGCGTGCAGCGATTTCACGAACTGGAAGTCGTCTTCGCTGATGAAGTAGTTCCCCTGGATGCCTTCGAGGTCGCGCTCGAGGATCAGCTCGCGGAAGGTTGGATAGTTGCGCCGCGATGGCCGGTTCAGGCTCTCGTACTGGAGATCCAGGCCCGAGGCCGCGAACCGTCCGTGGATGCGGGCGATCGTCTCGAGGTCGCGTGCGTCGAGCGGAATGCCGTAGCTCCCCGCCTTTCGCGCGACGGCGGCACGCGTCGAATCGAAGAGCCCACGCTGCGGGGTGACCGAATCGATGTATGCCAGGACCTGATCGATGCCGCGGCGATCCCAGCTCGCAATGTTCTTCGGCGCCGGCCGCGCGGTGAGTAGCGCGAGGTACTCGGTGCGGTTGCGCGCCATGTCGAAGAGCGACTTGTAGAGCAGGTGCTGGAGCAGGTTGTCACGCCGCAGGTCGATCATGTAGACGATCTTCGGCCGAACCTTTCCGATGTAGGTGTAGTTCTGGTCGGGCCCGACCCCGATGTACGCCCCGCCGGACACCTTGAGCCGCCGCATCGCGCCGAGGACGTGCTCGTAGGACAACTCGTTCGAGACGAGGTTGTCGGAGTCGAAATACCCGCCCGGCTCGGACAGCCGGGCGACGAGCGTCGCGAAGCTCGAGTCCGCCTGGGCAGCCGGCGTCCCCGACTCGGCAATGAGCGGCCACTCGCTGACCGCCTCCGACCGCACGCATGCGGGCTGGAGGGCGATGAGGACCAGAAGCGTGAGTACCGGGCGTGACATGCGGGTCCTCCCACGGGCAGCGGGCAATGGCCGTGACCGCAATCTAGGCGGCTGGCGTTCATCCGAGCCAGATCTTACCCCCGGGCGTCGAAGCGGGTTTCGGAGTTTTACTGACCGCGACTACGTACGGACCGGCACTGCTTACTGCGCACGCACTTCGTACGAAGTAGTACTCGGTACCCACCGCCAGAGCGGGACGGGCACGGCAGGCGGAACGGCGGGTCGTTGGGAGGAATCCGGGCAACCGGCCAAGCCGAAGGCGGGCGCCCGGTACCGCCGTTCGCTCCGTCCGTGGGCGACTACTGGGACTGCGCACCACTACGCACTGCCGCCCGGTACGCCCTCCTGCACCCGTTCGCAGTAGCCAGTACGCAGTGCGTGCGCAGTAAGCAGTGAAGTGCAGTACGTAGTCGCGGTCAGTCCCCCCACTTGACCAGCCGCGCCCAAGGCTATATCCTTATATCCGGATATACGGATATTATGGCCACCGCGATCTCCATCTTCGATACAATGTCGGCCCTGTCCGACATCACCAGGTGCCGGATGCTCCTGGTGCTGGAACGCCACGAGCTGGCGGTCTCGGAGCTGTGCGCGGTCGTTCAAATGCCCCAGTCCACGGTCAGCCGGCACCTCAAGACCCTCGGCGACGAACGCTGGGTGGTGTCCCGCGCTGACGGACCGAGTCGCTTGTACACGATGGCGGCCGCACGGTTGGAGCCCGCGGAAAAACGCCTGTGGAGCCTCGTTCGCGAGCAGGTCGCGCAGGGGCCGGCGGCGGCGCAGGATGCGCAGCGACTCCGCAGTGTGCTCGCCGAGCGGCGGTCGAAGTCGCAGGAGTTCTTCTCGTCGGCCGCGAACCAGTGGGATCGCATGCGAGCGGAGATGTTCGGCCACGGCGCCGACCTCCTGTCCATGCTCGCGCTGCTCGATGATCGCTGGACGGTCGGTGACCTCGGCTGCGGCACCGGACAGCTCACCGCATCGCTCGCCCCGTTCGTTGCTCGCGTCATTGCGGTCGATGATTCTGCCGCCATGCTGAGCGCGGCGCGAAAGCGGCTCGCCGGTGCGGAGAACGTGAGCCTCGAGCGGGGGCGGCTCGAGTCGCTTCCGATCGAGGATGGCTCGCTCGACGCGGCCATCCTCTTCCTCGTCCTGCATTACGTCGAGGATCCCGCCGCGGCGCTGGCGGAGGCGCGACGGACGCTGCGTCCCGGCGGCAAGCTCCTCGTCGCGGACATGACGCCGCACGACCGCGAGGAGTACCGACGCACAATGGGCCATCTCTGGCAGGGGTTCTCCCGGGAGCAGATCACCGGGTGGCTGGAGGATGCCGGTTTCACCGCTGCTCGCCATCACCTTCTGCCCGCCGACTCCGCCGCGAAGGGCCCGACGCTCTTCGTCGCCAGCGCGACCGCCGGCCCGGCGATGATGTCGCCCCCGCCTCGCTCACCGACCACTGATCACTGATCACTGTCAACTTGGTTTCCCGCACTCCCACTCCAGAGGTACCTGTGGCTACGACCGCTGAACCCACCACGTCATTCACCGCCGCGAAGGAAGCCGGCCGCACGCCGTTCAAGGTCGCCGACCTGTCCCTCGCCGAATTCGGCCGGAAGGAGATCCGCCTCGCCGAGCACGAGATGCCCGGCCTCATGGCGCTCCGGAACGAGTACCGGGGGAAGAATCCCCTCGCCGGCGCGAAGATCATGGGCTCGCTGCACATGACCGTGCAGACGGCCGTGCTCATCGAGACGCTCACCGAGCTCGGCGCCGACGTGCGCTGGGTGTCCTGCAACATCTTCTCGACCCAGGATCATGCGGCCGCGGCGGTCGTCGTGGGCAAGCATGGCACGGTAGACAACCCGCAGGGCGTGCCGGTGTTCGCGTGGAAGGGCGAGACGCTCGAGGAGTACTGGTGGTGCACGGAGCAGGCGCTGATGTGGTCCGATGGCTCCGGCCCGACGCTCCTCCTCGATGATGGTGGCGACGCGACCCTGCTCGTGCACAAGGGCGCCGAGTTCGAGAAGGCGGGCGCGGTCCCCGCATTCGACGAGAAGAACGATTCCGAGGAATACGGCATCATCCTCGATCTCATTCGCGCGCAGCAGAAGGAGAATCCCGGCCGCTGGACGCGTGTCGCGCGCGACTTGCGCGGCGTCTCCGAGGAGACGACGACCGGCGTGCATCGCCTCTATCAGTTGATGGAAGCCGGCACGCTGCTCTTCCCGGCGATCAACGTCAACGACTCCGTCACGAAGAGCAAGTTCGACAACCTCTACGGTTGCCGGCACTCGCTCACCGACGGCATCCTCCGCGCCTCGGACGTGATGCTCGCCGGCAAGGTGGCCGTCATCTGCGGCTACGGCGATGTCGGCAAGGGCTGCGCGCAGTCGCTGCGCGGCCAGGGCGCGCGCGTCGTCATCACGGAGATCGACCCGATCTGCGCGCTTCAGGCGGCGATGGAAGGCTACCAGGTGACGACGCTCGAGGATGTCCTCGAGACGGCCGACATCTTCATCACGACGACGGGCAACAAGGCGATCATCACCGCCCAGCAGATGGCGCGGATGAAGGACAAGGCGATCGTCGGCAACATTGGCCACTTCGACAACGAGATCGACATGGCCGGCCTCAACAAGATGAAGGGCGTGAAGCGGATCAACATCAAGCCGCAGTACGATGAGTATGTCTTTCCCGACGGACACAGCGTGATGATCCTCGCCGAGGGCCGGCTGCTCAACCTCGGGTGCGCGACGGGCCACCCGAGCTTCGTGATGTCGGCCAGCTTCACCAACCAGGTGATGGCGCAGATCGAGCTGCACACCAACAACTCGAAGTACGAGCGCCGCGTGTACACCCTGCCGAAGCTGCTCGATGAAAAGGTCGCGCGACTGCACCTCGACAAGCTCGGCGTGAAGCTGACGAAGCTCACCGAGTCGCAGGCATCGTATATCGGTGTTCCGATGGACGGGCCGTACAAGCCGGAGCACTATCGCTACTAGGCAACGAGAGCGGCGAACGAAGTGGACAGTTTTCAGTGAACGGTTGTCAGCGGGCAGTACCGTCGCCCGTTGGCGCCTGATCGAGTACCGAGGTACACGACGGCCCGGCCTTGAAGGTCGGGCTTTCGTGCATCCGGGCCCGACGTCGTTGAACCCCGTCACAACCATTCCCGTAATGGGTCTGTCGAACGGAGACGGTTCCCTCCACCCATTCAGGCCCCATGCAAACCATCCTTCAGGAACTGCGGTACGGCGCGCGCCGGCTGCGGCTGAGCCCTGCGTTCACGGCGATCGTCGTCGTGACCCTCGCCCTCGGTATCGGGGCGAACACCGCGATCTTCAGCGTCGTCAATGCGGTGCTCCTCCGGCCGCTGCCGTACAGGGAGCCCGACCGGCTGATCACGATCGAGCATCACTACCCGTCGCTCAATGCGCTCGACGCACCGGTGTCGGTGGCCGGGTTCAGCGATTACCGGGACAAGACCCGCAGCTTCGATGGGATGGCGGTGCAGTCGGGGCTCGGTGCGAACCTCACGGGCTTCGGCGACCCGGAACGGCTCCAGGCGAGCCGGGTGACGGGCCAGTACTTCTCGACGCTCGGTGTCTCGGCGGCGCGAGGGAGGACCATCGTTCCGGGGGAGGACGTCCAGGGCAAGGACCGTGTCGTCGTCCTCAGTGACGCGCTCTGGCACCGGCTGTTCGCCGCCGACCCGTCCGCGCTCGGAAAGACGCTCCAGCTGAACGGCGCGACATACGACATCATCGGCATCATGCCGCCCGGCTTCCGCGACTTCTTCAACAGGAATGCGGAGCTGTGGGTGCCACTCGCCTTCACCCCGGCGCAGCTCGCATCCGGCCGCACCAACGAGTGGCTCTCGCTGACGACGCGCCTCAAGCCGGGCACCACGATCGAGTCGGCGCGCACGGAGCTCAAGGTGTTCGCCGAGGGGCTCAAGAAGGCATATCCCGAGAGCTATCCGCCGGACTGGACCCTCAAGGTCACGTCGATCAACGAGAAAGCGACGGGCCGGATCCGACCCGCGCTTCTCATCCTGCTCGGCGCTGTCGGATTCGTGCTGCTCATTGCGTGCGCCAACGTCGCCAACCTCCTGCTCGCGCGCGCAGCCAGCCGCCAGAAGGAGGTCGCCATCCGGACGGCGCTCGGTGCGACGCGATGGCACCTCGTCCGACAGCTCCTCGTCGAGAGCGTGCTGCTGTCAGTGATTGGCGGTGCGCTGGGCCTCGTCCTCGCCTTCGTCGGCGTGCGGGCGCTGTCGGCCGGCCCGTTGACGCAGCTCGTCGGTGCGGGAGTCGTGACGATCGACGCGACGGTACTCACGTTCACCATCGTGCTCTCGATCCTCACCGGCCTTCTGTTCGGCGTCATCCCCGCGGTCCAGATCTCGATGACGCGCTTCCACGACACGCTCAAGGAGGGCGGGCGAAGCGTCTCGGCTGATCGCGGAGGCCACGCGATGCGGCGGATTCTCGTCGTGGCCGAAGTCGCCCTCGCCCTGATGCTGCTCGCCGGCGCCGGGCTGCTGATCAAGAGCTTCTCCCGCATCCTTGGCGTCAGCCCCGGCTTCGATGCCAGCAACGTCCTCACGATGAACGTGTCGCTCCCCGCGGCGAGGTATCCGAACGACACGGCGCGCATCGCGTTCTGGGACCAGACGCTCCCGAAACTCGCGGCAATTCCCGGTGTGCGCGCGGTCGGCGCGACATCCACCATGCCATTCGCGGGTGGGTGGTCGACCGGGTCCTTCAGCGTGGAAGGCTACACGCCGAAGCCGCAGGAGAACGCTCCGTGGGGTGACATTCGGCTCGCGACACCGGGCTTCGCCGAGGCGCTCCGCATCCCCCTGAAGAAGGGACGGTTCCTTGCCGAGGGGGACATTGCCTCGTCGCAGCAGGTCGTCGTCGTCGACGAGGAGATGGTGAAGCGGTACTGGCCGAACACGGATCCCATCGGGAAGCGCATCTTCTTCGATGGGCCTCCCAATCAGCCCGTGGAATACGTCACGGTTGTCGGTGTCGTCGGACACGCGAAGCAGGAGGGGCTCGACGCCGAGGATCGGGTCCAGCTCTACTTCCCGTACAGGCAGGGCCCGCAGGGGTTCATGTCGGTGGCCATCCGGACCGAGGTTCCTCCCCAGACGATCATTGCCGCGGTGAAGCAGGCGGTGCAGTCGGTCGACAAGGATCAGCCGCTCGCGAACGTGAAGACGATGGAGCAGCTGCTCTCCGAGTCGGTCGGACAGCGGCGGCTGTCGATGATGCTGCTCGGCCTCTTCGCAGCGATCGCGCTGATCCTCGCCTCGATCGGGATCTACGGTGTCATGTCGTACAGCGTCGAGCAGCGCTCGCGCGAGATCGGCATCCGCATGGCGCTCGGTGCAGCGCGCGGCAGCGTACTGCAGCTCGTCATGCGTCAGGGAATGTCGCTGGTTATCGTCGGGCTCGTGCTCGGCATCCTCGGCGCGATCGGTCTCACCCGATTCATGGCGACCCAGCTGTTCGGCGTGAATCCCACGGATCCTGCGACGTTCACTCTCGTCGCCGTGGGTCTGGCGCTCGTCGCGATGGTGGCGACGCTCGTTCCGGCCATGCGAGCCACGCGCGTAGACCCGCTGGTCGCGCTGCGTCAGGATTGAGAAGGAGGGCTCACTGCAATCGCATCGGATGATGCGGATCGAGCGGATGAAAGTGCGCAGGGTCCGAGGGTGTGACGCGTGATGGAGCGCTGGGCGAAGATCTGAACACTGAGGTGAAATAACCAACGGCTACTGTATCCCCACGCGGGGTGCAGTAGCCGTTGCAGTTTGAAAATCCCCCCATCTCGGTTTGGGCAGGGACTTGTTTGGAGTGCCAAGCCCCCGCCCGTCGATGGTTTCGCCCTTTCATCCGCTCGATCCGCATCATCCGATGAGAAGCTCTCGTCGTGACGGCCAGGGAGCCTCCATTGCAGGGCCGGACATCGAACCTGTAGGTTGAACGACGGCCCCTCGACCTGGACGCCTTTCATCGTGACGCACATGAATCCCTCCATTCGCTACGTCGTCATCGCCGCTGCGGTGACACTCCTCGCCGGACCGTCAGATGCGCAGCAGCAGCAGCCCGCCCCGCGTCCGGCCGCGAGTGCCCCGACCGCAGCCGAAGCCCAGCGCTTCATGGCGCGGGCCGAGAAGCAGCTCGCCGAGCTCAGCGTCAAGGTGAATCGCGCGGACTGGGTGGCGAACAACTTCATCACCGACGACACCGAGGAGCTGACTGCGGAGGCGCAGGAGGCATACGCGGTCGCGACGCAGAAGCTCGCGCTCGAGGCGCGGCGCTACGATCGGGTGCGGCTTCCCGCAGACGTGCGGCGGAAGTTCACGCTGCTGCGGCTGTCGCTGGCGGCGCCGCCGCCGGGGAATCCGACGGAGGCTGCCGAGCTGACGCGCATCAGCGTCGGGCTCACGGCCGACTACGGCAAGGGCGCCTACTGCCGTGCCGCAAAGGCACCGGCAACGGGCCAGGAGTGCCTCCAGATCACGGCGCTCAGTCGCATCCTCGCGGAAAGTCGTGATCCTGCCGAGCTGCTCGACGTGTGGCGTGGATGGCACGCCGTCGGTGCGCCGATGCGCGACCGCTATTCACGCTTCGCGGAGCTGTCGAACAAGGGCGCGCGCGAGCTCGGCTTCGTCGATGCCGGCTCGATGTGGCGCTCGGGATATGATATGCCTCCCGACGAGTTCGCGAAGGAGGTCGAGCGCATCTGGCGGCAGGTGGAGCCGTTGTATGTCTCGCTGCATGCGTACGTCCGCGCGAAGCTCGTCGAGAAGTACGGTCCGAGCGTCGTCCCCGCGGGCGGGATGATTCCCGCCCATCTGCTCGGCAACATGTGGGCGCAGGAGTGGGGCAACATCTACGACATCGTCGCACCGAGGACGGCTGCGCCGCAGTTCGACCTGACGACGCTCCTTCGCGCGAAGAAGACCGACGCAAAAGGGATGGCGCGCTACGGCGAGGGATTCTTCACCTCGCTCGGATTCGACTCGCTGCCGCCCACGTTCTGGACACGTTCACTGTTCACGAAGCCTGCCGACCGCGAGGTCGTCTGCCATGCGAGCGCGTGGGACATCGACAACCTGGAGGATGTGCGCATCAAGATGTGCATCGAGGTGACCGGCGAGGATTTCGTCGTCGTGCATCACGAGGAGGGCCACAACTTCTACCAGCGTGCGTACAGGAATCAGCCATTCCTGTTCAAGAACGGCGCGAACGATGGGTTCCACGAAGCGATCGGCGATGCGATCGCGCTGTCGATCACCCCGGAGTACCTCCAGCGCGTGGGCCTGCTCGATCGCGTCCCCGGGACCGAGGCCGACACTGCGCTGCTTCTGCGGCAGGCGATGGACAAGGTCGCCTTCCTGCCGTTCGGTCTGCTCATCGACCAGTGGCGCTGGAAGGTGTTCTCGGGTGAAGTGAAGCCGGCCGACTACAACACCGCGTGGTGGGCGCTCCGCAACAAGTACCAGGGTGTCTCCGCCCCGCTGGCGCGCAGCGCGACCGACTTCGACCCCGGTGCGAAGTTCCACGTCCCGGCCAACACACCGTACACGCGCTACTTCCTCGCGCGGGTGCTCCAGTTCCAGTTCCACCGCGCGCTCTGCCGCGAAGCTGGCTTCAGCGGTCCGCTGCACCGCTGCTCGATCTACGGCAGCAAGGCGGCGGGTGCGAAGCTCGCGACGATGCTCGAGGCGGGGCAGAGCAAGCCGTGGCCGGAGATCCTGTACGACATGACCGGCGAAAGGCAGATGGACGGGACGGCGATGATCGAGTACTTCGCGCCCCTCAAGGCGTGGCTCGACGCGCAGAACCGGGGGAAGCCGGTAGGATGGTAGTTGGTAGTTGTTAGTTGTTACTTGCTGTGAGCTGGCAGCCAAGCTGCTTGCAGCTCGTCGCACGGTCTTCCAACCCGACCGTGCGCACGGGGAGCGCGGTGCTGGGAGCTGAAAGCCCAAAGCGCAAAGCTGAAAGCCCCAAGCTGAAAGCGGCCAGCGAATAGCCGCGAGCGGACAGCAGGGAGCTACCGGTCGGCGCTCACGATTGGAAGAACGTGCGACGAGCTGCACGCAGCTTGGCTGCCAGCTAACGGGAACGGTCAAGGGCAACTGCAACCGTGAGCAGGGAGCCGGGAGCTACCCGGTCGGCGCTCACGATTGGAAGAACGTGCGACGAGCTGCACGCAGCTAGGCTGCCAGCTGACGGGAACGGTCAACGGCAACTGCAGCGCGGGACGGGTTCACCTCCCCCTCAACCCCCCCGGCAAAATCCCGTCGGGGCCGAACTTCGCGCGAACGCGATCAACCGCACGCGAGATCGTGCGGTCACGCTCCGTCTCCGCCGCGGAGTCCACGGCGCGCTCGAAGAGCGCCAGC
>JANPKQ010000181.1:0-1791 GCA_031426115.1 Gemmatimonadaceae bacterium | reverse complement strand
CAATGCCACGACGACACCGCCGACAGCTGCGTCGCCGGCACCCTCGCCGTCATCTCCGCCGACGGGATTGCTCCCGCCCCCGTCGACGCCGGCGGCAGCAGTCACCCCTGCGCCTGCAACGCCTCCGCGTGCGGTTCCGGTTACGACCCCCAGCCGCACTGCGCCAGGGTTCTCGGTCCAGGTCGCGGCCTATCCGACCCAGGCTGCGGCGGACAAGTTCCGGGAATCGCTCACCGCGAAGGGCTATGACGTCAGGGTGTGGGGCACCGAGGCTCCGTTCCGTGTCCGGGTTGGACGCTTCGCGACGCGTGCCGAGGCCAGTGCGCTCGCCGGGGAGCTGCGTGGGAAAATGATCGCGAAGGACGCATACGTCGTGGAGGCAGAGGTGCGGTGAGTCGCGACACGGCGACCCCCTTGATGCAGCAGTATCGGGAGATCAAGTCGCGTCACCAGGACGCGATCCTGTTCTTCCGCATGGGCGACTTCTACGAAATGTTCTATGAAGACGCTGAAGTCGCCTCGCGTACACTTGGCCTGACGCTGACGTCGCGGAACAACGGGGGCGCCTCGGAGGTGCCACTGGCCGGGCTCCCGGTGAAGGCTGCGGCGGACTACCTGCGGCGCCTCGTGCAGCAGGGGTTCCGGGTGGCGATCTGCGAGCAGGTGGAGGATCCCCGGCTCGCGAAGGGGATCGTGCGCCGTGAGGTCGTCGAGACGATCACGCCGGGCGTCGCGTTCGCCGATGACATGCTCGATGGCGAGCGCAACAACTTTCTCTGCGCGATCAGCGAGCAGGGATCCGGTGCGGACGCGCGGATCGCCGTTGCCGCCATTGATGTAAGCACCGGAGAAGTGCGGCTGACAGAGTGTCGCGCCGATGAGGCCGACACGATCCTCGCGCGACTCGCTCCACGCGAGCTCCTCATTGCGCGCGCATCGCAGCCGGCGCTGCCATCGAGCCGGTTTGCGCGCGCGGAAGGCGCGCTCGTCACCGAGCGCGAGGCGTGGGAATTCGACGCGGAGCTTGGCCGCACCGATCTCGTGCGGCACTACGGCGTTGCGTCGCTCGATGGGTTCGGGATCGGGCCGGACGACGGTGCGCTCGTCGGCGCCGCCGGAGCGCTCCTGCGGTACCTTCGTGAGCTGCAACCCGCTGGTGTTCCGCATCTCGCGCATCCGGTGATCGAGCGGCGCGGTGATGTCATGCCGCTCGATGAGATGACCAGGCGCAATCTCGAGCTCGTCGAATCGCTGCGCGGCGGCGATGCGAGCGGCACGCTCATCGGCGTGCTGGACCGAACGCTGACGCCGATGGGTGCTCGGATGCTGCGCCAGTGGATCCTCGCGCCCCTCACCGACCGTGCTGCCATCGACGCGAGGCTCGATGCGGTCGCGATTTGCGCGCGCGAGTCGATCGTGCGGCAAACGCTGCGCGAAGCACTCGACGGCGTGCGCGATGTCGAGCGTCTCGCGAGCAAGGCCGCCGCAGGACGTGCCACTCCGCGCGAGCTCGGCGCCCTCGGCGCCTCGATTGCCCGGCTGCCGATCGTGCGCGATGCGATGGGCCGGCTCGGGCCGGTCGGGGCACTGGCGCATCTCCTCGAGCAATGGGACAACTGCGCGGAGCTCGGCGATGAGATCACCCGCGCCCTGGTCGATCGTCCTCCGGCGATGCTGGGAGACGAGGCCGCGATCCGACCCGGATTCGATGCGGAGCTCGATGGGCTGCGCGAGCTCCGCGATGGCGGGAAGGACGGCATTGCCTCGATCCAGGCAGCGGAACGAAGCCGG
>JANPKQ010000180.1:0-35055 GCA_031426115.1 Gemmatimonadaceae bacterium | reverse complement strand
GATCCCGCGGGTCGTCGGGGTCTCCAGAAGCCGTGACTGGAAGAGCATGAAGGGATGAAGAGCCTGAAGGACTGCAACGGCATGTAGTGCAGGTTCGGCGCATGGATCCTTGCGCCGTGACCGGATTCCGTATGTCGTCGGGCTTTTTAGAAGCCGTGACTGGAAGAGCATGAAGGGATGAAGAGCATTCAGGACAGCAACGGCATGTAGTGCAGGTCGGCGCATGGATCCTTGCGCCGTGGCCGCACAACATGCCGTTGGTCTTTTTCATTAGTTGTTTCTGAATTTCTTTTTTGCAGTTTTCCTGAAATGTCCTGCTTCAGCTGCCTTGCAGTGCCTTTAAAGCAGTGCTTTGTGCAGTTCTTCATGCTCTTCATCCCTTCATGCTCTTCCTGTTCAGGCTTGTAAAAAGCTGCCCCCACACGAAGCCCTGAAGAGCGGGAGCCCCACCCCTACTCCACGGTCACGACCTTGATCCCCCGCTCGAGTGTCTGCTTCACCGGGCACCGGTCGGCGATGTAGAGCAGCCGCTCGCGCTGCTCATCGGTGAGGTCGCCCTTCATGTCGATCTGGCGATCGATCTGCTGGATGCCGACCGGGCGCTGCTCGCAGTCCGCGCAGTCCTCGGAGTGCCGGCGGCCGGTGCGCAGGCGGACGGTGACTTCCTCGAGTGGCCACTGTTTCCGTGCGGCGTACATGCGCATCGTCATTGCCGTACAGGAGCCGATGGCAGCGAGCAGCAGCTCGTAAGGTGAAGGCCCGCCGTCGGTTCCGCCGGCGGTGGCGGGCTCATCGGCGACGACGGCATGGTCGCCGGCCGTAATCTCGGTTCGATAGCTCGAAGCGCCCGTCCGGGCGCTGACCCACGCGCCTGCGGTCCCTCCAGGTGCAGCCACCGGTGTTCTCTCCCGCGAGCGGCGCCCGCATAGGGGTGGTGTGTGATCCCCGTCACCCGGACGAGGCCGATTCGCCGCTTGATGTTCCTTCAGCGTGCTGTGGCGCGCAACCTGCCAATATGGTGTCCGGTCCCGGCGCGATCGCGCCGGCGGTAGCACGAAATCCTGGAGGAAATCAATATGCGGAAATCAGCACTCTGGCTCATGGCGAGCCTCACGATGGCGACGACGGCGTGCGTGCGCACGCACCGGAATGAAGCGACCGGCGCGGTCGATGTCGACATCGAATCGCCGACGAAGTCCGGCGAGGATTGGAAGGGAGATCTCAACGGGCAGGGCATGTACGCGAGCGTGAAGGGCAAGACCGGCGCGCGGTACTCCGAGGGCAAGACCTCGGTCACCGTGAGCCTCGAGAACGCCCAGAGCGGCGCGACGTACATGTGGGACGTGCGCGAAGGCAAGTGCGGCGCCAACGGCATGGTCGTCGGCGACCACGGCTCGTACCCGAGACTCACCGTCGACAACATGGGGAAGGCGGGCGCGTCGACCACCCTCATGGCCAAGCTCGATGAAGCCAAGAACTACTCGGTGACGGTCTGGGGAAGCGACATGACCACCGTCATCGCCTGCGGCAACCTGGACGACTAAGTCCAGTGCAGCTCCAGGGCGGCAGCGACTCGTCGCTCCGCCGGCTCGAAAACAACACGCCCCGCCTGATTGTCAGGCGGGGCGTGCTGCATCGGGGAACCGTGCGCGATGTTCGTCAGCGGCCGCGCAGGCTGTTGCGATACGCCTCGTTCGCATAGATCGCAACCTCCACTCGGCGATTGCGCTCGCGGCCGTTGTCCGACTCGTTCGTCGCCACCGGCTCACGCTCGCCACGGCCGGCCGTGCGGAGACGACGCCGGTCAACGCCCCGCGACTCGAGGTAATCCGCGGACGCGCGCGCCCGGCGGCTCGACAGGTCCTCGTTGTAGTCGGCCGGTCCGTCGCCATCAGTATGGCCGACGATGAGGAGGTCGGTATTCGGGTACTCGTCGAGGCTCGACGCGAGGTTGCGCAGGTTCGTCCCCGCTTCCCCTCGCACGCGATCGGAGTCGAAGTCGAAGAGCAGTCCCGACTCGAAGGTCACCTGGATGCCCTCACCGACACGCTCCACCGTCGCGCCCGGGATCTTTCCCGCGATCTCCGCCGCTTGCTTGTCCATCTGCCGGCCGATGATGCCGCCGGCGACGCCGCCGACCATCGCGCCGATGATCGCACCCTTCGCCGTCGATCCGTTCGCCCTGCCGATCGCGCCACCGGCCACCGCACCGGTGGCAGCGCCAACCATCGCGCCCTTCTGCTGCGTCGTGAAGCTGGCGCACGCACCGAGCGACAGGATCGCGGCGAACGACACCGCCCGACCGGGAAGCACTCGCATGGCTCGCATTACCGTCCTCCGATCGTCTGGATCAGCCGGCCCGCGGCGTAGACGTTCACGACATCGGCGCGACCGTCGCGGTCATCATCCCTCCACTCCTGAAGCAGGACGCCAGCGCTGTTCATCCAGCGCACGCGCTCCGGCCTGCGGTCGCGATTCTGGTCGGTGTATCGCACCTGGTATCGACCTGCACCCAGCCACCGCGACACTTCATCCGTGCGCTGGCCCTGACCGTAGACGACCGCGCCGATCATCTCGGGCAGCGTCGTTGGGTAGCCACGGCCGGACCGGACGTCGCAGCGCCCATCGCGATTGAAGTCGTCGCAGTTCCGGTCGCCGTCCTGCGCCCGCACCGGCGGCCAGTTGGCACCCGGCTCCTGCTTCCGGCCCTTCTTGGGCTCGCGACACTTGAGGTCGTAGGAGCGCTTGCCCTTCTTCGTCACCGCCTTCTCCTCGCACTCCATCCCGTTGCGGTCGATGAAACGCCGGGTTCCGTCGCGATCGTCGTCATCGCTCCAGTCATCATCGCGGCCATCGCGGTCCCGGCCATCCCGGCCGGAGCGCTCGTCGCGATCATCGCGTTCGTACCGGTCCGACGGCCTGCCCTCGATGACCCGGCCATTCGGCGGAACCGTACGGCGCGCGGTCGCGCAGTCGGTCTCGCTCGGCTGACGGCCGGGGGGAAGCCCGTCGATCCAGATACGGCATCGGCCGGCGGAGGGGTAATGACCAGGCGGGATGTCCACTGGACCGCGACCGATTCCCGGCTGGGTCCCGCTGCGACCCTGGCCGCGGCTCTGCGCGTCGAGCGGCATGGTGACCGTCATTCCAACGGCTGCGATGGCTGCGGCGATTATGACGTTGCGGTTCATCTCTTCCTCCAGGATTTCCGCCCGACCGACTTTGACCGGGACCGTGACGGGAAGAGGAAAGGCAGGATCGGGACCTCGCGCCCGGCGCTGGGGCCGACATCGCAACCGCCTGCCTTATAAGCGCTTGCGGGTAAGGGTGATGATCGTCACCTCCGGATTTCGTCCTCAGGGGGTGACAGTTCCGGGCTCCAATCGTGGAAACGAAAAAAGCCCCGGGTGGCAGCTGTCGCCACCCGGGACTCGGCCTGTCTCGTCGCGCTTACTGCTTTTCCTTGTACGGCGCGTCGGCCTTCTTCGGGAGGACGACCGTGTCGATGACGTGAATGACGCCGTTGGTCGCCATGACATCAGCGGCGACGACGTTCGCATCGTTGACGCGGACCTTGCCCATGTTCGCGGAGACGGCGAGCGTCTGGCCGTTCACCGTAGCGGGGTTGCCCTTGCCCATCTTGATGACGTCGGCCGCAGTGACCTTGCCCGGCACGACATGGTACGTGAGGATCGCGGTGAGCTGGGCCTTGTCAGCAAGCAGCGCCTCGACCGTACCCTTCGGCAGCTTCGCGAAGGCAGCGTCCGTCGGAGCGAACACGGTGAACGGACCCTTGCCCTGAAGGGTCTCGACGAGCCCGGCAGCCTTGAGGGCGGCCACGAGCGTCGTGAAGCTACCGGCCTCGATCGCAACGCCGACGATGTCCTTCGACGGCTTCGCAGCGCCGTCCTGGGCGGAAGCAACTGCGGGAAGGGCGAGTACTGCTGCCGCGAGTGCGGTGCGGCGAATCCAGGTGCTGGTCATGGTGTCGAACCTCTGTAGGTGATTGGTCGGTGCAGACCGCCGGCTGTCCAGCGGTTGTCGAGGATAATATTATCCTGTCCAACCTTTGTCAAGGCTCTGTCTAAGCATGCATCTTGACAACAGCTGGACAGCCAGCCATATCTCGCCCATGACCACCGGCGAAGAATCCACCATCGCGCGCCATCCCATCGGTGTCGTCGCCGACCGGACGCGACTCTCCCAGGACGTGCTCCGGGTCTGGGAACGCCGCTACGGCGTCGTCGAGCCCGGGCGGTCCGCGAGCGGCCAGCGGCTCTACTCCGATGCCGACATCGAGCGACTGAGGCTCCTTGGCCTCGCGACCGGGGCGGGGCGCTCGATCAGCCTCATCGCGCCGTTGCCGACTGCCGAGCTCGAGCAGTTGGTGCGCGAGGATGCAGACGCGCGGAAGGTCGAGCGTGGACCCGAACCGGACGCTCCACCGCCGAGCGATATCCTCGCGCCGGCGCTCGAGCGCATCGTCGCCCTGGATGGTCCAGGCCTCGAGCTGATGCTGCGCCGCACCCTGTTGACCGCAGGGTTGCCGGCCTTCCTCGATTCGGTCGCTACCCCCCTCCTTCGGCGCCTCGGTGACGAGTGGCACGCGGGGAGACTTGCACCATCGCAGGAGCACCTCGGGTCGGCGATCGTCCAGCGCGTCATCAGCGCCGCACTGCTCACCGTCACTGCGCCACCCGGCGCGCCAAACCTCGTCATTGCAACGCCCGCCGGCGAGCGGCACGAGATCGGCGCGGTCCTCGCCGCCGCCGCCGCCGCGAGCGAAGGTTGGCGCGTCACCTATCTCGGCGCCGACCTCCCCGCACGCGACATCGCCGACGCCGCCGTCCGCACCGATGCCACCGCCGTCGGCCTCAGCATCATCTATGTCACGGACCGGAAAGCGGTCATCGCGGAGGTTCGCGCCCTTCGCGAATTACTCCCTGCGTCGATCCAGTTGCTCATAGGCGGGGGCGCGAGTGCAGCGCTCGCCAGTGAGCTCGCGATGCGCGGCGTGCGGGTGCTCGCGGGCCTCGGCGACCTTCGGCACGCTATGCGCGGCGAGATCGCGCTCCCGGATTCAGCGCCCGCCTGAGGAAATCGGGGACTGCGCTCGAGACCGGATGCGCGCGACGTGCGCGATCGTCACGACGACAATCAATGCGATGCCGATGACGTCGCTCGCGGCGCTCGCATAGCACAGCAGCAGGCCCCCAGCGGCCGCACCAATGCGTTCCGGCATCGACGCGGCGCGCCAGAGCCATCCACCGAATGCCACGGCAAGCGCCGCGATGCCGAGCGCGGCGGAGAGCGATGAGCGTATTACATCAGAGAGCGGCGCCTGAAGCAGGATGCCCAGTCCCTCGCCCGACAGGGTGAAGACGAACGGGACGAGGAACGCTGGCAGCGTGTACTTCCACGTCAGCATCATCGTTCTGAACGGATTCCCGCCCGTGATCGCGGCGGCGGCGAACGGCGACAGCGCAGTCGGCGGACTGACCTCGGAGAGCACCGCGTAGTAGAAGAGGAACATGTGCGCCGCCACCGGAGCGACGCCGACCTGCGTCAGCGCCGGCGCGATCATCACGGCCGCGATGATGTACGAGGCGGTCACCGGCACGGCGAGGCCGAGCAGCCACACGGCCAGGGCCGAGAAGATCACGGTCAGCGCGAGGCTGCCACCCGCGATCGACACGATGATCCCCGCGAGCTTGAGACCGAGGCCGGTCAACGTCACCACTCCCACGATGATTCCGGCGACGGCGGTCGTCGCGACGATCGACAGCGCTCCGCGTCCGCCCGACTCGAGCGCCCCGAGCAGCTTGCGCGGACCGAGCCGGGTTTCGGGACGCACCCAGCTCAGGGCAACGGCGATTGCCGTCGCGACCACGACCGCCCGAAAGGCCGTCATCCCCACTGCCATTAGGCCGCCGATGACGACCAGCGATGAGAAGTGGTAGCCGTATCGACGCGTCAGCTCCCACACCGACGGCACATCGACGGCGACGGGCGTCGTCGCCATGCGGCGCGAGTCGGCCTCGATCATGAGGAATGCCGACAGGTAGTAGAGCACCGTCGGGATCGTCGCCATCACGAGCACCTGCAGGTACGAGATCTGGAGGAACTCGGCGATGAGGAACGCCGCGGCGCCGAGCGTCGGCGGCGACAGGATCGCGCCGATCCCTCCCGCGGCGAGAATCGCTCCGCCTGTCTCCCTTGTATATCCCGCGCGGCGCAGCAGCGGCCACGCGCAGGATCCGAGGGTCACGGTCGTCGCGACGCCGCTTCCCGACACGGTGCCGAGGAGAAAGCCCGCCAGGGTCACGGTGCGTCCGGGGCCCGAGCCGGACCGGGAGCGTCCCATCGCGGCCATGGCCCAGTCGATGAAGAAGCGCGCCGCCCCCGATGCCTCGAGCACCGCACCATAGATCGTGAAGAGGATGATGTACGTCGCCGCGACCTCGAGCGGGACGCCAAAGATGCCGTCGAGCGTCATGTACAGGATGCCGACGAGGCGGTCGAGCGCGTAGCCGCGGTGGGCAATGATGCCGAGTCCGACGAGGTCGAACAGCGGTCCGAGGTACGCGTACAGAAGGAACCCGATCGCCGTTGCCGGGAGCACCCATCCGACCGTGCGACGCGTCGCTTCCACTACCAGCACGATCGCGAGCGCGCCGAACACGAGGTCAGCCGTCGTCGGCATCGCCGCGCGATACTGGAAGCGTGCATCGAGGAGCGGCCACGCGAACGCCGCCACGCAGAGCGCGATGAGCAACCAGTCCACGATCGTGACGCGCGAGCGCGTCGCAGGACCGCCCGGGTACAGCAGGAAGGTCAGCACCAGCGCAACGAGGAGGAAGCTCGTCCGGTACGCCTGCGCTTCGATGATCGCCAGCACCCAGTAGATCGCGTACATCGCGAGGCCGGCGGCCAGCACGGTGACGATCATCCTCGGGGCGCCTGAGAGTCGCCGGGTCGCCGCTTCGGCCTCGAACTGCTCCAGCACCTCGGCCGCACGCTCGGCGGGGATCTCCGCAATGTCCAGCGCGACGCGAGCGGTCGAAGCCTCGCGCGGCGTATCCGGTGCCATCATGGCGCGGGAGGCATCGTGCCCTGCTCGCGGTAGTATCGCACCGCGCCTGGATGAAACGGAATCGGTGATCCGCTGCTCGCGAATGCCGGCGACAGGGTTCGCGCTTCCGCGTGCACGGCGCCGAGCTCCTCGCGCCGGTCGAAGAGCATGCGCGTGATGTCGTAGGCGAGCGGCTCGCTCATCCCCGCGTCGGCAACGAGCAGCGTCGCAACGCCGACGGTCGCGACATCCTCACTGATTCCCGGATAGCTACCGCCCGGGATGACCGAGTGAAGAAAGAGCGTCGGTGTGCTTCGACTTTGTAGCGCAGCCAGAACATCCGCGCTCGGCACGAGGCGGAGGCGCTTCGGGAACGAGGTCGCGAGATCGAGCACCGCAGCACTCGGCACACCCGCGCTCCAGAAGAACGCGTCGATCTTGCCGTCCCGTAGCGCTTCTCCGGCGTTGGCCGGTCCGAGGCGATGGCGGCGAATGTCACGCTCCGGGTCGAGGCCGGCGGCGCGAAGAATCCGCGGCATCATGTCATCGGTGCCGCTTCCCGGCGTGCCGGTGGATACCACCTTGCCGCGGAGGTCCGCGAGCGACCTGATCTCCTTCTCGGCGAAAGTGACGAAGTGCATCGGCTGGATGTAGAGCACCGCCAGCGCGCGAACCGGCACGCGTCCGAGCTCCTTGAACGACTCCGTGCCGGTGTAGGCTTCGTAGAGCGATGTGCCCGCGACGAGCGCGAGGTCGGCACGCCCCAGGCGCAGGAATCTCAGGTTGTCGACCGATGCGCCGGTGAGCTCCGCGGTCGCCTCGACGTTGGGAATGTGGCGGCTGATGACGCTCGCCAGGCCTCCGCCGTAGACGTAGTACGTGCCGCCGATCGGGCCCGTCGCGATGGAGAGGCGGAGCTTGGCCCCGTGCGCCCGTGCGTACTCGCGTACGTCGCATGCCGCGAGTGACGCGAGTGCGACGTTGCCGGCGAGCGCGCGGAGCTTCCCGAGGAAGTCGCGGCGGTCGATGGGGCGGTCGAGGAGGCGGGGTGGACGGTCGGTCATGCGGCGGAGAGGGAGCCGGAGTCGAGGCAGATACTACAGGTCGGCGCATCCCCGTGGCCAGTAGTCATGCCATGGCGATCGCGTGCCCCTTGCCCTCGTTTGCCCAACACGTTTTCATCGGCAGCGCATTCAACGAGTAAGCACCGGGAGCCCGAGCGGCATCTCACTCCTGGAATGCTTCGGAGCGAACGACTGGCCGACCGACCGGAACTGGCTCACACGCCGCAGGCGAGCGGCCGCGGCGATGACCTGAATGCCCTCGCGAAGGCGGCGATCGGCGGCGATGAGCGTGCGTTCGAGTCACTCTATCGGGCGACCTCGGGCCGTGTCTACGCGATCTGCCTCCGAATGTCCGGAGACCGTGAGCGGGCGGCGGAGCTGACACAGGATGTGTTCGTCCGCCTGTGGGAACGCCTCGACGGGTTCCGCGGGGAGAGCGCCTTCGAATCGTGGCTGCACCGCATCGCGGTGAACGTCGTGCTCGAGAGCGAGCGGTCCACCCGGCGCCGCATCGCCCGCGTCGAGCCGACGGATGATCCCGCCGGGATCGAGAGCGCACAGATGCCGACACGCACCGAAGGACACGATGGAGACCGGATGGATCTCGAGGCGGCAATCGCCGCACTCCCGCCTGCAACTCGGCGCGTGTTCATCCTGCACGACGTCGAGGGATACAAGCACGAGGAGATCTCGCGAATGACCGGCTCTGCGCAGGGGACGCTGCGCGCCCAGCTGTTCCGGGCGCGCCGACTGTTGATGGAGGCACTGAACCGATGATGCATGATTCGGCGATGCACCTGACCGAGGACGAGCTGCACGATGCCGCGGACGATTCCGATCGTCCGGCGGAGGCGGGTCGCGTCGCGCGCCACCTGATGCTCTGCGCACATTGCCGGGCGGAGGTCGAGCGCATCCGCGAGCTGCTTGCGCTCGCCGCGTCGCTGCCGCGCGCGATCGAGCCGCCCGCGGATCTGTGGCCCGACATTCGATCGCGCATCAGGGCGCAGCGGGTTACCGCGGCTCCGGCGGCGACCGGGCCGCGCTCCCGCTGGGGATCGTTCGTGCGGGATCCGCGCTGGCTTGCCGCCGCTGCTGTAATGCTGATCGTCGCTTCATCGGCACTCACGGCAGTGTACCTCAATCCTGGCGACACCGACATCGCGCGGCGTGCCGACTCCGTCGTGCCGGCGGTCGGGACGGCCGGCCCACCGGTGCGCAGGGCGAGCGACGAGTACGACCGGCTCGACGTGGAGCTCAGTGCGCTCCTCGCGGGGCAGCGCGGGAAGCTGCAGCCGGAAACCATCGCGAAGGTCGAGCGCAATCTCGCCATCATCGACGCCGCGATCGCCGAGATCCGCGTGGCGCTTGCCGAGGATCCCGGCAATGACGCGCTTCGTCAGTTGCTGAAGGCGTCGTACGGGCAGAAGTCGGCGCTCGTGCGCCAGGTGTCCACATCATGACCCTGCGTCGGCGGCTGATTGCCGTGACCCTGGTGCTTGCCTCGATGGCGCTGGCCGATGCGGGGCGCGCCCAGACGCCAGTGCATCGGGCGCTGCGCGTCAATGGCGACGTCGGGGTGAATGTGTGGATCCCCGATGGCAGCATCCGCGTCATCGGCTGGGATCGCGACTCCCTCGTCGTCGAGGGAACCGTGACCAAGGGTGACCGCCTCTTTTTCGGCGGCGGCGTTTCGGGGGTAAAGCTAGGCCTCGACGACGCCATACCCGGAGCTGCCCCCGCCCCGCGCGCATCACCTTGCGCGTCCCGCGCGGTGCACGCCTCAACGTCCGTACGGCGAGTGCCTCGATGGAGATCAGCGATGTCTCCGGCTGGTTCAACACCGTCAGTGGCGACATCCGGGTGACGGGCGCGGCGGCGGAGGTGCAGGCGGAGGCAATTGATGGGTCGGTTTCCCTGAGCGCCACGACGCCATATGCCCGCGTCCGCACGGGCAGCGGCACGCTGTCCGTCGCGGGCAAGGTTGACGACCTCGTCGCGTCCACCGTCAGTGGACGCCTCACCGTCACCGCGACCGGACTCCAGCGCGCTCGCCTCGAATCCGTGACGGGCGCCATCAGCGTTGCAGCGGGAATGGAGCGCGCGTCGAGCATCGATGTTGACAACCACAATGGCTCGGTTGAGCTGCGTTTCGCTCCGTCGGTAGCCGCCGACTTCGACCTCACGAGCGTCAACGGGTCGATCACGAATCTCTTCGACAGCCACGCGCCGATCGCCGGCCGTCAGGGACGCGGGCAGCAGCTCGCCTTCCAGACCGATCCCAAGGGCGCACAGGTCATCGTGCGGACGTTCAAGGGACCGATCACGCTGCGAAAGCGGTAGGGTTTCTCGCGCGGGCCGAAGTCGTCTGCATCGCCCCCCGCACGCGCTAGTTGGACTTCGCCCTTTCAAATAAGCGATACACTGGCGGGCGGCATCTCAGTGGAGCAGCAACCACTCTCACAGGAGCCACCCATGTTCAGCCCGACCCGCCTCATCACCGGCGCCATCGCCCTCGTCAGCATCCTCGCCCTGGCGCCAGCGCCGATGGGCCCGCCGTGGATCTCGATCGAGTATCCGCCGAGTCCGTACGACGCCACGACCCGCGACGCGCTCCTTCTCGTGCATGCATTCCACCACGGCACGCCGATGAACTTCCCGATCGAGGGCACGGCCGAGGGGAGCGTCGAGGGCAAGCGTCGCAGCGTGCCGCTCCGCTTCACCCGTACGTCGCGCGAGGGAGTCTTCGCCCTGCGCAAGCAGTGGCCCGCCGAGGGGAGCTGGGTGCTCGCCATCGCGGTGACCCAGGAGACCGACTCGAAGGCCGGCGCACTGGTCCAGCTCGGGGCGCAGGGCGAGGTCGTTCGCGTCACGGTCCCGACGACGCAGCAGAATGGCCACGCCATTCCGCGCGCGATCACGAGCGGCGAGATCGAAGCCGCACTGCGGACGAGTACATCGACCGCGAAGCGATAGCGTTGCGCTGAACCGGGACGGGCCGCACGTCGGCCCGCCCGTGTCACTCCGCCCGCGGGAGCGTCAGCCTGAACGTTGCGCCTTCTCCCAGCACGCTCGTCGCCGTCAGCTCCCCATCCATGGCCCGGGCAAGTTCACGGCTAATCGCGAGGCCGAGGCCTGTGCCATCCTGATGCTTGGTGAGCCCACGGCCCAGCTGGACGAACGGCTCGAAGATCTCCTCGAGCTTGTCACCGGGAATGCCGGAGCCCGTGTCCGTGATGTCGATGTGTACGGACTCGCCGTCGGGGATCACCGTGACCTCGATGCGACCCCCCGCGGGCGTGAACTTCACCGCGTTCGAGAGGAGGTTGAGCAGGATCTGGCGCAGCTTCTCGGCGTCGGCGGAGATCGCGACGGCATCGTCCGGCGCGGCGGTTCGATACTCCAATCCTTTTGCCGCGACCTGCGGACCGATGAGCGCGTCGAGACCGGCCAGCAGCTCGGCGGCCGGGACGCGATCGATCCGGTATTGCACCCGGCCCGCTTCGAGCTTCGCGTAGTTCAACAGGTCGTTAATGAGCGACAGCAGGTGTCGCTGGCTCCGCCGGATTCGCGCGAGGTCCTCGAGCTGCTGGGAGGTGACGGGTCCGCGGATCCCCATCTCGAGCAGCTCCGCGTAGCCGCCGATCGCGTTCAGCGGCGTCCGGAGCTCGTGGCTCATCACCGCGAGGAACTCGGCCTTCGCCCGGTTGGCGGCCCGCGCTTCCGCCGCCGCGGCTTCGGCGGCGATGCGTGCGCTCGTCGTCTCGCGAAGCAGGCGCGCATTGTCCACCGCGTTCGCGGCGCGCCGCGCGAGCTCGACGGCGAGTCCGAGCTCGCGGTCTCCATACCGCCGCCCCGACTCGGCGTACGCCAGCAGGATCGTCCCGACGGTCGCGCCGCGCGCGATCATCGGAACGCAGAGGATCGAACGCGGTCCGAGGGCCTCGAGCACCGCCTGATGGTCGGGTCGGTCCTGGGCCGCGGCCTCGCGCGGTGCGTTGCTCAGCATCGCGACGAGCTGTGGCAGTCCGCTGCGCAGCGTCCGCGCGACAATGCCGTCCGATTCGAACGGTGGCGGGAAGCGCAGGACCTCCTGAACGAGAGCCTGCCGCGCTGGATCGACGTGCGCTGCCGCGACACGACGCACGACCGGCGGCGTGCCCGTCTCGAGCAGGTCGATGATGCAGTAGTCGGCGAGCGACGAGACCGCGAGGCGCGCGACGTTGGCGAGGGTGATGTCGTATTCGAGCGAGGAGGCGAGCAGGGTGCTCGCCTCGGCGAGGAAGCGCGCGGCGTCCTCCTTCTGCTTGTCTTCTGTGACATCGGTGCAGACGCCAACCAGCCGCTGCGGACGTCCGGCCTCATCCCTGAGCACGCGTCCGCGCGCATCGAGCCAGCGAACGGCGCCATCAGGGCGAATGATCCGGTAGCTGAGGTGGTGGTCGCTGCCGTCGAGGCTGTGGCGAATCGTGTCGAGCACGCGTGCCCGGTCGTCCGGGTGGATGTCCGACTGGTAGGCCTCGAAGGTCCCGGGGAAGGTGCCGGGCTCGAGCCCGTGAATTCGCTGGAGGGTCTCCGACCATCCCACGCTGCCATCCGCCACGTTCCAGTGCCATGCGCCCATGTCGCCCGCCTCGAGCGCCATCCGCGCGCGCTCGTCGCTGTTGCGGAGGGCTTCCTCTGCCTCGATGCGCTCGGTGAGGTCGGTGTGCACCAGCACGATGGCGACCACGGTCCCGGGTCCGTTCCGGATCGGGAAGAAGCTTCCCTGGGTCCAACGCTGGCGGCCGCGTCCCGTCACCTCGGCCACGTCGTAGCGCACCGGTGTCAGCGTCACCGTCTCCCCCGCGAACGCACGCTGGAGCAGCGGCAGCATTCCCTGGGCGATGAGCTGCTGGTCCTCGAGAACCCGGTATCCCGGCGGGACGTCCGCCAGCCTCGTGTTCCAGTACCGTTCGAAGGCCGGGTTCGAGTAGACGGGCCGGCTGTCGGGCGCGTAGACCACCGTGCTGAAGGGGCTCTGCTCGAGCAGCGCGCGCGCCAGCCCACCATCCGCGAGCATGCCGTCGAGCGTCCTGGACGCCGATTCCGGATTCAGCGGAACCGCCGCCCGGACGAGGTCGGCGTCACCGCGACGCGGGGCCGACACGGCGCTCCACTTCAGCGAGAACGAGCCGCGGCTCGGCAGGCTTTGCGATGTAGCCATCACAGCCGACTTCCATCGCCTTCTCCCGGTCGCTCGCGAGGGCGTGCGCGGTGAGCGCCACGATCGGGATCGCGCTCGTCGCCGGATCCGCTTTCAGCCGGCGCGTCGCTTCCCAGCCATCAATCACGGGAATCGACACATCCATGAGAATCATGTCCGGCATCTCCGCACGCGCGAGGGCGAGCCCGGCTTCCCCATCCACCGCTTCCAGCACGCGATACCCGGCGTGCTCGAGGATCGTGACGTAAATCCTTCGATTGTCCTCGTTGTCCTCGACGAGGAGGATCGTCGGCGTGGTTCCGTTGCGTGACATCGGGCATTCAAGGAAGGGCGCCGCCAGCGTTCCCCGGCGGCTCGTGCAGGGCGGTTGCGTTGCGAACCGCTGCCCCCCCGCTGGCCTGCATCGGCCAGCGGCGGCGCCTACGATAGGACAGGGAGCCGCGCGAATCAACGTCCGCGTTGCTCCTGTCCCCGATTCCTAGGCTACCACGGCGCCCTGGCGTCGACGCGCCGACGCGATGATGCTGACAATGATGAGGGCAAGGCCGCACGCACAGACGACCGCCGCACCCGTTGGCAGGTCGAGCTGGTAGGAGGCAAAGAGCCCCGCGAGGCTCGCGGCCGCCGTGATCCCCCATCCGACCATTAGCCGGCGCATCCAGCCCTCCGCCAGCATGACGGCGCAGACCGCCGGAACGATGAGGTACGCGAACGTCAGCAGGACGCCGGCGACGCGCACGAAGCTGACAACCACCAGGGCGAACGCGGCGTAGAACAGGAAATCCCAGAGCCGGACGTTGAGCCCCTGCGCGTACGCCGTCGCCGGTGTCGCGGAGATCAAGGCGAATCGCTTGTGAAAGAACGCGTAGAACGCCGCGAGCGCGGCGAAGAGCAGGCTGCGCCGGCCTACCTCGATCGCCGTCACGTTCAGGATGTCGCCGCTCAGCAGGTGCTCCAGCTCCTCCTTGCCACCGGCGACGCGACTCAGCATGAGGATCACCCCGGCTGCCGCGACGACGAAGGTGATGCCAATGATCGCCTCCTGTGGCACCGGTTGCTCGTGAGTGCTTCGCGACCAGCTGAACAGCGCGGCCGCGCCAAAGGTCACGGCGAGCGAGATCCAGAACGCGGCCCGGTCATCGAAATGGTAGCCGAGGAGCAGCGCGAGGCAGGTGCCAAGCGTCGCGACCTGGGCGAGCGCGAGGTCCACGAAAATCACCTCGCGCTGGACGACGTGGACGCCGAGGTAGACGAGGAGCGGTGGGAGGAGCAGACACGCCGCCAGCGGCCATTTCATGACCTGCCAGACGACCTGAAGGTCCACGTCGCTCATGGCTTCGCCAGCGCCGCGGCGAGCTTCCCGACCATGCTGTCCATCAGGTCGAAGTACGTCGTGACGCCCTTCACTGCGCCGGGCTGCTGCGGCATGTCGAGCACGGTCGCGCCGCTCTGTCGCGCCACGGTTTCGGCCGTCTTGCGGCTCTGGTAAGGCTGGACGAGGATGACCCGGGCGCGTGCGCCCTTCATCGCCGTGATCACCCGCGCGAGGTGCGCCGGCGATGGCGCGATGCCCGGCTTCGGCTCCAGGGTTTCGACGACCTCGAGCCCGAACCGTTCGGCCAGGTACGGGAAGTCCCGGTGGTAGGTCACGATCTTCGCGCCCTTGAACGGGGCGAGCGTCCGCTGCCACTCAATGAGCTTCGCGTCCATCGTCGCATTGAACGTCCGGAGGTTCGCTTGGTACAGCGCCGCCGACTTCGGGTCCACCTTGGCGAAGTGCTCCGCGATATGAGCGGCGACGATCTTCGCGTTGAGGGGGTCGAGAAGGAAATGCGGGTTGCCGAGCGAGTGGACGTCGCCCTTGGAGCGATCGAACGAGCTCGGCACTTCGAGCATGCGGATCCGCTGGGACGCGACGACGCGGCCCGGTGCGTTCGCGCTGATCTTCGCGTTGCGCGCGCTCTCCAGCAGGGGCGGGAGCCAGCCCAGCTCGAGCTCGGCCCCGCCATCGATCAGCACGTCCGCACGATTGAGAGTGACGATGTGGCTCGGCTTCGCATCGACGAAGTGCGGGTCCTCCGTTGGCTTTGCCAGCGCCTTCACATTCACGGCGGTCCCGCCGATTGCGGCGGCGATGGCCGCGAGGTCAGGGGTCGTGGCGACGACGTTCAACTTCGCGGCGAATGCCGTTCCCATCGCCGAGAGCGCGATCACTGCCGCCGTCGCGAGCTTGATCATCGAATGCTGCATCATGTCGGATTGTCGGCGTTAGAATTTGTGTGACGCATGTGCGCCGAGGAGGAACTCGAACTGGATCCACAGCGAGTGGTCCCGGCCGATGTCCTGGCGATCGTCGTAGTTGTACTGGAGACGGACCTTCGAGAACTCCGTCGGATACCAGGTCAGGTTCGGCGACAGGCGCGTGCGGTCGGCGCGCAGTTCCGAGTCGAAGGCCGCGTCATTGCCGCTGGCGCGCTCTCCGCGCAGCCCTGCAACAAGGCGTGGCCGAATTCCCCACAGGATCTGCGCGTACGCGCCACGATCGCCGAGCACTTCGGCCGGCAGCGTCGTTGACGGATCATCGATCGACTCGCGCTCGGCCGCATCGTAGCGGCGGTACATCGCTTCGGTCTGGAACGAGACGAAGGGGAACCCGGCCGATGCCGATGCCGACTTCCACTTCCAGTACAGGTCGGCTCCATAGACCTGCGAGCTCGCGTCGGGACCGGAGTTGTTCGGCCCCAGCGCCGCTGACGCTCCCAGCACGAACGACTGGGTGTCACCGACATCGAACGATGTGGCGAGCCGTGGAACGAACACGAGGTCCGTGCCCCCGTTCACCGACGTTTCGGCGGGCGTACCGCCATGGATCTCCGACGATTCTTCCGTCCGGAAGCTGAACATCGTCTCGCCGTTGCTGTTCAGGACTCCGACCATCGCCTCGGTATACCACGAGGTCGGGAGAAGCCAGGAGACCCGTGCGCCCTGGCCGCGAAGGTTGTCCGGACCGAACATGCGGTTCAGCACCAGCGGCTGATCGACGAACGCCCACGAATGTGGATGCTGCGTATTCTGTCGCCCGAACTCGGCGAAGAACTGCCCGCCTTTCAGCTGAAGGTTGGCCGGCAGCGATGTCGTGAGGAAGAACGCTTCCTCGAGCTCGAACGCCGATTCGCCTTCGGGATCGATCTTGTAGACGATGTTGGCATAGCCGCGGAAATACGGATCCACGGCGCCGTCGAGGGAGAGCTCGGAGTTCGGGATGGTGAAGCCGCGCACCTTCGGGTCATGGTCACCGAGCTGGAGCGAGCCGACATCCCGCGCCGAGGACCAGCCGAAATCGGCGAGGGATGAGAAGCCGATGTTCATGTAAGCGCCGGCTCCCTGTGCTGCACGTCCCGGCGTTGCGGGCATCGTGTCCGCTGCAGTCTGCGCGTCCACCTGCACTGCCCACAGCGCGGCGACCGCGATGGCGGCCGCCCCCTGCTGACGGAGCGTCATGATGTGTTGTACTCCCAGGAAGTGTGTTCTCCGGGCGCCGAGTGCGCCGGAGGGGCTTCAGGCTGGGAGCGGCGGGGGTGCTCGGGAGAGGACTCCGGTGCGCCGGTAGCGCTGCAGAGGCCGATCGACGGCGACCACGATGCGCCCGCTGGCATCATCTCGCGGTGCGAGGATGATCTGGGGCGGCGGGGGCGGCGCGACGGAGCTGATGAGCTGGCAGAGCGCGCAGGTGCTCGGATCGTGCGAGGGAACGCCGTGCGGCGCGTCGCCACCTTCGGTGACCGCGTCGCGCACGCTGGAGACGGCAAGCCTGCCCTCCAGTATCGGCGCGCCCGCGAACGCCACGATCTGAACTGTGGCGAGAGCGAGCACGAGGTACCGGAAATAGCGGCGGGCAGCTGTCATCGGCATGCGAATATACTATACATCGCCGCGAGGGGATAAGGTCCGCCCGCGAGGCATCGCCCGACCACAGAGCGACTCGTCCAGCAGCGCGATCCACCCGTCGTAGCTGTATATGCGATGACGGCGGCGCCCGGTGACCTCGCGGACGATGCCGAGCGCGCGAAGGCGGTGCAGGGCGGAGGTCGCAGCCTGGATGCGCAGGCCGGTGTCGCAGAGCAGTTGGGGCAGGCTTGTGATTGGATCCGCCTGCAAGGCGCGATGAACGAGTCGGGCGGAGTGCGCCGCCCCGCTGAACGACCCGATGCGACGCTCGTTCTCCTCGGCCAGCACTGACGCGCGGTGCATCAGCGCGAGCGCGCTCGCGACGCCCTCGATGATCTCGTCCGCTACGATGGTGGACGCTTGCTCCAGCACGGAGATGGACTCGTCTGAAGCGAGCAGGGTGGACGCGACGCGATCCTCCGACGGCCCCTGCCTGCACAGTACTCCGGCGCTCGGGGCGGTCAGCGCACGCCACGGACGGAGGCTTCCGCAGAGCGCGAGAAGGGCACCGATGCGGGCGAGGGGCGCGCCCTGGGGAAGCTCGGCTGCAAGCGGTCCGAGCATGTGAGCGGTGACCGCCACTGCCGTCACCGCCGAGCCCCGTGCGGTCGGGTCACGCAGCGACTGATCGAGGACGCCGATCGCCGCGATGACCGGGGCGGGGACATTCGACGCTCCGGGCGATGACGGGCCGATCAGCCGCGCGAGGACGCCGAGCAGGATGTCGCCGGTGAGCATGCCGACGCCGGCGAGTCGGCGCTGCCCGAAACGCAGGGCGTCGAGATGTCGCGCTGCGGCCGCGACGCCGGCGCTCGGCGGACAATCGCCGGATGCATCGGCTCGGGGGGCGGGGGGCACCGCCTCGTGGGCGAGGAGCTCGGCGAGTGTCACATCGTGCCCGTCGATACGCGCCGAGGCTACCGCTTCGACTGTCAGCGCCCCGGCGCAGAGCTCGGCGACGTTCGGAAGCGCCCGCGCCGCGGTGTCGAGCGCCGCGAGGGCGTGTTCGACGTCGGCGGCGCGTGCAATTGCACACGGTCCCGCAGGGGGGAGAGGCTGAGGCGGCGTCTCGACCCGGAACATCATTGCGTTGGGCTCGGTCGAACGGCTGAGCTCGTACCACCGTCGGCGTTCGGCGACGGTGGAGGGAGAACAATGACTTTGCGAATCGTTCTCACGGGGAGGCTCGCACCGCGCCTGATGTGCGGGAGGGGGGTGTACGCTTCTTGCTAGACCCATGCGTGCGGGGGATGTCTAACATACAACCATGGTGGGGGTCGATATGGTGGAGAAGCACTGGAGTCGGATGAGCCTGGCGGTTGCGGCAACCTTGTTCGCCGCGGCGTGCAGCTCGGGGGACAACGTTGGCGGGGATACGACAACCGACTCCGGATCGGTGAGTGCGGGCAACAGCGCGGCGAGCGCGGACGCGGTGGACCCGTCGATGGTGATGGGCTTCCTGCACACGGTGGACGAGCATGAGGTGAAGGCGGGCCGGGTCGCCCAGACGAAGGCGACAAATGCCGGGGTACGTGACTACGCCCGCATGATGGTGACCGACCACTGCCGGTCGCTGACGATGGCGGCGGCCATGAGCGGCAGCACCGCAGGCGGCGCGGTGCCAGCGACGACCCCCGGTACAGCGGCAACGGCTCCATCGACGGCCGAATGCGATCGTGCCATCGCGAGCGGAAGCACGGCCACGGCACCAGCGACGGGCACCGCCGCGACGACTCCGTCCGGGGCGCGGGCTGACATTCAGCAAATGCATCAGATGCACGAGGCGGAGATGACGACGCTCCAGGGCACCGCAAAGGGCGCGAAGTTCGACTCCACCTACATCGCGGCGATGGTCGCGGGGCACCAGGCGGTCATCCAGCGCCTCGAAGGCATGCGTGGAACGGGCGGAAGTGCCTCGGGCAGCGCGAGCGGCGCAGCCGCGGGCGGCGCGAACGCGGGCGCCGGTGCGACGGCAAATCCGGGAACAGGCAACCCCGGCGCGGCTGGCAGCAGCGGAACGACGCAGCCGGCGGGCACGGCGAACCAGGCTGATGCCACCCAGAGCCATTTGCAGGCGGCGATCGGCATGGTCCGGACGCACCTCGAGCGCGCGCAGGAACTCCAGCGCACGCTGCAGAGCCCCAGGTAGCAATCACTCATACAGACCCGCCTCACACATGCGCGACGCGACCCACTCGGATTCGTCCGAGAGCCTCACCGTGCTCCTCGATGTCGATGGAACCCTCATCGACAGCAACGATGCGCACGCCCGTGCCTGGATCGACGTCGCGCGTGAGTTCGGCCACGATTCCGATTACGAGACGATCCGGCGCATGATCGGCATGGGCGGCGACAAGCTCATGCCGAAGGCGTTCGGCATCGAGCATGACAGCAAGGACGGAAAGAAGATGTCGAAGCGTCGCAGCGAGATCTTTCGCGAGCGCTACCTGGCGACGCTGAAGCCATTCCCCGATGCGCGCGCCCTGCTGGAGCGGATGCGCGATGACGGCCACACACTCGTGGTTGCCACGTCGGCGAAGAAAGATGAGATGAAGGGTCTCCTCGATGTCGCCGGGATCGAGGACCTGCTCGAGGAGAAAACATCATCCAGCGATGCCGAGAGCTCGAAGCCGGACCCCGACATCGTCATTGCCGCGCTGGACAAGGCGGATGCCGAGCCGGGGGATGCGCTCATGCTCGGCGACACGCCCTACGATGTTGCTGCTGCAACCGGGGCAGGCGTCGCGATCGTCGGGCTGCGATGCGGCGGGTGGTCGAGCGAGGAGCTGGCCGGCGCGATCGCGGTCTACGCCGATCCGGCGGAGCTGCTCAGGGAATACGAGCGGTCGCCGTTCGCGGTAGCCCGGAGGCAGACGTCGGGTCGCTGAGGTACGAATCCAGCAGCATCGAGCGCACGGACTCCCGGTCCCGGGTGCTGTAGCGCGCGAGTGCCGCCGCGCTCTGGCGCGCACCGGCCACGTCGCCGAGGCGAAGATGCGCGACGACGAGGCCATCGCGGAGGAGGTCCGCGGGGATCCAGTCCACGCCGCCGGCATACGCCCCTACGAGCGTATCGCCGGCGGAGATCGCGCGCTGCCAGTCCCACGACGCGAGCGCGTATCCATAACTGACGGCGGCGATCGCTGCCGGCGGTGCCTTCGCCGCCTTCATGTAGGCAAACAGCGGCGTGTAATACGCCTCATCCACCGCACCTGCCGAACCCCCGTGCACGTCGCGCTCGACTTCGAGCGCGAGGCTCACGAAGAGGCGCCAGTCGGACGGCGGCATCTTCGAGGTAAAGTACGCCTGGAGCGAACGGTGCCTGAATCGCATCGCATCGAACTGCGCGTTCGCGGGAAGTGAATCCGCGGGCTCGCCCCGCGTGGCGGCGCGAAGCCTTGCGCCGAGCGCATTCGCCTGGACTCTCGGGTTCAGTCCGAGCGCGCCGGCGGGCGATACGCCGAGTGGCGCGTGACGCCCCCGTATCGCGCTGACCATGTCGAAGCGGTCCACTGTGAACCGCGCAAATCCATCGGCGCGCGTCAGCATGTAGCGTGTGCGCTCAGTGCCGAGATCGAGCACCGGGAAGAAGTCGGAGTTCGGCGCGATCCGCGCCTCGATCAGCGGCGCGAACGCGGCCCTGTCAGCGAGAAAGCTCGCCTCGGCTCCCTCCCCATCGATCGGCAGCAGGTGCGCGAGATCCTTCTTCAGGGCGGGGAAGTCGAGCACGCGCCAGTCGGGCCGCGGAAGATCCGCCCCCTTCCCGGCGACGATGAGGATGTCGTACCGGGAGACGAGATAGATCTCGTACGAGGGAAAGTTCTGGTGCAGCGCGGCGACGACGTTGAGGACGAGGTCATCGCTGATTTCATACAAGTGCAGCCATTGCGCGAAGACGCCGTCGTCCGTGAGGTAGTTCCGAACGCGGGCGTAGAACTCGGTCGTGAACAGACCCGACACGCCGCTGACCCACGGGTTGGATGGCTCCGACAGGATGATGTCGAACTGGCGGCGGCCGGCGGAGAAGTACGACTTGGCATCGTCGATGACGAAGCGCGATCGCGGATCGTCGAACGCGCGCGCGTTGCTCGGATAGAACACGCGGGAACCGTCGATCATCGCGGGCTCGATGTCGATCGTGACGAGCTCCTCGAGCGCCGGACTTGCCAGCATCATGTGCGAGCTCATCCCCGATCCATGGCCGATCACCGCCGCGTTCCGTGCGCCAGGGTTGTACGCGAGCGGGATGAGCCCGATGAGGATCTGCGTCGGCTCATCGCCCCCGACCGGGCGTCGCTGCGTCCCGCGTCGCTCCGGGAAGAGCCAGTCGCCACTCACCGACGCGTCGGGCTTCCCGTTCGTGGCGATCCATGCCGCGCCCGTGCGTACGGTGCGCAGTGCACTGACCGTCGCCGTGCGTCCGTCCCTGTAGAAGAGAACGGAGTCGATGCCGGGCTTCGGCAGGGAGCGCGATCGATAGACGCCGTGGGAGAGCAGCACCTGGTCGAAGCGTGAGGCGTACACCACGCCGCCGATGATGACCAGCGACGCGAATCCCATCGCGGGCGCGAGCCGGCTCGAGGCGAACCACCGGCTCTCCGCGCGAAGAAGCAGGGCGACGCCGAGCGCCATGTCGATTGCCGCGCCGACGATGAGCAGCGCCTTGACGCCGATGAGCGGCATTAGCACGAGACCCGCGAGCGCGGCACCGACGATCGAGCCGAAGGTGTTGAAGCCGTACACGAGGCCGATCGCCCGCTCGCCCGTGCTGCGAGTGACGAGCATGCGGGTGATGAGCGGCAGGGTGATGCCCGCGCAGAAGGTAGCGGGGAGCATCACGGCGAGGCAGATGAGGTAGCGCGCGACCGCGAACCCGTGGTAGCCGGCTTCGGTGAGGCCGAAGGTCCGGAGGATCGTGATCGTCCACTCGAACGACATGAGGTAGAGCGGCAGCGTTGCAATCGCGAGCGTGCCCATCGCCCACTGCACCATCCCGAGCGCGCGGATCGGATCGGTGAAGCGGTCCGCTCGCGCGCGCACCCAGAACGCCCCGAGCGCCAGGCCGAGGATGAATGCCGAGAGCATCAACTCGAAGGAGTGCGTCGCGCTTCCGAGCACGAGCGAGAGCATCCGGATCCACGCGATCTCGTAGATGAACGACGCCGCGGCGGTGCCGAAGCTCACGGCGAGCAGCAGCGTCAGCAGCGGGTCGCGCGCGGCTGGCTCGGGTGCGACCGCGTTGGCGATCGTCTGCTCGCGCGCGCGGTGGGCGGCCGTGTCATCGAGCTCGAAGCGCCACGTCCGGTTGACGACGATGATCGTGACCCCGACAGCGAGGTTGATGATCGCCGCGGCGAGCAGCGTTCCGGGGAGGCCGGCGGCGCCGATGAGGTAGAATCCCGCGACGAGCACGCCGACCGCCGCCCCGAGACTGTTCGAGAAGTAGAGCAGGGAGAGCACACGCCCGGGCACCTGGCCAAGGAGGCGCAGCACGCCGGCGCTCATCAGCGGGAAAGTCGCCCCGAGCAGCACCGATTGCGGAAGGATCAGCAGCGCGGCGATGACCCACTTCGCGACGATGACACCCGTCGCCCCCGGCATCGCAGGGAAGATCGAGTCGTACGCGATGGCCGTGACGCTGACGAACACGTCGTGGAAGACGAGCCCGATGAGCCCGACGACGATCTCGATGCCGGCGTACCAGACCAGGGGCTGACGCAGCTTCTCGGACCGCCGGCCAACGGCGACCGCCCCGAGCGCCATGCCGCCGAGGAAAATGACGAGGACGATGATCTGGGCGTAGGCGCTGTGGCCGACGAACAGTCCGAGGTACCGGCTCCAAACGGACTCGTAGATGAGCCCTGCCGCGCCGGACAGGACGAAGACCAGGTACAGGAGGGCCGTCATGAAGTCGTTGCCGAGGGAAAGCGCGGGCGAGGGCACCGCTCCGGAATGACGACCGGTGGCCCGGTGCGTTGCGAAAGCGTGCCGCGCTACTCAGGTTCACATTTCGGTCGATCCGGGAGGAATCCACAATCCCGCGCACGCTCGTTGCACTAGTACCGGGATCACGCAGTCGTCTTTCCGAGGCAGCTCATGGCAATGGACGGGTTTTTAGGGCGCGCACTGACGGATCCGACGACCGGGCTGCCGAACGTGCCCTACTTCCGGATGATCAGGGACTGGGAGGAACGGCGGGCCAGCCGACGGAAGTACGGTGTCCGGGTGCTCAAGATCGAGGTCAAGGGCGGCGACGAGCGGATTCGTCGGTCGCTGAGCTGGCGGCTGTGTCGCGAGATCCGGAGCTCGGATCTCATCGCCTCCGAGGGGTCGTCCCATTTCCGGGTGCTCCTGACCTCCCCGGACGCGGAGAACGCCGAGGCGATCTCCACCCGGATCGTGGACATGGCGACCGAGATCAACACCCGGCACCCCAGCGTGGAGCGGCTCGAGCTGATGGTCGAGGTGGACGTCCGGACGGTGCCGACCGTCAATGGACCCTGCGAGCCGTGCGACCCGGCGTCGCTCGAGAATTCGGGCGAGCGCGAGGCGATCGCCATGGAAGCCCCTCCCTCCGCTGGCGCCGACAAGGGCTAGGCTGGTTCGTCGGTAACCGGGGCTCGCTCCGCCTCCTTGCTTTCGGTCTCTGTTCGGGCTAACATGATCCCCCCGCCGGATCACCGAACGTCAGGGAGGGACCATGCCGAAGATGACCACCCCCTTCGCCCGCGGCGACTACGCGCCGGTCGCCGAGCGAATCGCGTTGTTCTACGCGCGGCATCCCCAGGGCCGGATCGAGACGGAGCTGGTCGAGCGGGGTGAGGCGATCGTCTTCAAGGCACTCGCTTTTCGCACCGCGACTGACCCTCATCCGGCCGCGACGGGGTGGGCGTCGGAACGGGTCGGCGACGGCGAGATCAACGCGGTGGCCTGCCTCGAGAACACCGAGACCTCGGCCATCGGCCGGGCGCTCGCCAACCTCGGCTTCACGGCATCGAGCCGGCGGCCTAGCGCCGAGGAGATGCTGAAGGCCGCCCGGGAGCGGGCTCGGCAGGTGATTGAGCGCCGGATCGGGCGCGCTTCCGGCCCAGCGCTGACCCTTGGTGGCGACGACCCCGCGCCGCGCCTGGTCCAGGAGCCGGCAGTCGATTTCTGGCCGACGGACCCGCTGATCCTCGATGTGCTCGAGCTGTTGTTCGAGGCGGAGCGGGTCGGGCTGGACCAGGGTCGATCGAATCACCTCCGGCGACGGCTCGCCGACAGCGGCATTCGCCCCGCGAGTGCCGGCCGGCTCGAGCGCCTCCTGCGCCGATGGCTCGCCGAGCACGACCGCCTCGTCTGAGGCGTCCACGGGCAGCGTAACACTCGCGGGTCATTCATGTGGGAGCATCGGTCGGGACGCTTCTCCCGACGCGCCGCACGAATGACCTGTGGAATCGAGAGGAACGGTGGAGCGACTGGAGGACAGCGCAGTGGGGGAGCGGCGCCCCGGCATCGACGGAGACGGGGGACCCGCCAGGCGCTGGAGCGACGCAGCACTCGTCGGGGCAATGCGGCGCAACGTGCACGGCGCCTTCCGCGAGTTTTTCGAGCGCTTCGCGCCGCTCATCGGTGCCCTCGCGCGCATTCACCGCGTCCCGGCGACGGATCCGGAGGAGCGCATGACCGAATTTCTCGATGACGCTGTTGTGCGCCTCTGCCTTCCAGCAACACCGTTGCCGCGATCCCTTGTCGCGTACCTGGCGGCATCGTTCCGCAAGCGCTCGTTGAACGACGTGCGCGACCTTCGCACGAGGATGCGTCTCGGAGACGACCACGCGCTCGAGGTCGGCGGGCTCGCGCAGCGCGTCATGCCGACAGTCGTCTCGGAGAGCGCGATTCGCGCGACCTACGCGCCTGGCACTGACGCGCCCGCGCTGGCGCCGTCGATCGAGCGCCTCGCCCTCGAGCTCGAGCGCGGGCTCTCCCTCGACGACCGCCGGCTGCTCGGCTGGCTCGGCCAACGAGTGCCGCAGCGCGAGATCGCCGTGTGGCTGGGAATGACTCACGGTGCGCTGCGTGTCCGCGTGACGCGACTGCGGAGTCGCCTCCGCGAGGCGGCGTTCCGACACGCGAACCAGCTCGACGACGGCGAGCGCGCGGAGATCGATCGGTTCTTTCGACGAGTGGACATCGTCGTTCCGACGTCGCTCGCGCCGCGGGAACCGCGCCCCGGAAAACGTGGCAACAGCAACCCTGCAGTGGAGGACCAGCATCGATGAGCGACAAGAGGAATCCGCGGCGCAGCCGCGACGCCGCCGCAGTCACTTCGTCCGCGTCGCACGACGAGATCCAGCGGGTGGGGGATCGGGAGAGCGACCGGCTGGTGTCCCTGCTCGGCGTCCGTGCGCTGAACGACATGGATCTCGACGGCGAGGACGCGCGGTTCATCGGCTGGTGGGCGGACGAGTTGCGCGAGCGCAGTACCGGGCCGGCGCTCGCCGCCGGCGCGGAAGCGTTCGAGCTGCGGCTTCGCGCGTCGATCGCTGCGCGCGAGCATCGCGTGCAACTCATGGGGGGGCCCGTTCCACGGCGGTCGCCCCACATGGATGGGACGGTCGCCGATGTCATCGTCGGCGCGACCGCGCAGCGCTGCGCACCGTCGCTCGACCTCGGTGTCGCGGCCGGTGCCGGCCGAGACCTCTGGGACGAGCCGTGCACGAACTGGGTGGACCTGCCGGAGAGCGTGCCCGATGGCCAGCATGTGGCGTTGACCGTCACGGGGGAGAGCATGGAGCCGCTGCTTCACGAAGGCGACACGATCCTCGTGAAGCTCGGGGCGGCGCTGCGTCGCGGCGCGATCGTCGTCGCGCGGCGCCCGGACGATGGCTACGTCGTGAAACGCGTCGCCCGCGTCGGTCCGCGCGTCGTGGAGCTCGCGTCGCTTCATGCCGGCTATGCCGCGATCAGGATTCCGCGGCGCGACGACCTCATTCTTGGCACGGTCATCATGCGCTGGAGCGTGCATCCGGAGTCGCAGTCGTAACAGCCGCGGGTCTCCATGGTGAGCCCTTCTGCATCGCAGGCAATGCTGCCGGCGAGATGAGGGGCGGCCCCCGCGATGGAGACACCGATGGCTGCCACGTTCACGATCTCGCGCCGCAATATCTCAGTTGTCCTGACCGTTACCCTTCCCGCGGCGGCGATGTGGGTCGCCGCTGCGGGTCATGTCCCCCGCCGCCCTGCAAGCGATTCGCCCGCAGCGTATCGCGCGCCGACGATCGCCCTCGTGCAGCCGGCCGCCGGCGGTGTGATTCCGCAGGACCGCCCGGTCGTTCTCCTGCGGTTCGCGGCTGGCGAGCCCAACGATCCCATCGATGCCGCGAGCTTCGTCGTGACACACGCCGGAGAGGAGCGGACCGGCGGATTCCATGTCTCGGCCGCCGAGGCCTGGGGGTCGCTCGCTCCGCCCGTGCACGGGCCTGCACTGCGTCTCGGGTCGCACTTCCTCGACGCGCGCATCTGCTCTGTGCGCGGCGCGTGCACCACCACTACGAACGCCATCGTCGTTCAACGGGGAGTGACGAGAGTGTCACGGTAAGACTTGCCGAAGCGGCGACGACCGCCGTACTTCTCTCGCGCCGATCCGGCAGTCCCCAAACTCTCAGCCCCGATCACCATGTGGCGCGACTTCAAGGCCTTCCTCGTCAAGAACAACATCATCATGCTCGCCGTCGCGTTCGTCATCGGCGCGGCGACCAATGAGCTCGTGCAGGCGTTCGTCGCCGACTTCATCATGCCGATCGTCGGGCGGGTAACCCCTGGAGGCGCATGGCGGGAGCTCGCGGTGGACGTCGGCGGGGTGCGCTTCCTCGTCGGCCACTTCCTCGGCGCGTTTCTGAGCTTCCTCATCGTCGCGCTCGTCGCATGGCAGATCGCACGCGCGCTCATCAAGCCGCCGCCGGCCGACGAGAAGCCCGCGACGAAGCCGTGTCCGTACTGCAAGCAGATGATCGACGCGACCGCGAGTCGCTGCGCCTTCTGCACGAGCCAGCTCACGGCGGCGTAAGTCTTGGCGCGGCTGCCGCTCGTCCTCATCCACGGGTACTCCGACCTCGGCGCGTCGTTCGAGCCGTGGCGCCGTGCGCTGAGCGGGCGCGGCTACGATGTCTCGTCGATCCATGTTCCGAGCTATCGGTCGCTGACGAACGAGGTCACGATCAAGGACATCGCCGAGGGGCTCGATCGGGCGCTGCGCATTCGCGCTGGGCTGGCGTCGGATGAGCCGTTCGACGCGATCGTGCACTCGACGGGGATGCTCGTCATCCGGGCATGGCTCACCGCGTACGCGAAGCGGCGCGACCGGCTCAAGCATCTGATCGGACTCGCGCCCGCGACGTTCGGCTCACCGCTCGCGCACAAGGGACGCAGCTGGCTCGGCGCGCTGTTCAAGGGCAATCGGGAGCGCGGCCCGGACTTCCTCGAGGCGGGCGACCGCGTCCTCGACGGGCTCGAGCTCGGGAGCCGATTCACCTGGGACCTGGCCCATCTCGACCTGCTCGGCGACGAGCCGGTCTATGGAACGACGCGGTCCACGCCGTACGTGTTCGTGTTTTGCGGGACGAAGGGCTACACCGGCTTGAAATCGCTGATGAACGACGCGGGCACCGACGGCACGGTGCGCTGGGCCGGCGCGCCGCTCAACACGCGCAAGATCCTCCTCGACCTGACGCTCGATGCGTCGCGCCCGCGTACCGAACGCGTCGCGATCGCCGAGTGGGCGAATGCGGATGTGGATCTCGTGCCGATCGGCGGCGTGAATCACGGGACGATCCTCAGCGACCCGCCCGGCGACCTCATCGAGATGGTCGATGGCGCGCTGCGCGTGAACAGCGGTCCGGGCCTCGAGCAGTGGAAGGCCGACGCGAGCCGCTGGACGCGTGCCGCACGCGATCGGATGGATGAGTGGCAACAGTTCGTCTTTCGCGCAATCGATGAGCGCGGCGATCCGATCCATGACTACAACATCCAGCTCTTCAGCCGCGGTGCGCGCAATGTCGTTCGCGAGCTTCGCGACTTCGACCTCAGCGTGCATCCCTACGCCCGTGATACGAGCCTGCGCTGCTTCCACGTGAACCTCACGCGGCTCAAGCGTGCGCGCCTGCCGAACCTGTGGATGCGCGTCATCGCGTCGTCAGGCTCGCAGCTCGTCGGCTACCACGGCTTCGGGAGGGAGAAGGCGCTGGGCTCCACCGACCGTCGCGATCCCGGGGGCAAGTGGGATGGAGAGCTCGATCTCTCGGAATTACTCGGCGCCGCGGAGGTGAAGTTCTTCTATCCGTTCACGACGACGCTGGTGCAGGTGCGGCTCAATCGTGAGCCACTGCCGCTGGAGGGGCGGAACGAGGTTGCGTGGTTCTAGGTGGTGGCTGAGATTTTGGCACCGTGGCGCTGACGACTCCGGGCTCCGACTTTGAGATTGTACGCTGGGCCGGATTTGGAAATCCGTGTTCGGAGTTGACAGAGGCACAGTTGTCGGAGGCACAGACACCCGCCTGCGCATGCACCCGGCCCCGGGTAAACCCCACGGTTTGAGAACCAAGTTGGGAGTTGACAGAGGCGCAGTTGTCAGAGGCGCAGACACCTGCCTGACGGCGGATCGAGGTGCATAGTCATTGGTTCTGAGCGGACGTTGCTCAACCCTGTGCCTCCGACAACTCCGAACTCGCCGTTGGAAACCGTACGCCGGGCAAGGTCAGGGCAGTTGGGAAACGATGTTCGGCGTCGGCAGAAACACTACCTCCCGCCGGTATCACGGAGTCGGGCCAACGGGGCCCCCGATCGGCGCGTATTTCTAGGCTCACGCTTGCCGGCCGCTGCGACGCACGCGTAGCCTTCCAGCCCGCCGCGTTCCCTCCCACATCGCCGGTCTCCCATTCCCATCATGAATTCCAGCGTCCGCCGCTCGACCATCCTGTCGGCGCTGTTCGCCGTCACCGCATCGCCGCTCGTCGCGCAACAGGCCCAGACCCCCGCCCAGGGCGGGCGGGGCGGTGGGCGCAGTGGTGGCGCCGCCGCGGTGCTCACCGATTCTGCGCTGGTCAATTCTCTACCGCTCCGCTCGATCGGCCCGGCGGTGATGAGCGGGCGGGTCGTCGACATCGCGGTAGCGGAGTCGCCGGGGACGCGCGGCGGACAACTTGGCACGGTCGCCTACCTCGCGGCCGCAACGGGCGGCATCTGGAAGACGACGAACGGCGGTGTCACCTGGGCGCCGGTGTTCGACCAGGGGGGAAACCTTGCGTCAACAGGTGACGTCACGGTCGCGCCGTCCAACTCGAACATCGTGTGGGTCGGATCCGGCGAGGCGAACAACATGCGCAGCTCGTCGTGGGGGGACGGCGTCTACAAGTCCACCGACGGCGGCGCGACATGGCAGCACATGGGGCTGAAGAAGTCGCAGCACATCGGCCGCATCGTCATCCACCCGAAGGATCCGAACACCGTCTATGTCGCGGCGGTGGGTGCGCTGTGGGGACCGGGCGGCGAGCGCGGGCTGTTCAAGACCACCGACGGCGGGAAGACCTGGACGAACACGAAGTCCATCGACGCCAACACGGGCTTCACCGACCTCGCGATGGATCCGACGAACCCCGACGTTCTCTACGCGACGTCGCTCCAGCGTGAGCGGCGCGCGTACGGCTACGTTGGCGGCGGCCCCGAGAGCGGCATCTGGAAAACCACCGACGGCGCGAAGACATGGACGCGCCTCACCGAAGGATTCTCCACGGCGCCGGTCGGACGCGTCGGCATCGACATCTGCAAGTCACAGCCGACGACGTTGTACGCGGTGGCCGAGGGACGGGAAGCGGGCGTCTACCGCTCCGATGATGCGGGGGCGAGCTGGCGGCGGGCGAGCAACCTCGCCTCGATTCCGTGGTTCTTCGGCCAGATCCGCTGCAACCCGCAGGACCCGGAAAAAGTCATCCACCTCGGCGTCAGCCTCCAGGAATCCACCGACGGCGGCCGCACGTGGGCGAACATCGGAACCGGCACGCATTCCGATCATCACGCCCTGTGGATCGATCCGGAGAACACCGATCACATGTTGCTCGGCAACGACGGCGGTTTCTACTCCACCCGCGATCACGGGAAGACGTGGGACTTCTCGGTCGATCTTCCCATCTCCCAGTTCTACGCGATCGGGATCGACTTCCAGGAACCGTTTTATGGCGTGTATGGTGGGCTTCAGGACAACAACACGTGGGGTGGCCCAAACCAGACGCGGCACCGCACCGGCGTCACGAACTTCGACTGGTTCCGGATGGCCGGCGGCGACGGATTCTACGCCGCCGTCGATCCGACCGATCACAACATCGCGTACGTCGAGTCGCAGGAAGGCGCGCTCCTTCGGTTCGACGCACGGACTGGCGAAGGGAAGGGCATCCGCCCGCAGGTGAAGCCGGGCGAGGCGCCGCTGCGCTTCAACTGGAGCGCGCCGGTGATCGTCTCGAAGCACGACAACCGCACGATCTACTTCGCGGCGCAGTACCTCTTCCGCAGCCCGGATCGCGGCGACAGCTGGACACAGCTCGGCGGCGACCTGACGCGGAAGATCGACCGCAACACCCTGCCGATGATGGGCAAGGTGCCGGCGACGGACGCCGTGTCGCGGAACGAGGGCGTCACCGAGTTCGGCAACATCTCGACAATCGACGAATCGCCGACGACCAGGGGCGTGCTCATCGTCGGCACCGACGATGGCATCGTCCAGATCACGCGGGACGATGGAAAGACGTGGACGAAGATCGATCGCTGGGCCGGCGTGCCGGACACGACGTACGTCAGCCGTGTCGTTGCGTCGCGCACCAACGGGACGTTCTACGTCACCCTCGACGGTCACCGCAGCAACGACTTCAAGCCGTACGTCATGAAGACGACGGACTACGGCCGCTCGTGGACGTCGATCACCTCGAACCTTCCCGAGGGATCGGTGCACGTGCTGCGCGAACATCATCGGAACGGCAACCTGCTGTTCGTCGGGACCGAGTACGCGCCGTACGTCAGTCTCGACGGCGGCGGGAGCTGGACGCGCATTCGCAATGGCCTGCCGCCGGTGCCGGTGCACGACATCGTGATTCACCCGCGCGACAACGACCTCATCCTCGGCACCCACGGCCGCGGGATGTGGATCATGGATGACATCTCGCCGCTCGAGGGTCTCGCGACGGCGAAGGGTGCTGCCGTCGCGCATCTCTTTCCCGTCGAGTCAGCGACGCAGTACTCGCTCAACAACACCCGCTCACTCGGCTCGGGCGCCCGTTCGTACAGCGGCGCCAACCCCCCGGTCGGCGTCGCGGTGTCGTATCTCTTGAAGAGCGCACCGCAGGATGGCGGGGTGAAGCTGTCGATCGTGGACGCGTCGGGCGTACATGTGCGCGAGCTGCCCGCGCCGCCGCGCGCGGGACTCCAGCGCGTGACGTGGGACATGCGCGTCGATGCGCCCTACGCCGGTCCACGCGTCGCAGCCACTGCAGCGGCCGGCGGACGCGCAGGCGGCGCAGGTGGCGGCGGCGCTGGTGGTGGCGGTGGCGCCGGAGCAACCGGCGGCGCGGGAGTCGCTGGTGGCGCTGCGGGCGGTGGCCGAGCCGGCGGAGCAGGTCCTGCCGAAGCGCCGAATGTCGCGCCCGCAGGGCCGCTCGCGCTGCCGGGTCAGTACAGGGCGCGACTCACCGTCGCGAGCGCCGCCGGTGCACCGGCGGTGATGGAGCAGGCGTTCACGCTCCGGAAGGACGCGATGGTGACGCTCACCGACGCGGAGCTGAAGCAGCTCTACGACCTTCGCGTCAACGTCGCGCAACTTCAGGCGAAGCTCACGATGGCGCTGCGCAACGCCGATGACGCAAAGGCGACGCTGACCGAAGCGCGCACGGCAATCCGCTCGATGACACCGGCTCCCGACGCCGTAAGCCGAGAAGTCGATGCGCTCAACCGCGAGCTCGACGACATCATCGCGAAGCTGCGCGGTGCACCCGGTGGTGGTCGCGGCGGCGGTGCTGGCGGCGGCGCCGCTGGCGGACCGCCCGCGGAACAGCAGGAAGATGGCGCGCCCCCGCGCCCGGCTGGCCTTGCCGTGCAACAGCGCCTCGGCACCGCGAGCGGCATCAACGGTTCGAACTCGATGCCGACCCAGTATCAGCGGGAGGCGCTCACTGATGTCCCTGCCGATCTCGATCGTGAGCTGCAGCGCCTCAACACGCTGATGCAGAAGCTCCCGGCCTTCATGGCATCGCTCGATGCCGCCGGGGTTCCGTGGACGACCGGCCGTCCCGTGAAGACCGGCCGCGACCGGTAATCGCGGTCAGCTCGTCGGCGTCTCGGGCTCGGGCGGATCGTCGTCGGTTTCCATCTCCGTGCATGATGGCTCGACGTCATAACCGAGGGACTGGTAGGTGCGCCAACGGCGATGCTCGGGGGGGCCGCCACCGTTGGCGCTGTCGAGCACCGTCCAGAGGCTGAGCCACGCGCCCTCCTGACTCGTGCAGAGACGCGCCTGCTCGGGGTTCTCGTCACCATCCAGATCGGCGCGCGCGAAGCCGGCCGCGCCGCGAGTCCAGGCGACGTTGCCGCCGATGGCGATGCCGGGCGACGTCACCCAATCCGTTAACACGGCGGAGGAGTCCGGGGTATCGGGAGCGCCGGGTAGCGCGAGCAGGTAGACGGTGCCAAGGTCGGGATCCTCCGCATCGGCCGTGTCGCTGGGAAGGCGCGGGCAGCGACCGGCGCGCGTGGCACGCACCTCGGTGACCGCGACGGTCACCGGATCGGCGCCGGAATCAGGCCAGACGAGGGTGACCGTGTCACCAATGGCAAGCGTGCGATCCTCGAAGCTCGCGCACCAACGGTGAGGCCCGCGCATCCGGTAGTCCACGAGCGCCACCCCAACTGGTGCACCGAGTGATCCGAACGTCGGCCTCGCCACGACCGACTCGGCCTTTGTCGCATCCGCACCCCTGCCGGTGCATGCGATTGTGCATGCCAGACCCAATGCGACGACGTTTTGTGCGACAGCGCGAAATGAAAGTCCCGACACCTTCTCTCCGGGGTTGGTGGTCCCCGGGCGAAGTGCCCGGGTGGGGATGCAATCCCAATATCGACGGGCCATCGTGCCGGTGGTCACAGCCCATGGTCCATCCCGCCGGGGCGCCGTATACTGGGTCCGTCGGCGCTGTCGTGCGCCAGAACCGGAGCGGCTATGTCAGTGGCACTGATGTCACGTCGCGAGGTCATCGCGGCGCTGCTGGCCCTCGGTCTCGATCCATTGCGCATTGTCCGCGGCTGCGAAGCGCACGTACCGCAGTCCGGCCCGCATCCCGTCCCGCGTCCGGGGATCGATGCATCCAAAGTGGTTCCCGCGGAGCGCCTGCGCGACAGCCCGCGTGCTCTGACTGCCTTCAACGAAGTGCGACAGATCCCGGCGATCGTGGACGGCATCCGTTGTCACTGCGGTTGTGCGAGCGCCGAAGGCTTCTATTCTCTCCTCAGCTGCTTCGAGGGAGACGGCATGGCCAGGATGTGCGATATCTGCCGCGGCCAGGGCCGTCTCGCCTTCCGCCTCAACCGCAGCGGAAAGACGCTCGCCGAGATCAGGGCGGCGATCGATGACCGCTACGGCTGACCTTCACTTTGGCCAGGAGCCGTCATGCGTGGATCGTTGATCGCCGTGATTGCCGCGTCATCGTTCGTCGCCCATGTCCCGGTCGCTCGAGCTCAGCTCATGGCGAGTGAGGCCGGTGCGGTCTCCCAGACGGTTGACGGGACGAAGATCGCCGTCGAGTACTCGCGCCCACGGGCGCGCGGTCGAACCGGACTGTTCGGCACTCGCATTCACTGGGGAGAGGTCTGGACTCCGGGCGCAAACGCGGCGACGAAGCTGTCGCTGAGCGCCGACGCCACGATCAACGGCGCGGCGGTCGCGAAGGGAAAGTACTCGGTCTGGCTCGTCGTCTCCCGCGGCGACTGGGAGATGGTGCTCGATCGCGACACGCTGCTCTTCCACACCCAGGGCCCGAAGGTGCGCCCCGGCCAGGTGCGATTCGCGGTGAAGCGCGAGACCAGACCCTTCATGGAGACACTGACCTGGTGGTTCCCCGACATCGGAAGCACCGGCGCGACGCTCGCCATGCAGTGGGACACCGTGTACGTGCCGTTGCGCATCTCGGTCCCTGCTTCGTATACACGCAGCGTGTCACCAGAGGCTGCACGCAGCGCCGTCGGGACCTACCGCATGCACTTCGAGCCGATGGGACCGCCGGGTGCCGTTGACACGACACTCGTCGCCGAGGTGGAGAAGCCGCCGACGGATGTGACCTTCACCATCCGGCACGAAAGGGGCGAGCTGCGTGCAGTGATGGACCCGCCGATGTTTGCGACGGAGAGCGGCTACCGCGACTGGATCCTGCTGCCGACGAAGGGGAGCTGGTATTCGCTCGGCAGGATCGACCGTGGCGAGCTCGTCGAAGTGTTCGACTTCGCTTCGCTTCGATTCGACACGGCTGGCGGGGTCGCGAGCGGGTTCGAGTATCGTTCCAGAGGCGATGATCTCATCGCAAAGGCGAAGCGGGTGCCGTAGCACGTCGGTACGGCGACGACGTCGACGCAGGCCGGGTGCGGCCGCGGCCGCGCACAGCGTCCGCTACGGCTGCGCGAGGTCGAGCGTCAGCGTGAACGTGGAGCCGACGCCGAGCTCGCTCCGTACCCGGAGCTCGCCTCCCATGCCGCGCGCGAGG
>JANPKQ010000179.1:0-18405 GCA_031426115.1 Gemmatimonadaceae bacterium | reverse complement strand
CAATGGCAAGCCATTCCCGGCAGTACCTTGTGTGACGGACTCGATCGAGCAAACCCTTTCGGAGCACTGAATGGATACCAGCCTCTTGAGCTACTCCCTCGAGGGAATCGTCGCGCATCTCGTGTACTTCGGGATCGCGATCGTTGCGGTCGTCGTCTTCGTGGCGGTCTATGTGACGGTGACGTCGCATCACGAGTTCAGGCTCATTCGCCTGGGAAACACCGCCGCCGCCATCTCGCTCGGGGGCGCGATCCTCGGATACACGATCCCTCTGGCAAAGGCGATCTCGCAGAGTCAGAGCATCTCCGACATGCTCCTGTGGAGCGGCGTGGCGATGGTGGCGCAGCTCGGGGCCTACGGGATCACGCGCCTCATCCTGCCCCAGCTGTCATCGCACGTCGATGAGGGGAAGACGGCGTCCGGCATCTTTCTCGCGGCCATCGCCATCGCCACCGGCATGCTCAACGCCGCGGCCATGACCGAGTAGGTCAGGCGGTCGTTGCCGTGTCAGTGCGCCTGTGAACGCCCGCCGGGATCGGCGGCAGATCCTGCGCGAGAATCGCGATCCCGCGCGCCTGAAGCGGGGCCGCTTGTCGGTCGAGCATGGCCGCCGGACCGAGCGTCCAGAAGTGCATCCGCAGCAGGAACGCGAGGAGCGGCACGGGTGAATCGAGTCCCTGCTCCTCTGCAGCGGCGGCATGAACGGGCGCGAGCTGGGAGAGTCGGTACGCCGACTCGAGCAGGTGCCGCAGGAGGCAGTCCACTCCAGTCGCCGAGTCGAGCGCCGCAATCTCGATCGCGAGTGCATCGGCCGCACCCGCGAAGGAGCGCCGACGATACGCTTCAACGAGGCGCCGCCGGATCGCTGCCGGTTTCGGTGGCACCCCGCCGGATTCGCGTAGCCCTGCAGGTCGAACGGGAAGAAAGGGCGGCGCCCCCGACATCGGGACGAACAGCGACTCCATCAGTGGCACGCCAGCCCCTTCGTATGGGACCGCACGCCGGTCGAACCACCGCGCGACCGGGAGCATGAGACGCTCGGAGGCGATGAGGGCGCGCGAGATGGGGCGCGACGCGCCACTGGAAAGCGCGGCATACGCGGGTGCGCGCTCTCGGTTCAGCGCGATCGCATCGCGCAGGTGTCGCTCGAAATGCCCGACGATGCGGTCCCGTCGGAGTTGCGCAGCGCTCACCGTTCGAGCTTGAACCCTGCATCGACGGCCGGACGCCTCGGCGCGTTGGCGACGTACCACCCCGTGAGGTACATCCACCGCGCCATCCGCGCCAGCTTCGCGTAGTCGATCCGCTCGGGGATGTCGCCTGCCGTGTGATAATCGTCGTGCAGGTTGGTGGAATATATGAGCGCCGGAACACCCAGCCGTGCGTACGGCACGTGGTCGCTGCGGAAGTACCATCCCTCGGGATGCGTCGGACGGTCCCACAGCGAGTCGAGGACGAACCGTCCCGTCGCCGCGTTGGCCTGGAGTGCCATGTCCACGAGCTCCTTCGAGTTGCGATGCGGAGGCTGCGCGCCGAGGAGCGTCGCGCTGTCGGGATGGTTGCGGCCGATCATGTCGCCGTTGAGCACGGCGACGATCTGCGCGAGCGGCACGACGGGATGGGCCGCGTGGTAACGCGAACCCAGCAAGCCGCGCTCTTCCGCGCCGTGGTGAACGAAGAGGAGCGAGCGTTTGGGGCGCTGGGCGACGAAGGCGCGAGCCGCCGCAAAGCCGGCGACGCTTACCGAGGCGTTGTCATCGGCACCAGCGAGCACCGAGTCTCCAGGCCCGAGGGCGCGAACGCCGTTGGCATCCTGATGGGAGCTATACAGCACGTACTCATCGCGAAGTGTCCGATCGGTGCCGCGCAGTGCGCCGATGACGTTGAGAGAAGGCGTCTCGAAACGCTCGAGGCGAATGGCGAGCGCCGCCTCGGGCCCCGCCTGCAGCGTCGCCGCCATCGTGGCGCGCACGAGGAGGGCGGGCGTCGGGCCCGCCCCGACAGTCGGAGGCGGCGGCACGCGGACCGGTGGTCCGCCCGCGCGCGGAGGGGCGTTGTCTACATCGTAGTCTCCGCGTTGCCGCATGACGGCGACCGCATCGAAGGCGCTGTCCACCGGCAGGCTCGCCACGAGCAGGATGGCCGCGGCGCCGCGCGCGGTGAGGCCGATGAGCGTTGCCTGGATGGCGGCGTTCGCGTAGCGGACCGCCGCCGGATAGCTCGTCGGACGGATGGAGCCGGGGATGGGCTCGCGGAGGTGTGTCGCGACGATCCGCCCACGAACGTCGGTTGTGGTGTCCGAGGGATTGATCATCCAGAGCACCGGACCCGTCGTCTCCACCGGCACCGCGCTCAGCGGGACGACGTCGCCGAAGATCGCCTGCGATTGGCCGGCGATCGTCGCGCGGCTCGACGTCACCGAGACGCGTGTGCGGACGATGTTGAACCACTGGAACCACGTGCCGTCGTCCCCCGCGGGCGACAGCCCGATGCGCCGGTACTGCTCGGCGACCCACATCGAGGCGCGCATCTCGTCGAGCGTTCCGCCCTCGCGACCGCGCATCGCCGGCGACGCCATGGCGAAGAGATCGCGTCGAAGATCGGCTTCCCTGATCTCGCGGATCGCGCGCGGGACCGGGGGCGCGGGAGGAACGACGGCTGGCGCAGTAGGACTCTGCGCGGCGAGTCCCATCGGCAACGCGAGCGAGAGGATGCGGAGTGCGTGCATCCAGGCTGCTCCACGCCGGCGCGATCGCCGTGCGCGGCCGACGCTGGTCATGCGGACATCAAGAAGAGGCTCATGCATCGGTGGCAACCTGTTCGAAGGTTCGAAGTGCTCGAGCGAGGGAGCCGCTCCTCACGCGTCGCCGCCGCGAGCATGGGCGTCACTCCTGCCCGATGATGTCTCGCAGGCGGATCGGCGTGAAGGTGACTACGGGGAACTGCTCGGCGAGCCCGTACCAGAAGTAAATGGTCGTTCCGTCGCAGCGAGTGCCGGACGGCGCCATGACCCGGGGCGTCCCTGTTGGCCACTGAGGCGGCCAGGCTTCCGTGGTTGCCTCCGAGACGGCGTCCTGCACACTGCTGAGTGCATTGCCGACCATCATCTCGGCCAATTCAGCGCCGCTCCGATCCTCGTCCTCCTCTTCCACCCAACCGAAGGGCATGATGAAGCCCCAACCCCGCGGATGACCGACGATGAGATCCGCCCCCGCCGCATTCACCTCAAACGGCGGCGGTACGACGGACGCCAATCGTTCGGCCACCGTGGTGGCAAGGCGCGCCGCTGAAACACGCATAGAAGTCCGTGACTCCCTGACGTACGTTGGAACTGGCAAGGCTATCATGGTGCTCGACCTGCGCTCTCACCATTCCATAATATGCCTTGCAGCTGAGCGGTAGCGTTAGCGACAACCAACCGCCGGTTCGATCAATGGAACGTTTCGGGTCGCTCAACCCATGCCCCGTGACAAATCGTCTCGGTGATCCTTGGTCGTCGCGAGCGCAACCGGATCTCATCTCCCCGGGCTCTCCGATGCACAGGCTATGCGCTTCCCTGCAACCGGGGCGCACGCCTCCGCGCCGTAGTCAGTGAAGGCCCGCGCGCGCCCACTGACACTGTCAGCCCGCTCGTGAAGCCATACGAAAACCCCTTCGTAGCCGCTTGACCACAAGAGCTCCAGCGAATCAGGAGCAATGCGCACCCACGACGGCGCTATCGGCCCGCTGACGCCCAGCGCGGAGATCGCCGGTGTCAGCCGGTGCCGAACGCGGTCGATTGCTCCCTCGACCCGCGATGTATCAAGCCGAATGGTGGGTGGCGGAGCATGAGTGACGTCCACTTTCTGGCCCGGCGGGGGACTCCACTCACCCGTACTGAGCGTATAGCAGCGGGGCCAGCTGTCGGCAGTCATGGTCGAGTCGGCGGCAACCTTTGGCGGCTGGCTCGTGCACGCGAGCAGCACGAGAACCGGCGTAATGACGCGCATGTCAGTCTCAGTGAAAGGCGAGTGCGGTCCGGCCTCCCGCGTTCAGCCGCATGACTTTTCAATTGTATGTGTCTAGCGAGCTTCCATTTCGGCTTGTCGGCTGCCGTGCGTGTCAGCAGCTCCCACGATGATCCTGCGCTTCCTCCATGTCCTGACGACAAGCAACACGCCGCCGAGGACACCGATCGCGGTGCTGGCCGCGTGCATCCAGAATACCCCGAGAAAGAGCGTGTGGCGGTCCGCCGGCACCGCCTCGAACGGCCGGGATGGCAACGAGACGACACCCCCTGCTGCCAACAGTCCGCCGAGGACGCCAGCAAGGGCAGCACCCGCCGCCATGCTCAACAGGAGCATGCCCACCGGACGCCGGAGGTCCGAGGCGCGCAGTTCCGGGCGTCCCCCGACGGTCGCAGCCATGGCGAGACATACGCCGAGGACCAGGCCAGGGAACCAGGTGTGCAACACGCCGAACTTGAGCGCCGTGATGCTAAACGATGACGTGACAAGACCAAACGACATCGCCGTCGTCATGTAGGCCCCCGGAGAGAGGCTGACATGCCCGATCGTGAAATGCTCGGGGCTGATCAATGCCGCGATCTGGTCGTGCATGCGAAGCGTCCGGGTGATAGCCCCCCGCTTTCCCCGCCCACCACGACACATCCCCGAGGTCCGGGCGATAGGTCCGGAGGCGGCAGAGCACGATGCCGATCGCTCCCACCCCGGCATCGAGGCCCAGGTAGATCCAGGCCGGGGCGCCGTCCCCCGCACCGTTCGCGCTGGTTGCCCCATGTAAACCCGTCACGATGAAACTCGTCCCTGCTCCGACGAGGGCGAGGCTGAACAGACGCCTACAGAGATTATAGATGCGCCAGTGCCATGTCTCGTACTTCACGCCACCTCACACATGTGGATGCCCCACGCCAGTGAGCGAATGGTGAAACCGATGTTGGATACCTCGCAGTAAACGACCTGTTCTCTTCAGTTACCGCTCAGCCTCGGTACGCCGCCGTTCAGCCACTGCGACATGGTGGACGTTGTGCAGGAGCGTGAAGTACGCCATCTCCCGCACCGTGAGCTTGCCGAGGAGGGGATGTGGCAACCGATACCTGTCGAGCGCGCGGTCGGACCACCGTTCGAGGGCGCCCGCGAACGCCTCGACCGCCGCGTCATGGTGCGCCATGATCCGAGTACGCCCGGCGGTCATCTGCTCGGCGGCCACCAGCGCTGACGGAGTGAAGCGACCAGCCCGACCTCCGGCAGCGAGAGCCGCTCTGTAGTCCGCGACGAGTGCGTCGAAACTTCGAGATGGCCGTCGGGACCACCCAAAGAGGACAAGCAGCGCGAGGCGCGGCAGCGCGAGTCCCTTGTTCACAGCGCGTATTGCCTTCGTCAGGTGGCGCACCGCATCGGCGGGAGCCCAGACGTCAGGTTTCGGGCTACGGAAGAATGCGTCCACGGAATACACGCTCCAGTACCGAACGCTCTCGGCATGAATCCGCCTCGCCTCAGCAGCGAGTGCACGGGGCGCCGTCGGTACTGTCTCCAGGGTTGGCACCGCGGGAAATGCGTCCGGCGTGTGTGCAGTGTGCATCTGGGAATGGGATCAGCAGTGTCGCGGCCAATGCCGTGACATGGGGGTGGCTGACAGACGCCGCAGGGAGGCTGCGATGGTTGCCCTCGTCATTGGCCAGCTGGCGGTTGCCAGAGCTCCACCTTGTTTCCTTCCGGATCGATGACCCAGGCGAATTTCCCGTACTCGGAATCGTCCATCTTCTCGAGGACGTTGCAGCCTTCTTCGCGCAGGACCTTGACGAGCGCGTGCAGATCCTCGACGCGGTAATTCACCATGAACGTCGAAGTGCTGGGTGCAAACTGGTCACCGTGCGCCGAACCAATCGACCAGACTGTTGTTCCAGCAACCGGCTTGCCGTCACCGTCCGTCCAGGTGAACGCCGTACCACCCCATGGCTGGACATCGATTCCGAGATGCCGCTTGTACCAGGCCTGTAGTACGGGAGCATCCTTGGCCTTGAAGAAGATGCCGCCAATCCCTGTGACTCGCTTCATGGAACCCTCCGACTTCGGTAGTGGTGAGCGAGCGCGTATTGCTCGGACGATGACTCGTTGATGCTGGATGGTCGCGCGATGGGGCGGCTCTGACGGCGACATCCCGCGCGTCAAATCTTCCGCGAGTCATACGCCCAGTGCAGCAACGCCTGTCGCTGCTTCGGCCGGCAGTCGATGTCGCCGCGGCGACAGTTCTTCTCCACTTGACGGACGTGTCGGCTGGCGGCCCGCCACCGCTTGATCTGGCGCTCGTCATCGGGGCATCGCCGCCCGAGGAAGTAGCGGCAATACCATTGGAACCACCCGCGCGGGTCCTCGTGATAGATCCAGCCCTTCGCCCGCCAGACGGCGAGTGGCTGGGACGCGTTCACACCGAAGCAGTTCATCTCCGGGTTGTGGCGGTCAGGGGAGAGCCGCGCGCCGTCGAACCAGTCCGCGGGGTACTCGCGGGCGCAGTCGGTCATGTACTTCCCGCCGAACACGCCGAGGGCCAGCATCTGCGAGGGGCTGAGTTGGGGCTGGAAGTCGGGGTGAAAGTTCCGGCCTGCGGGTTCCGTCAGCGAGTAGACGTAACCCTGCTGCATCAAGTCATCGACCTCGATCCGCCGCTGCATCGCCACCTCATTGATCGTTGCTGGAGTACCGAATGGCTCGCAACATGTCACGTAGCCTTTACCCACTGAGGTGCCAATGACATGATCCGCGGTTCATGCTCGAGAAGCTCGCGGGTTTCGGCGAGATAGCTTTGGTAATTGGGGTGTGACAGAAAGTGTTCGCAGCCCCCTCGGATTCGTAATGCTGGAAGGCACAAATCGAGTCGGGGTTGTTGTTGTCAAACGTATAGAAGTAGGCGAGATGTCCCGGGTTCCCCTGGATTGCTGGCGCCGAGGAACTCGTCGGTCGCCTCCTGAAGTCGTCGATCGGAGCATGCGACGACCCAGGTGCTCGGCCGGTCTGGCAACCATTGCCCGAACTGATGCGTCATGATCGTTCCCCTGGCATGGCCGGTGCCGAGACGGTCGCGAGCCACCGCTCGGGCAACGCAAACGCTTCGGCATCGCCATCGAACGCGTCCGTGGTAACCATCACGGCCTGCTCCAGCGGCTCGGCTTCGTCGCCGTCCCAGCACGCGTACAACTGGATCGCGCCCGCACGCGCCACTGCTTCCACGATGTATGTGCCGAGCGCCTCGACAGACACTCGGCCGTCTGCGTCTTCGTCCCCGCCATTGCCGAAACTGAAGCCGCAGCTGCATCCGGTGCAAGATCCCAGGAAGTAGACGTGCGGCTGTGTCAGGTGCGCGCGAACTGCGTGCTCATCCGCGTCAATCCGACGGGCGCTGAAGGGTCCTGGCGGGTCGGTCTCGGCAATCTCCGGAAGCGGCATGTCGGCAGCCGCGTAAAGCATCATGCACATGGATTCCTACCTGTTGTCCAGCCAACGCCAGGGTTCACGTGCAGGATTCGCTACAACTTCGAGGGCGCCGGCGCGCGGCCGATCGAGGGGTCGGTCCACTCACGCCGAAGCAGTCCATACACGATCGCATCCTGCACCTCATCGTGGAGGAAGTAGCGCTCGCGCAGGTATCCCTCCCGCGCGAACCCGACGCGCTCGAGCGCGCGAATCGAGGGTCCGTTACGCGGGTCGACATCCGCCTCGAGCCGGTGCAGGTCCAGCACGTCGAACGCGAAGCCCAGCAGCGCAGGCAGCGCCTCCGCGATGTACCCTCGGCCCCAGACCGCCCGCCTGAGCGCGAATCCCACTTCGGCCCGCCGGTGCTCGGGCGAGAGCGCAGCGAGTGTGCACGTGCCGACGATCGCGTCGGTCTCCCGCTCGGCGATGCCCCACTGGAAGAGCGTGCGGGCGGCGAAGTGCCGGCTGATCTCCGCCTGAAGCTCCGTCGCGGCGTGGAGGTCGGGCAGTGGCGGCCGGCTCCAGTAGCGACACACGGCCGGGTCGCCGAAGATCGCGAACAGCGCCGGCGCATCGGCGGGTGCGAGGGCGCGAAGAACGAGCCGGCCCGTGCGCAGCGTCGGGAGCTCGGCGGCATCGGAGAGCATGACGCGGATCCCGGCGTTACGCGAGTGGCCGACCCATGAGGTCGAGTTCCATCACACCCCACCCGGTCCCATGATCGAATGTTGATCCCCGATCGGGGCGGACGTGGAAGTCATCATAGGTAAGCAGGCGAAGTATCGCGTCCGGTCTCGTGTGCCAACTTGCCCAGCTGAGAGGCGAATCGCCGTTGACGTCCTTGGCGTTCTTCACGGCACCCGCGTCGAGCAGCAAGCGGATGGTGGCTTCCGTCGCGAACGCGGCGGCACGATGAAGCGGTGTCTCACCCTTGGTGCGGCAGTCGCGCATGAAGCCGCTCGTCTCTACGCCGGGTTTCGTCGGACGGTTCGGATCGGCGCCGGCTGCGAGAAGGACTCGGACTACGAGTTCGTACGCTGGTCGGTTGGCAGCACAGAGAGCGGCATGCAGTGGCACTTCCCCCGTTTCGGGATTGGGTCGATTGACGTCGGCACCATTCTCGAGGAGGAACTCGCATAACCGCCAGTGGCCAAAGTAAGCGGCGCCTTCAAGCCCGATGGTCCGGGCGATCGAGTCGAGATGCTCGCCGTGTGCCAGAAGGAACCGCATCCCGCTCACATCCCCATAGCGCGCGCACCAGTAGAGTAGGGACAAGCCATCACCATCTCGCTCGGTCACCGTGTGCCCGGCATTGATGTAGTCGAACACGAGGTCAGTGCGCCCTGCGGCAATGCGGGCCAGTGTGAGATCGGCCTTCTTGAAGACTCGCATGACTACCTCAGTGTGTTGTCTGCCAACGCCAACCCTCGCGGCTAAACGTTCGTCAGGTCGCAGGCGGCGCAGCGCTGTCGCACCGCACCCGATGGGCAGCGGCCGGGCCGTGCTCCCGAGTGAACGGCGGAACATCGCTCCACTCGGACAGATGGCCGGTCAGCGTGTCCCCTGGGCCGTGCAGAGCAAAGACGTAGCCATGCAGCCCTCTCGAGAAAGTGAGCCGGACCGTGTCGGTCAGCGAGTCCAAGGCCCAGGAGCGAGCAGATTCGCGCTCGACAGTGTGCACGGGGGTCGAAAGACAATCAGACCGCGCGCAAAGGCTCGTGGGGCTCGGCAGGCAGGTGAACGGTGATGGCATCATCGGGATGGATGACTCCGTCGGCGGTAACCACGGCCATGACGCCAGCCTTGCGAACCAGGTTGCCCGCCGGATCATGATCCAGGACGGCCGCCATCAGCCCTGATTGAAATCGGTCGAGCTGAACGCACGGATTTCGCAGTCCCGTGAGTTCGACGACGGCGGAGCGACCGATGCGCAGTTGAGTTCCGCGGGGGAGCGTGAGCAGCGGAACTCCTCGGGTCGAAATATTCTCCCCGAGGTCACCGGGCCTCACGGTGAATCCCCGTTCGGCGAGCTCGGTGAAGAGCTCGGCGTGAATCAGGTGCACTTGCCGAAGGTTCGGCTGCGTCGGATCGCGCGCGACACGCGACAGATGCTGTACGGTGCGTCCCGCATGCGCATCACCCTCGACGCCCAGGTCCACACGAAGCTCGATACTCGGTTGGACCGTTTTGCTGAAGGAGTGCCGCCGACTCAGCGCCACGCTGACAACGACCCCGCTCATGGCGCGTCCCGATAGAGAAGGTTGTACCCAATCCAACTTCGCTCGCGCCCCGCCAGGGGCGGCCTCACGAAACAGGATAAGGCGCATGTCAGGCGCTCTGGTGCGACGACTGGTTCAGTGGCGGTGAGGCTGCCGTGCATAGTGCCTCCTCAGCAGATCGCCTCCGAAATCATTCTCCAGGTCGCGCCAGACCGTGTGGATGTGGTTCGCGCCGCTCTGTGTGTTGTCGTACTCCACCAGCACGGTCGGCCCATGGATGCGGTAATAGTGCGGTTTTCCTGGCTCGTGCGCACCAGCCCAGGCGAAGTGCAGGCGCTCAAACCCGGCGTCGTCGATCCGCAGCAATTGCCGGTACGCCGAGGAGTCTACCATTCGTCCGGCGTACAATTCGAGCAGCCGACGCAGCTGCCGTTGCTGGGCGATCGTCATCTCGGCCGCTGGCAGGCCGGCGACGGCGATGGGTCTCACCGTGGGATCGTTGCGGCTGACAATATCCCCGAATGTCTGCGCGGCGATGGTGACGCGGGCGCGTTGGTCAGGGTCGAGCATATGAAGCAGCTCGAAGGCGAGGTCCTCTTCCGCCGCGAGCAGTCGAAGCCCTTCCCTGGGGCCGCTGGGGACGCGCGCCGGGTTGGCACCCATGAAGAGCGGTGCGACGATCTGCCCGTGTGGGCCAAGCTCCGTGACGTTCACTGAGAGGTGATGGCCCTCGAAGCGCCAGGCCCAGGGCGGCGTACCACCGGGCCCGACGAACAGTGCCAGATAGTAGAGCTCCGGATCGCGCTGAGGCCCCTGGAGCCTGCTCCCCGCACCTTCAAGCACGCGGAGAGTGCCTTCGAGCTCAATGATGCCGCGCGCGAGCCCCGTGCCGCGCTCACTCAAACCGGTGCCCAGCACGCCGAACGCTGCTGCACGTTGCTTGGCATCCATCGCCTTCAGAGGGATGCCGGCGCGCTGTTGCGGCACGTACGCCCACCTGGTGCGTTCCGGATCGTCGAAGGGAAACGAGGCGACGGCACGCTGCGTAGCGTTCAGCGTCGAGAGAAACGTCCGTGCGGTCACGGCCAACGCGGATGTGTCAAAGCCGGGCGCTCCGCGCGCATCCGGGGGAGGTTGCGCACCGCAGCCGAGAAGCGCCGCAGAGAGGACGGCGGGAAACAGAGCTGCCAATCTGAACCGGGTGTACGCGATTGGGTTCGCCATGGGACTCAACGGCAAAGGAAAGCGCTCGGACGCCCGAGCTCTGCTGCGGAGGTCTTATTCACCGACGCGCATGTCGCCAGCTTCCATCCGATGCTGGGCGGCCCTGCATGCGGCTCTGTCAGGCGTTTCGTGTGGCGTCGCCCGCCTTAACGTTGAAGCGCCAGTAGTACTCGCAGCTCGCCTTCGAAATAGCTCACATTGTGAAAAGCCTCACGAGCGATTGCTTCCGCAACCGTTCGGGCTTGCTGTGCGTCACGCCCGAAAACGATGATACGCGTGTTGTGGTCCTCCATCGGCAATCGTCCGTCGTCCTTGGCGGCTTTGACCTCACCGACGTCCTTGCCGGACAGCACGCCGATCCGCGGAAGACTGCGAGCCAGGCCCAGCGTGCCGGCGGCAAACTCAGCCGGATCCCGCGCATCGATGAAAACGGCGGTACGGTCGTTCTTCAGCACGTGACGAACGCCGTCGACTTCCATCACCATGACCCCTCCGAGCGCGCGCCACACCGGCGCTCCGAGCTGGTAGCGGCGGACATTCGTATAGCCGGCGGCGAGCAGTTCTTCGCTCACGCGTTTGCTCTTGCCGCAGAACGGACCGTTACAGTACAGAACGAGCGGCCGCGCCTTGTCGCCACCAGCAAGCCGCCCGATTTCCGTCACGTCGGAAGTGTACTGTGACATTGCCATCCCGGGCTTCGGTGCCACGTTCAGCGCGCCTGGAATATGACCCAGCGCCCACTCGAGATGTGGCCGAGTATCGAGCAGAACGACAGCGGCTGCGGCGAGTAGACGTTCGAGTTCGTCCGTGGACATTTCCGGTGTCCTGGGATTCTCCTCTCCAAGGATCGCGGTGCGAATGGCAACGGAGGGCGTTCTAGCCGGCTGGCCCTGGGCGGTGAGTTGAGACGGAGAAAACAGCGCTAATCCAAGGATAGGAATGCCGATACTGAATCCCTTTGCGCTGAACGGGATCATGTGACACCTCGCTTGTGGATTGACTCTTCAGCTGTGACAGGCCGGCGTGGAAACAAGACAACATTTCGAGCAGGGCAGCGAATATATCATTTCGGAGATAATGCCGCCTGACGCCAACGCTCAGCTGCGAGATCACTACCGAGCGCGCGCAGCGCGGATTCAACAACATGCTCGTCGGCTGCAACGCACGTTAGATCGCTGCGCTGATCAGCCTTGCGCCACACCGCCCGTGAGTGACCCTGTAAAGCGTCTGTCGCCGCGCTCAGTGCGCTATTGTCGCGACGCTCTCCCTGGCCAGCGCAAGACCGAAGGCCCAGCGACCTTCACCTGTCGCGAGGCTCAGCGTCCCCGCCTGCAGTCGCTGGTGGAACTCACCGAGCGTGGGCGTCGCCTCAAGCGTCTGACCGCCCGACGCGTCTGCACCGGCGGTGTATCCGCTCTGGTAGCCGAGCTGGAGGAAGCCCACTCCGAACAGCGCCGCGATGAGGCGGCGATCGTAGAGAAAGCGCGCGGGGAGTGGCGCGTCGGGGGCATCGTCGTAAGCGCTCAGGAGCCTGCGACAGGTAATCCCATCCATCCCGAGGAAGGCGGCAATCGTCGCGAGGTCCTGGAACGGCTCATTCGGCCCAGCCGCGTCCCAATCCATGAGATAGAGCCTCACTCCATCGTGGACGAGATTTTTCGGATGCATGTCGTTGTGGCTGAGCACGAGCGCTCGGCCGGGTTCGGGCGGCAACGCCCTGAGTGCGCCATCGGCCGCGCCTCGGACGAAGTCCGGCACGGCGATGTTCGCGGTGGTGAGCGCTGCCCACGAGATTTCCAGAAAGGCCCGTGGGGCGGTGGCCCGGACCGCCCATGAGGCGGGCACTCCCGTCGCCTCGGCCTCGGGGGGAAGCGGCAGCGCGTGCAGATGCCGCAGGGTCTGGCCAAGCTGGGCCACGGCGCGCTTGTGGCTCGCGGGGTCGCGGTAGAGGGCCGCGAAGGATCGATCGACGACCAGTGGAGTGAGCACGGACCGTCGCGCCTCGTCCACATGGATCACTTCGGGAGTGAGGCCAGCAGCGGCTGCACGCCGTCGGATCTCGAGGGCGCGATGCCAACTCCGAGAGTCCTCTTCCGCTGGCGCGATCTTGAGCACGAAGGCCCGGCCATCGGCGTCGACGCGGTAGACCTCCGCACCCGAGAATCCATCGGAGATGCGCGTCATGCGGGTCTCGGGCCCCCGAAGGCTGAGCGGTAGGCACGCTTCGAGGCTCATGGAGGCTCCAGGTTCCATCCTAGTTCACCTGCAAGGGAATAAGATAAGACCGCCGCGCGAAGCGCGGCGCAATCCTCAGCTCCCTTGTCAGTTGGAACGATCGTTATATGGCCGGTCGCGATACCAGCAGTCGCGGCAGTCGGCAGCCCCCGATGCGCGCAAGTCGTGACCGACGAGTGGGCCCGGAAACCAGCGATCCCTCGTCTTCGCTTGGCGCCACCGGTTCATTCTGTTCCTCCACGTTCGGCAAGGATTCTCATGGCCGCCTGCGAGACGTAACTCTGCTCGTGAAACGCGCGGCCCCATCCGAGCGGAGTGACGTGCTGGTACTCATGAACGCTACTGTCCGGCGCGAAGGGCAGGCGTTTGCGAATCGATGCGCGCGCGTTCGGATCAGCGCCGCGATCGAGAAGCAGCCGCCCGAGCGAGTCATCGCGCCGCCCCGCGTTATAGGTCACAACACAGTTGAAAAGCGGCGTGTGGCCCCCGAATCCACTTTCATTGACCTTAGCGCGCGCGTTCACATCCGCGCCCTGGTCGATCAGCCAGCGCGCTACCTCAACATCCTCCAACTCAACCGCCAGGTGGAGAAGCGTTGCGCCATCGAGGGGCGCACCGTGGAGGGCGAGGTCGCGGTCTTCGTGACAGCCCAGTGCCAAGGGGTAGATGTCGTCGATCAATAACGTGCGATTCAAGACATTGGCATCGCGTTCTAAATGGCGCTCGAGCAGATCCACGCGACCGCGATGAACGGCCATCGCCGGCGAATCTGGCAGTGGGACGCCCTTGTCGGCCATGACGTCGAGAATCCGATGCTTACCCGCTGGATGGCGCGTGTACGTCTCCAGCGCCATCGCGCAGAGCCCACGCCAATCCCGCTCGCCCTCGGGATGACTCGGCTCACCTGGAGCGCCGATCTCGACGCCAATTCCAACCATGAATGCAAAGTCCTCGCCCTGCAGGAGCTCGACTGATCCGCCGACAACCCCACGGGGTGGGCGTCCACCCATTCGCGCGAGCACTCCAAGCGTGTCGAGCCACCTGTGCAGCGCGGGCTGCGCCATCGCGGCGCTCACGCTTCGCGCTCCATGGGCTTGGAGGGTTTCGATGACGCGGCGCAGACCGACATTCGCGGCCGCTGCCATCGGGTCGCTCCATCCGGCGCGGCCGCTGCCCTCGATGAGTACGTCGGGATGCTTTGCCGCGAGCGCGCGCAGCGAATCAAAATCCTCGTGCGCCGCGGCGTTGATCAGCTCACACGCGGCAACAAGTCGCGGCCAACTGATCGCGTCGTAGCAGCGCGCGAGAACGAGCTGTGCGTCGGCCAGCTGAGCCGCCGTCGCGTCCACGCGCTGCGGATGGTAGTCGGCAAAGTCGGCGATGGCGGAAGGGTCGCCGCGCTGAAACGCGCGGAGCAAATCTTTCGCTTGGTGCTTGAGCTGCTGAAGGTCCGGCTTTGCCTGAAGGTGCCGAGCGGACATAACGAGCCTCCTTTGGAGTGCCCGGGGTCCGCTGCGTCGGGCGCAAGGAGGTTCGTGAGAACCGTGAGTTTGTCGAAAGACGAACCAGGTGGACTCGGTCCTTTCCGCGGACGGGAGGCGTCCTGCGCGCCAACCAAAAAGCTAGTGCGCGGCGGAGCGCGGCGTCAACTAGCCTGGACGCGGGTCGAATTTCCTGGCGCCGGGACCGCCGAAGATGCGTGCGGCCATATAACGCCAGAGTTCAGTTGGTATGAAGCGGCTGGACCTCCACGGTGACGTGGTGGCACTGTGTCGCCCCACAGGGTATTCACGCGGTCGATGCCGCACACCGGGAGGCCAGCCACTCCATGCCTATGTTCCAGGATACGATAGGACTCGATCTGCACAAGCGCGAGACCCAGCTCTGCATTCTTACGGCCGACGGCGAGGTGATCGAGCGCCGGATCGCCACGACCCGAGCGCGCTTCACCGATGTCCTGGGCACTCGCCCCCGCGCGCGCATCCTCGTCGAGGCCTCGACCGAGAGCGAGTGGGTCGCGCGCCACTTGGAGAGCCTGGGCCATGAGGTGATCGTCGCGGACCCGAGCTACGCGCCGATGTACGCCACGCGGAGCCGGCGCGTGAAGACCGACAAGCGCGACGCGCGCACGCTGGCCGAGGCGTGTCGCCTGGGCGCCTATCACGCGATTCACCGCGTGTCGGAGGCGCAGCGCCACGTGCGGAGCGAGCTCGCCGTGCGCGACGCGCTCGTGCGCACGCGGACGCGCTACGTCGCGCTCATCAAAGCGCGCGTGCGGAGCGAGGGCTTGCGCTTGCCGCAGGGGGAGCCGGAGCGGACCGTGGCCAAGCTCGAGGCGCTCCCCGAGCTGCCCGCGTTGACGCGCGCTGAGCTCGCGCCGCTCCTGGCGTTGCTCGCCCCGATCAATGCGGCGATCGCCGCGGCGGATCGTCGCATCGCGCAGCTCGTGGCGGCCGATCCGATCGTCCTGCTCCTGACCACGGCACCGACGATTGGCCCCGTCACCGCTGCCGCATTCGTGGCGACTCTCGACGACGTGACGCGCTTTGCGAGCGCCGACCAAGTCACGGCCTACCTCGGGCTTGTGCCGAGCGAACATAGCTCGGGCGAGCGCCAGCACCGCGGCCGCATCACCAAGATTGGCAATACGCGCATGCGCTGGCTCTTGGTCGAAGCGGGGTGGCGCATCCTGCGGTCGACGAATCCCGACGTGGCACCGCTCAAGGCGTGGGCCGAGGCGATCGCCGCCCGGCGCGGCAAGCGGGTCGCCGTGGTCGCGCTCGCGCGCAAGCTGGCGGCGGTGCTCTACGCGATGTGGCGTGATCACACGCCGTATCGCGCACCGACGTCCCGCGCCGCAGGCGTGGCCGCGTAGTGCCTGCACGACGTCTCGGTGGAGAGGTGACCGACCAAGGGTGCGGTGAGCGCGACGCAGCTGATGGCCGCTGGTGAGGCCGTAGTTCAGTTTTGCGCCACCCACCCGAATCGGATCCCCAACTGCGCCGGCGGCCGAGCCGCCCCCGAGAGCGCGAACAGAAGACTGAGCGGCATCTCGAGCCAAGACGGTACGCCATTACGAACGATCATGACGGCAAGAGCCAACTACCTGGCCCTTGACGCGGGGCGCCGCTTCACAGAAGCTGCAAAGGGATCATATAAGAACGCTCGCGCAGCGAGCGTATTCAAAAGCCCCTTTGTCAGCTGCAGCGTTCGTTATGCGCCGGGCACGAGCGCGCGAACCAGAATGCGAAAATCGTCGAAACTGTCTGTAACCGTCGATTTCTCCGTCACTGCCATCATGCGAACTGCGACCAGTCGTTGATCCGGATAGATGACGAGATACTGGCCCCACGATCCGTTGGCCTCGTACCCGATGAATCGTCCGTACTCGGCGCGCTCCGGATTCATGCGCGTCACGGTTTTGGCCTCGCCATAGGGCTCCCAGTACCGCTCGCCCAGTGCCTTCTGGAGCGCAGCGTTGTACGCGGCCGGCGTCTCGTAGCGGCCTTGAATCGTCGCCATTCGAGCGACAAATGCGGAATCGGCGCCGGCTAGGCGTAGCGCACGCAGGTGGACGGTATCCACGACGAACGTTGTGTGGTCGGGAATGAGCCACCACAGCAGACCACAGCGAGGGTTCTGCTTCGATCCCCGCATGCTCGCTTCGATCCAGGCCGGCGAGATGAGTTGCTGTCCGTTCCACCGGCCGCCGTCAAGCACCAGCTGGCCGGTGGAACGGACAGCAACTCATCTCCGCGGCCTGGATCGAAGCGAGCATGCGGGGATCGAAGCAGAACCCTCGCTGTGGTCTGCTGTGGTGGCTCATTCCCGACAACACAACGTACGTCGTGGACACCGTCCATCTGCGTGCGCTACGCCTGGCCGGCGCCGATTCCGCATTTGTCGCTCGAATGGCGACGATTCAAGGCCGCTACGAGACGCCGGCCGCGTACAACGCTGCGCTCCAGAAGGCACTGGGCGAGCGGTACTGGGAGCCCTATGGCGAGGCCAGAACCGTGACGCGTATGAATCCGGAGCGCGCCGAATACGGGCGATTCATCGGGTACGAGGCCAACGGATCGTGGGGCCAGTATCTCGTCATCTATCCGGATCAACGACTGGTCGCAGTTCGGATGATGGCAGTGACGGAGAAAACGACGGTTACAGACAGTTTCGAGGATTTTCGCGTTCTGGTTCGCGCGCTCGCGCCCGGCGCATAACGAACGCCGCAGCTGACAAAGGGGCTTTTGAATACGCTCGCAGCGCGAGCGTTCTTATATGATCCCTTGCAGCTGAGCGGGGGCGTTGGGCCGCAACATGCTCCGCGCTGCACGCGCCGCCGGTAACGAACGGTTCACGCTCTCGGGAGTCTCCCGTGATTCGTACAATCGGCTGGGTCACGTTGGCGCTTCTCGCGATTGTTGCGGAAGCTGGCTTTGCCCAGGCCGATCGTCCGGCCCCCTTTCTGTATGTTTGGGCCGGCGATGGCGACACGCTCGACAGCGATTTCCTCGCCGTCATCGACGTCCGTCGGGGATCGCGAACCTACGCCCGCATCCTGTCGACCGTACCGGTCGGCGCTCGCGCGACCAAGCCTCACCACACCGAGCATCAGCTCGAGCGCGACCGTGTGCTGTTCGCCAACGGGTTCGGAGCCGGCCGAACTTTCCGGTTCGACCTGGCTCGGCCCGACCGACCGCGACTGCTTGGATCCTTCACGGAGCTCGGCGGATTCAGCTTCCCGCACTCGTTCGTGCAACTGGCCGGCGGGCACCTGCTCGCCACCTTTCAGGGCCGTGGTCGGGCGAATACTCCGCCGGGGGGTCTGGTAGAACTCGACCGCCAAGGCCTCCTCGTTCGCGCCACCAGTGCCAGAGCGGAGGCGTTCGATAGTCTGCAGATCCGCCCCTACAGTCTGGCCGTGCTGCCAGCGATCGACCGAGTCGTAAGCACAAGCACAGATATGCTGGCCGACTTCGGAGCTCACCTGCAAGTCTGGCGTCTGTCTGACCTCGCCCTGTTGCAGACCATCGAACTCCCGACGACAAAGGCCGGCGACGGCCATATTCACAATGCGCCAGCAGGTGCCAAGGGAGAGGACCATCACCTCCTCCCCGGTGAGCCACGAGTCTTGTCCGATGGCCGGACGGTACTTCTCGCCACCTTCAGCTGCGGCTTCTACCGGGTGACGGGTATCGACGGCCCGGCTCCGCAGATCGATTTCCTCCGGGCCTTTGGCGGGGAGAACTGCGCCGTTC
>JANPKQ010000178.1:0-8267 GCA_031426115.1 Gemmatimonadaceae bacterium | reverse complement strand
CAATCGACGATGGAGAGCAGATGCAGCCGACCGATATTCTAACGCAGACAGGTGGCCTTCAGGCGATGGCCCGCGAGCTCGGCGTCAGCGAGAGCGAGGCGGCGACCGGAGCCGCGGCGTTGCTGCCGGCGATTCTCGGCGGCTTCAAGAAACAGGCGACAGGGGCCGGCGGAGCCGACGGGCTCGGCGGCCTTCTCGGAAAGCTCGGCGGTGGCGATCTCCTCGACGATGTCGTGTCGCCAAAGCCCACGAACATCGGGCGTGGCAACGACGTCCTGGGCCAGATCTTCGGCGACAAGGAAGTGAGTCGCACGGTTGCGCAGGACGCCGCGGGCAAGACGGGGCTCGATCCGTCGCTGCTGAAGAAAATGCTGCCGATGCTCGCGATGCTCGCCGCGGGCTACATGGCGAAGCAGCGCGGTGGCGCCGGCGCGACCGGGGGCGGGCTTGGCGGCATGCTCGGCGGGGTGCTTGGCGGAATGGCCGGCGGCGCGGTACGCGCACCAGGCGGCGGTGGGCTCGGCTCGATGCTCGACATGGATGGAAACGGCAACCCGCTCGACGACATCCTGCGTATGGCGGCGCGGAAGAAGCGCTAGCTAGCGCGGAGCGTCGATGGCCGCGCGAACGGCCGGCGATGCCTCGAGGGTGTCATCGCCCCGCCGGGCGCTGGCGTCGATGAGCAGCCTTGCGACGCCGGCATGGTTGCGCGTCGTGTTCCCGTGCAGCGACGCGTGGCAGCACCACCCCAGGGGAGTTGCGCCGTAATGCGCATCCTTCGTCGCCAGAAGGTCGCGGGCGGCCGGGTGCTGCAGGAGCGCTGACACCATCTCCAGCGATCCCTCCCACGCTGCGAGATGCAGCGTTGTGCCGGAGTCATGACCAGTGGCGCGCGGATCGAAGCCGAGGTCCAGCATCAGCGCCACCGCGCGCGGCGCGTTGTTCCACGCAGCATCAGCGATCGCGCGATGATCCGCCGGCGTCATCGACTCGATGATCCCGGGGTGCTGCCGCACGATCGCCCGCGCGCGCTCCTCGTTGGCAGCCCGGCACGCGACCTGAAGACGCTGGAGCGGCGTCGCGAACTCGAGCATCGCCTTCGCGGTTTCGCCGTGCGCGAACTGCTCCGCCACATCGACGGGCGACCGGCTGGCGCCGATCGTCCAGAAGTAGATGTGGTAGCTGCTCGGAGCTTTCTCGCCGTAGTCGCCCTGACCGGTGCGCAGGTCGAGCAGTGCCCGGTCCGCCTCGAGCATTCCGCGCACCCGATCGGTGAGGCCAAGGGCTGCCCCGAGAAAGATGTCTGCGCCGGCTCCGCGCTCGACGAGGTACGCTGCGAGATCGTAGCGCCCTGCCCCGCGCGTGCGGTCGAGCATCCATTCCGCGGGCGATGAGCGGTGGTCCACGTCGCGCGCGTCGATGTCCGCGCCCGCGCTGAGGAGCATGTCGGCCACAACGCGCGATCGCGCGAAGTGCAGCGGAGTCTTGCCGTCCCCGCCGCGCTCGTGCACGCGCGATGGATCCTCATCGAGCAACCGCTGCAACAGCTCCGGACGATCGAGGTTCGCGGCCGCACAGGCATCGGGCACCGCACCGGCGGCGATCAGCGTCTGGGCTGCGGCTCCGGTCGCGGAATGCAGCGCATGGAACCCGCCTGCCCACCACTGGCTCCGGGCATTCGGGTCTGCGCCAAACTCGAGGAGGACCTCCAGCATCGGGAGGTTGTTCGCATATGCGACGATCGCCGGGCTATCGAAGGCGAAGACGGGTGCGTCTACCTGCGCGCGGAGCTCAGGGTGGCGTTGAAATACGCGCCGCACGGCGGCGACGTCGCGCGCCTGGAACGCGGCGTGTACCACTGCGAGGACCTCCGCCGGCAACCGCGGCCGCGAGGCACCAGGACTCGTCACGGACGGCCAGCCACCGCCGATCGCCGCAGCATCCACCCGTACAGCCAGACGATCGCGCCGATGAAGCCGAGGATCCCGAGCCACGGAGCGAGCGCGAAATCCCCGGGAACGAGTGCGATCGGTGCATCCTTCGCCAGGAAGACGATGAGCCCGGCGACGATCACCCCCCAAATGCTCTCACCGACGATCAACCCCGACGCGACGAGCGTGCCGAGTCGCTGGGCGCGTTCGGGGTTCGGCATCGTGCGGGTGCGTCGATCATACCAGTGCGAAAGCACAGCGCCAATGATGACCACCGCGGTCGCCGACATCGGCAGGTAGATCCCGATGCCGACGGCAAGCGGTGGGAGGCGCAGCTTCTTCATCGCGCCCATTGCCGTGTCGAGCAGAATGAGGCCGACGCCGACCAGCGCCCCGATGCCGAGCATCTTCCATTCGAGGCTTCCGCCGATGACGCCCTGGGCGAGCGCGGCGATGAGCGTCGCCTGCGGGGCCGGGAGCGGATTCTCGGTGATGACGCCGATGTTCGGCGCTCCCGCGAAGCCGTATGCCTTCGCGAGCAGGTTGAGCACGAACGGAATGACCGCCGCGCCCGCAGCGACGCCGACGATGAGCGCGATCTGCTGACGCATTGGCGACGCGCCGACGAGCTGGCCGGTCTTCAGGTCCTGAAGGTTGTCATTCGAGATCGTCGCACAGGCGAAGACGATCGCGGTGACGAACAGCGCGAATGCCACGAGCGCCTGACGCGTTCCTTCCGTGGGTGAGACGGCGAGCGTGACGAGCGATGCACAGACGACGATCGACAGGATGCCGACGCCGGAGATCGGGCTGTTGGATGCACCGATGAGCCCGGCCATGTAGCCGGAGACGCCCGCAATGATGAAGCCGATGACGAGGACGAACGGAACGGCGATGAGCGTCAGTGTCAGCGCACTGGGGGCGAGCACCGAGTCTCGCGCGAAGGTGAACGCGAGCCACGCGGCGATGACCAGGCACGCAGCGGTGAGCGCGACGATCCACGCCGGCGAGATGTCGCGGTCGAGATCGTCCGTTGTCGCCACAGCTCGCGAAGCGGCCAGTGTGCTCACCAGTCCGCCGACCACCGGCTTCGCCAGCCTGATCAGGGTGTAGATGGCAGCAACGGCAATCGTGCCGGCCCCGATGAACCGTACCTGGGTGCGCCAGATCGAGATCGTGTGATCTGCCAGCTCGACTCCGGCAGCAGCGGGCTGCATGCCCGTGAGGATCGGCACTGCGATCACCCACGAGATGATCTGGCCGACGAGCATCGCCATGCCGACGGAGAGTCCGACGAGGTGACCAGCGCCGAGCAGCGCGAGCGACCACGCGAAGTCGTACCCGGTGGACGCGGTGCCGCCGAGGCGGAGAAAGCCACTGAGTCCGCCGGCGAAAATGCGCGTGCCGCTCACGATCGCCAGACCCGCCGACGCAACTGACCCGAGGATGACAGCAGTGAGTCCCTCGCGCGCCTCGCCCGTCTCATCCTTCGTCTCGCCGCGGGCGCTCGAGCCAACCTTCAGCACCTCGGCCGCCGCGACGCCTTCCGGGTACGGCAGGTCGGAGGTCGTGACCAGCGCACGTCGCAGCGGAATCGTGAACATCACGCCGAGGATGCCGCCGCTGAGGCAGATGAGGAACGATTGCCAGAAGGGGAATCCCGTCCACCATCCGACGATGACGAGGCCAGGCAGGACGAAGATGATGGCGGAGAGCGTGCCCGCGGCGGAGGCGACGGTCTGGACGATGTTGTTCTCCAGGATCGTCGAGTCCTTCACCGCGCTGAGGAGGGCCATCGAGATCACCGCGGCGGGGATCGACGAGGCGAAGGTGAGGCCGACCTTGAGGCCGAGGTAGACGTTCGCCGCGGTGAACACCGTGGTGATGAGCGCGCCGAGGATCAGGCCGCGGAGGGTAAGCTCTTTGGGTTGCATCGAGCCAATCTTACACCGAAACCGGGACACGACGAGTACCTACCCGCTCCGCGCGCGCGAATCCGGTCGGTGCGTCGCCAGGAACGGGCACGCGCTGGGCGCGGGTCGCTCGGTTCCGGGAATGCGGACAACGCGGTATCGTACTCGGGCGTAAAGGGGGCGCGGGATTCGGCGCCGCCCGCATCATGACGCACACACCCGGAGAGATCGACATGCCGACCACCCGTCGCGAGTTCCTCGCCACCTCTGCCGCCGCGGCGCTCGCCGCAGCGCTCGGGCATCCCCGGCTTGCGCTCGCGTGGCAGGGCCAGGTGCAGCAGCCCGTCTTCACGCCGATCCGCCGCAATGTCGGCTTCTTCACGATGCGTGGCGGCACGATCGGATACCTCGCGAGCCCTGGTGGCGTCGTCGTCGTGGACAGCCAGTTTCCGGCAGAGGCGAAAGCGTGCCTCGACGGGCTGAACACGCGGTCCTCCAACCGTGGGGTGGACCTGCTCATCAACACGCACCACCATGGCGATCACACCGGCGGCAACATCTCGTTCAGAGGCGTGGCGAAGCGGGTCGTTGCGCACGCAAAGGCGGACGAGCACATGCGGCGGCCACCCGCTTCACCGGCGCCTGCTGCACCGGCTCCGGCTGCACAGCCGCCGGCCGCGCAGCCCGCTGCGCCGGCAGCAGAGCAGCTGTATCCCGACATGACGTTCACGGAGACCTGGACTGCGGATGTCGGCGACGAGCGAATGAGGGGCCGGCATTACGGGCGTGCGCACACCAGCGGCGACATCGTCGTCACCTTCGAGCGCGCCAACGTCGCGCACATGGGTGACCTGATGTTCAACCAGCGCCATCCGGTGGTGGACCGCGCCGCTGGCGCTTCGATCCGGAACTGGATGTCGGTGCTGGAGCAAGCGCCGCGGGATCACACGAGCGACACCGTGTACATCTTCGGCCATGCGAACACCGGATTGCCGGTGACGGGCAGTGCTGCGGACCTGGGGAAGTTCCGGGATTATCTCGGTGCGCTGATGGCGTTCGTGGAAGCGCAGGTGAAGGCGGGACGGTCGCGGGAGGAGGTTCTCGCGATGCGTGAGCCGCTCAAGGGGTTCGAGAGCTTTGGCCGCTTCGGAAACCCCGGGCCGCGCGATCCGCTGACCGTCGCGTACGAAGAAGTGACGACCGGATCCGGCTCGTAGCGCTCAGATTGCGCCGGGTGCCGCGTCGCGGCACCCGGGGTCGTCGTCATTCGTCGAACGTGATCACGACCTTGCCTCGGGCCCGACCCGTCTCCAGATACGCGATCGCCGCGCGGATCTCGCTCATCGGATACCGGCGGTCGATGACCGGGGTCATCCTGCCGGTCGCCATGAGGTCGCGCAGCACGGTGAGGTCGGGCTTGTTGAGCGCCGAGATGAACATGCTCATCTCCTGGCTCACGAAGGGCGATGAGACGATCATGGCGAGCACCCGTGGCAGCGGATCGACCCACTTGCCGGGCGGTCCGCCAACCATGACGTACTTCCCATTGGGAGCCAGCACGCGCCTGATGTCCGACAACGAACGGTTCCCGACGTTGTCGAGAATCAGATCGTACCGGTCGGCGCCCTTCGTGAAATCGTCTTTCGTGAAATCGTCTTTCGTGTAATCGATGACACGGTCCGCGCCGATCGACCGGACCATCTCCACGTTCCTCCCACTGGATACGCCGGTCACGTTCGCGCCGAGGGCCTTGGCGATCTGCACCGCGAACGTACCGACGCCTCCGGACGCGCCGTTGATGAGGACACGCTGGCCCGGCTGAAGCCCACCCTTGTCCCGGAGACTCTGCAGCGCCGTGATGGCGGCGACCGGTACCGTCGCCGCCTGATCAAACGTCATGTTGGCCGGCTTCAGCACGACGTTCCCGTTCTCGCGAACCGTCACATACTCGGCGAGCGCGCCGGTTCTTCCGCCGAACACTTCGTCGCCCGGCTTGAACTGCGTCACGCTCCTGCCAACCGATTCCACCACACCCGAGAAATCGACGCCGAGCCGCGTATCCGTCGGCTTGCGGAGGCCCATGGCGATGCGCCCGACGAACGGCGAGCCGCGCATGTAATGCCACTCGAGCGGATTGATCGACGCCGCGCGAACCCTGATCAGCAACTGGCTGTCGGTTGGGACGGGTTTTTCGATGGCTGCGATCTGGAGCACTTCGGGCGGTCCGAACTCGCAGTACACGACCGCCTTCATCGGGTTGACGGCGACGACGGCGCTCTTGCCATCGACACACGAGTTGTCGGACCTCCAGTAGGCGACGGTCCCCGTCATCAGCAGCGCCAGTGCAATGGCGACGGCCGTCCATCCGATAATGCGCTTGAATTTCATCGATCCGGTTCTCCGCTGTGGCTTCCTATGGGAATCCCATACAGAAGGCTGTACGCAGCGGTTGGACGCCGGGTTTCGCGGGTATGATCAGCGGGGCGTTGGTGGCGCGACGAACCGCTTCGACCGGCGCTCGTACGAATGCGCCAACGCCAGCAGCCGCGCGTCGCTGCCGGGAAGTCCGACGAACGAGATGTTGCCGGCCGGCATCCCGTCGGGTCCGAGGCCTGTCGGCACCGAGACCTCGGGAAGCCCGAGCCAGTTGCCGTAGCCAAGCGTCGTCCGGATGTCGGGCCAGGGATCGACAGCGCGCGGCGCCGGGAATGGCATGGTGGGGTAGATCATCGCGTCGAGGCGTTGCGCCCGAAAGGTCTCCGCGAGCTGCGCAACGACCGTCGCACGAGACCGGGCGAAGGAGACGCCGGCGGCATCGCGTTCGTATGGCTGCTCGATGAGCGTTGCCATCTCCGCCCACTCCTTCGGCAGCACGTCGTAGAACGCGCGGAACGCGGCTAGTCCACGCTGCACGTCGCGACGCGCATCGCCGCCGTGGGCGGTGAAATACCTGAACAATGCGTTTGCCGTGGCCGCGGGCGAGTTGGGATCGGGCGCAACATCTCCGCGAGTCTTCGCGGCGTCCGCAAAGAGTGCCCGCACGTTGACGCGGGTAACCGTCGGTGCGCTCGGCTCGACGATCGCGCCCGCCGATATCAGGTCCGCGACGGCGCGGTCGAACACCGCCAGCGAGTCCGCGGTCATCTGGGCGCGCGGCACGTGTGCCTCGACAAGGCCGAGTCGTGCGCCGCTCAGTGCGTCATCGCGCAGCAGCGCCAGCGAGCCACGCGGCCACGGCGTTTCGAGCGCCAGTCCGTCCGATGCATCGTGCCCGGCGATCGCGTCGAGCATCAGCGCGGCATCGGCGACCGTGCGCGCGAGCGGGCCGTGGGTGTCTAGGTACGGCCAGGTGGGAATCACCCCCGTGCGCGGAACGAGCCCGAACGTCGGCTTCACTCCGACGACGCCGGTGAACTGTGCCGGGATGCGGTTGGAGCCTCCATCGTCGGTGCCGAGTGCGGCGAATGCGATGCCGCAGGCGACGGAGACGGCCGAGCCGGCGCTCGAGCCGCCTGGTGTTTTCACGCCCGCGGGATCGTGCGGGTTGCGCACCTGTCCTGAGAGAGAGCTCGTGCCATTGCCGCGGTACGCAAAATCATCGGCGACTGTCTTGCCGAGCACGATCGCGCCGGCCGCTCTCAGCCGCGCGACTTCGATAGCGTCGCGATGGAGTGCGGCGGGAAAGAGTCGCGCCCACTCCGTGCTCGACGCGGTCGTCGGAAGGCCCTGCATGTCGTAGATCGACTTGGCGAACACGGGAACGCCATCGAGCGGCCCGCGGAGTGCGCGACGCCGTGCTCGGTCATCGGACTCGCGAGCCTCGTTCATCGCGGTCGCCGACAACTGGTCGACCGCGTGCAGCGTGCCGTTCCATGCGCCGGCACGATCGAGCGCCTGCCTCGTGACCCCGGCAGACGTCCAGTCACCGCGTGCGCGTCCTGCCTGGTAGTCGACGATGGTTCCGTCGAGTGGTTCGACGAGGCGTTCGGGCCACCGCATGAATGGAATCGCGAAGAGGGCGCTCAGTTCGCGGAGCGCGGCGCGACGGGACAAGGGCATGATTGGCGTAGCTCGCTCAGGTTGCCGAAGTCTGCGGGTCGTCGCATGATACGGCCAGACCACGAGACCGTTCGCATCATGACTCGACCCAGGCTGCCGTGCCGGAACGCCGTTATTCCGAGGAAGAGGTTCACCGGATCCTGACCAACGCGGTCGAGGTGGACTCGTCGATGGTGGCGCGCGCGGAGGGCGGGCTGACACTGGCCCAGATTCAGCGCGTCGCGGTCGAGGCGGGGCTGAGTCCTGAATCCGTTGCTGCAGCGGTTGCCACGCTCCATCACCAGTCGCACGTACCCGCAACTCCGCGGTTCCTTGGCATGCCTGTCGGTGTCGCGAGTACGGTCGCGCTGCCGGGAACGATCGA
>JANPKQ010000177.1:0-21610 GCA_031426115.1 Gemmatimonadaceae bacterium | reverse complement strand
CCTTCTACTACAGTCTGCTGCTGGATACCTTCGGCCGCGTCCCCATCGTCACCGACTTCACCAAGACCGAGCTGCCCGCCCAGGCGACGAGACAGGAGGTCTATGACTTCGTCGTCGCGGAGCTGACCGCCGCGATCCCGCAACTGTCGACGGTCACCGGCTCGGCAATGTACGGGCGCATGAACCAGCTCGCGGCCAAGGGGATTCTGGCCAAGGTGTATCTCAATGCCGGCGTCTACACCGGCACGCCCCAGTGGCAGAAGGTGATCGATGTCACCGGCGAGATCATCGCGACGAACAAGTACAAGCTCGATGCGACGTATCGCGCTCCGTTCTCGCGGACGAACCAGACTTCCGGCGAGATCATGTTCGCCGTGCCGTATGACGCGATCTTCGCGACGCAGAGCAACTTCCACATGAAGACGCTCAAGCCCGACCTCCGCTTCGTCTTCAACATGCAGACGCAGCCGTGGGGTGGAAGCGCGTCGAATCCACAGTTCATCTCGACCTACGATGTCGATGATGACCGCCTGGAGGACACGTGGCTGATGGGGCCGCAGTTTGATCCGCAGGGCCGTGGCTACAACTTCGTTCAGCACGTTCCGCGCATCGACTCGACGAGTTTCGCGAGCGGATACCCCGTTCGGAAGTATGAGATCTACTCCGGCATGACGGGCGCGTCGGATGTCGACTATCCGGTCCTGCGCTACGCCGAGGTGCTCATGATGCGGGCTGAAGCGCTGATGCGTCTCGGCCAGCCGGGCGCCGGAGCGCTCGTCACCCAGGTGCGGCAGCGGAACTTCAAGGGTACGGCCGCATCGAAGGCGACCGTCACCGACGCGCAGCTGCTGCTCGGCAGCTCGTACAACTACGGCTGGTACGACACGGACGGAGTGGTGAAGACGGCGAAGGGTGGCACGCCGGTCACGAACGGCGGCGCGGACATCCAGTACGGGCGATTCCTCGATGAGCTCGGGTGGGAGTTCGCCATCGAGGCACACCGCCGGACGGATCTCATCCGGTTCGGCGTCTTCACGACGAAGACCTGGTTCAACCACAACCCGAGCGCCGCGTTCCGCACCTTGTTCGCGATTCCGTCCGGGGCGATCAGCACAAACTCGAAGCTGACACAGAACACCGGCTACTGATCGGCAGGGGAACGATTCCGGCGCCAGGCGTCGTTCGGGGGGTGTCCACCCGAATGGCGCCTGGCGCCGCTTCCGGTGATCCCGCGTGCACCGCAAGCCGGAGATCGGTCCGGGATATGCGACGAAACGACGTGCAAGAACGTATCGCCTGATGTGAGCGAGACCACGCTCGCGCGGTCGGAGCATTCCGCCTCGACCAGCGGCGCCGTTCCCGCTTGCCGCCGACGACACACCGGCGAAGGGGGAACCGTGTTGGTGCATCCGATGCTGGTCGCAGCTGCAGGAGGCGCAGGTCTGCTCATCCTGACTGCGTGTGGAGCATCCTCCGGACGGCTCGATCCCGAGCTTGCGCCCAACGAGGCGCAGGTCGGTTACGGAACCCGCCCGGAACGGGACATCACAGGCGCTGTCACCTCCCTCTCCGACCAGGAGCTCAGTGCAGCTCGTCCGCTCCAGATCGAGGATCTTCTTCGCGGCCGCGTGGCCGGGCTGCAGTTCATTCGCAATCCCAACGGAACGACGTCGATCCGGATCCGCGGGACCAACTCGATCGCCAACGACCGCGAACCGCTGCTGGTGGTCGATGGCATTCCGATGCGCCAGCAAAGCCTGCAGATGGCGCTCGCCGGGCTGATCCCCGAGGACATCAAGCGCATCGACGTCCTCAAGGACATCGCCTCCACGTCCGTGTACGGAATGAGTGGAGCGGGCGGCGTCATCATCATCACGACGCGGCGATAACACGCGGCGCCATCACGAGGCTCAATGACCGGACCCAGACTTTCCCTGTTCATCGCAGCGGTCCTGCTCGCCACTGTGGCGTGCGGCCGCAGGGCAGCCCGCGAGCCGGGCTCCACGCCTCAGCAAACCGGCGCGACGACCTCGATCACTCCCGACCGGAACAGTGCCGGGCCGACGTCGGTCGATGAGCTGCTGCGCGGACGCGTTGCCGGCATGCAGGTCATCGCGCTGCCTGACGGCGGCTACTCGTACAGGATCCGGGGCGCGGAGTCGCTGACCGAACCGCTCTTCCTCGTGGACGGCATCGAGATTCACCCGAGCCAACTCCACACCGCACTCGCCGGGCTCACCCGGGACGACATCCGGAAGGTGGAAGTGCTGAAGGATCTCGCATCGACCGCGATGTACGGGATGAAGGGCGCGGGCGGCGTGGTTCTCATCCAGACCAGGAAGCGCTGACGATCCGGGCGACACGATCGAACGCGGACGGCAGGTGACAGCACGGGAACTGGTCGTGATCGGGGCGATCGCGGCGGGCATGCTCGCGGGATGTCGCGACGCTGCGCCAAAGCCCACCACGACATTCAGTCCGGGCTTCGGGCTCGTCTTCCCGGTCCTGACCGACAGCCTCATGACGATGTCGTCGCCGAGCCTCATGGACCTCGACGGCGACGGGGCCGAGGACATCGTGTTCGGCACCGGTTTCGATCGCGTCAGGCCGGTGGAGGGGGGCGGGTTTGCGTTCTTCCCCGACCCGGAAGTATCCGGCTACGTCGTCGCTGTTTCCGGCGCCACCAACCGCATCCTCTGGCGCGTCCCCAATCCGCGCGATGCGTTCACGACGCCGCGCTTCGCGAAGCTGAACGGCGACAGCATCCCGGATGTCCTCATGGGTGGGCGCGAGGGCGCATTCAGCGCGTTCAGCGGCGCGAATGGGGCGTTGCTGTGGCGCGTCGCGCCGAAGCGCGTCGCTGCGACTGAGTATCCCTACAACTTCTCGCGGCCGGCGATCGTTCGCGACGTCAATGGCGACAGCGTGCCGGACATCGTCGTCGTCTACGGCGGGAACGACCTCAAGCCGCCGAACACGCCACGGGATCCGAGCTTTCTCGCCCTGATCTCCGGCGCCGACGGCGCGGTGGTGAAGGTGCTCGTGTCGCCCGACAGCAACGAGATGTACACGGCGCCGGTCGTGTATGAGCGGGCAGGGGGCGCGGAGTGGGTGATCTTCGGCACGGGGGGAGAGACGCACGGCGGAGCGATGTACCGCGCGCCGGTGGCGTCGCTGCTGGATGGGACCTTCGCCACGCGGGTCGAACGGCTCATCCCGCCCGGCGAGAAAAAGGGAATCATCGCGCCGGCGACGCTGGTCGAGCTGACGGGCGATGGCGAGCTCGACATCGTCATCAGTGCCTTCGACGGGCGCCTTGTTGTAGTGAACGGGGCGACCGGCGCGGCACTCTGGGAGCAGCGCCACGACGCCGAGGAGTCGTACCATCCGGCGGCCGTGCTTCGACTCGGCGGGGGCACGCTCGGACTCTTCGTTTCACGCGGGCAGGGCGCCTTCCCTCGGTATGTCGCGACGACCCACCGACTGTTCGACGCGACGACCGGCCGCGTCCTCTACGAGTTCCGCGACACGTTCTACCCGGGCGGCGCGCCGCTGGCCGTGGATCTCACCGGTGACGGCGCCGACGAGCCGGTGTTCTTCTCCCAGCGTTTTCCGTCGGCCGAGGGAGGGCGGGTCTACATCCTCGAGATCGAGTCGAAGCGACTTGTGACGCACGATGTGGCGACGACATTCGGGACGACGCCGGTCATCGCCGATCCGCGAAAGAGCGGGACGCTCGAGCTCATCGGCCTCGCGTGGAAGATGAAGGTGAATCCCGTCGCGCCACCGAGCTGGCGGGATCTCGAGACGTACCTGCTTCGGATGGACCTGTCGGCGAAAGCGGGCGGGGTGCGGAGTTGGGGGGCGTACATGGGAACGGAGACGGACGGACGGTACCGGCCGCCCCGACAACGCCGGGAGTAGCGGAACTGGACCCAGAAGAACTGCAACCGAGAAGACCAAGTGAACCAGACGACAGTGACTCAAGTCTGTTAGCTGCGAGTCCGACACCTCGGGACCCTCCTGCGAGGGGGCATGGAAACCAAGCCGTCGCCGCTGTATCTGTCATCGTGGTTGCAGTTCTCCTATCCACGTTTTCCGCACGGAAGGGTCCCGGGATTTCAGACTGAAGCTGTCAGACTTGAGTCGCTGGCGTCTGGTTCCCTTGCCCTTCTCGATTGACGTTGCGGTCAGTCGTCGCTGACGCTCCTCTTGAACCCATCGCCGGGATCCCCATGCGCATCCTTTTCCGCTTCGTTGTCGTCGCTCTCTTCACTGCGTCCAGCGCCGCGAACGCGCAGCCGATCACCACGGCGGGACAGCCGGCGCGCCTCGAGGTTCGGGTGGCGGGCGAGCGCAGCGTTCGTGTGACGCTCACGCCGATGAGCTTCGGGGATTCGCTGCCGTTCAATCCGGCGATCGCGGAGCGCAACTATCCCGCGCCCGCGATCAGCCTGCGGGAGATGACGCGACCGGTGAGGCGGAAGGTCGGGAACCTCAATGTCGAGGTTCGGCCGAGTCCACTGACGGTCGTCGTCCGAAGTGCGGCGGGGCGGGTGGTGCAGGAGGTCGTCTTCGAGAGCGATGGGAACCTCTCGTTCCGCCTCGATGATCGGCCCGTACTCGGCATGGGCGAGGGCGGGCCGCGGCCTGCGCGCGGGACGCCGTGGCGCGAGCAGCGCGTCCAGTTCGACCGGCGCGGCGCGCTGGACACGATGGAGCCACGCTGGCAGAGCGACATGTATGGCTCGCGCAATCCGGTGGCGATGCTCGTCGGAACGAGCGGCTGGGGGCTGTTCATCCCGACGCCATGGGGCGAGGTGGACCTGCGCGCGGCCAATCGAGGCCGCCTCGTCCCGTGGCAGCCGACGGGTGCGAACGTGCCGCAGAACCAGCAGGATCAGCAGCAGAACTCGGGCAAGGGACGGCCGCTCGTCGACGCAATTGTGCCGGGTCTTTTCGACCTCTTCGTCTTCGACGGCAGCGTGCCCTCCGCGATGATGAAGGATTACGCGACTATCACCGGGCGCGCCGTCCTCCCGCCGAAGTGGGCGCTCGGCTACATGCAGTCGCATCGGACGCTCGAAGACGAAACGCAGATGCTCGGGATCATCGACACCTTCCGCTCTAAGCGGATCCCGCTCGATGCCGTCATCTACCTCGGCACCGGCTTCAGCCCGCGTGGCTGGAACACCCGGCAGCCATCATTCGACTTCAATCCCGACGTCTTCAAGCGCGATCCGAGGGTCGTGCTCGCGGACATGCACGCGCGCAACGTAAAAGTCGTCGTGCACATGGTCCCATGGGATCGCGACCGGCTGCCGACGCTGCACGGAACGATTCCGCCCCGCGCTGGGGAGACCCTCGATGCATCGCACATCCAGACATACTGGCAACAGCACGTCGCGTTGCTCAACACAGGGGTCGATGCATTCTGGCCCGACGAGGGCGACTGGTTCAACCTCTTCGAGCGGATCAAGCGCCATCAGCTGTACTACCAGGGGCACCTCTCGACGGAGCCGAACGAGCGGCCGTGGAGCCTCCACCGCAACGGCTACCCCGGCATCGCGCAGTGGGGCGGCTGGGTGTGGTCCGGTGACACCGAGACATCATGGAAGACGCTCGAGGCACAGATCGCCGTCGGGATCAACTACTCGCTGAGCATCTCACCCTACTGGGGCTCCGACATCGGCGGGTTCTATCCGAACAACGAGCTCACCGGCGAGCTCTACGCGCGCTGGCATCAGTTCGCATCGTTCAACGGTTCGTTCCGCTCCCACGGACGGACGTGGTTCCTGCGCCTGCCGTGGGGATGGGGCCTCAGCGACATGGGCCCGCGCGAGCACAACAACACCAACGCCCCCATCTCACCCGATGACCGGCGCAACATTCTCCAGTCGGAGATGAACAATCCCGCCATCGAACCGGTGGCGAAGAAGTACTCCGAGCTGCGCTACCAACTCATGCCGTACACGTACACGCTCGCCTGGGAAGCGCGCGACAGCGGCTTGCCACTGATGCGCGCGATGTGGCTGCACTATCCCGACGACGCGCGTGCCGCGGGACTCGGCGACCAGTTCATGTGGGGACGCGATATGCTCGTCGCACCGGTCTACCAGAAAGGCGCGACATCGCGCGACGTCTACCTGCCGAAGGGCGACTGGTACGACTGGTGGACGGGCGCGAAGACGGCGGGGAGCCAGACGGTGGCGCGACCCGTGGATCTTGCGACGATGCCGATCTACGTGCGCGCCGGCGCGATCATCCCGGTGGATCCGGTGCGGCAGTACACGAGTGAGCCGGTGGCGGAGCCGACGACGCTGCGGGTGTACAGCGGCGCCAACGGCGTGTACACGCTGTACGAGGATGACGGCATCAGCCAGGAGTACCTGCGCGGGCGGGCAACATGGACGCGCATGACCTGGGACGATCGGGCGCGGCGACTGACGATCGAGCCCGGGGTGCCAGCCGGGGCGACGAATCTTCCGGTCGTGCGCGAGTACCGCGTTGTGGTGATGCCAGAGGGGAGGGAGGGGCGGGTGACGTATACAGGGAGGCGGGTCGCGGTGACGGTGCGGTAGGCGGTCAGGGGGCAGGTACCGCAACTGAGAAGGGCAAGTTGCAAGTCGACAGTAACTCAAGTCTGTCAGTCTGCGAGTCTGACAACACGGGACCCGTCGGCCCGCGCATCCCTATTCATTCTCGCCGTTCTCCGAGGCAATAGCGTAGGGCGCCGGGACAATTGCGTCCGAGTCCTCACGCTTCGCGTCCGCGGACGAATCCGTCGCGCTGAAGTTCGACCGCTGTTGGTTGGCGCGCGGGCGGACAATGCTGGCCCGAAGCCCGTGGATCATTTTCCGGACTTCGACGACTGCCGACAGGATCGAGAGGAAATCCGATTGACTTATCGCGTGGATGTCACGCGTGGTGAGCAAATGCTGCTCGAGCTCGGCCCCAGAGTTCAGGGCGTACCCCAGGAACCTGGCAAAATTTCGCGGACTGGCCTGCCCGTGGCCCTCCACGATATTCGTTGGAATCGAGAACGCGGCCCGCATCATCTGGTTGCGAAGCATGGCGGTGCCTGGCCCGCGCATCCGGCTGGCGACGCGGTGCACGTTCAGCGCGAGCGCGTGTGCCTTGCGCCAGGCCTGAAGCTTCTTGAAGTCGCCCATTCGCCGAAAATGCGCTCTCTCGAGCACACCCTCACCATCGTTTGAGCGAACGCGAGGCTGATTCGCCGCCCCCCCCGGCTCACTGCGCGCGGCGCGAAACCAGAGGGCGGAGCGTCACCAGGGATGCCCACACCCTCAGGGTCCCGTGTTGTCAGTCTCGCAGACTGACAGACTTCAGTTACTGTCGACTTGCAACTCGCCCTTCTCAGTTGCAGTTCTTCCCGTCCCGCACCCTCAGTCGATGTACTCGTACGCCGGCAACGTCAGAAAATCCGGCAGGTCCTTCGACAGCGCCACCCGCTCGAACACCGCCCGGGTCTCCTCCGGCCGCCCTTTCTGCCACACATCATCGCCGACCTCAACCCGGATGCGCTCCATCTCCTCGTCCAGCACCTGCACCACCCGCTCGCGGCTGAACTTGCCGTGACGGATCCAGTGCCAGATCTGCGTGCGTGAGATCTCGGCGGTGGCGGCATCTTCCATCAGGTTGTTGATCCCCGCAGCGCCGCGGCCGCCGAGCCAGTAGGAGATGTACTGGAAGCCGACGTTCACGTTCACGCGGAGCCCGTTCTCGGTGATCTGGCCGGGCGTCGAGGCCGCGTCGAGGAGCTCCTTCGGATCGACGTTCACGTCATCGCGCTTGCGGTCGATCTGGTTCGCCTTGTCGCCGAGAACCTTGTCGAACTCGGCCGCGGCGACCTTCACGACATCCGGGTGCGCGACCCACGTGCCGTCGAATCCGGCCTCGGCTTCGCGCTTCTTGTCGGCGCGGACGGCGCCGATGGCGCGCTCATTGGCCTCGACATCCTTGCGCGACGGAATCAGCGCGGCCATGCCGCCCATGGCGAACGCATTGCGCGCGTGGCAGGTCTTCACGAGCAGCTCGGAGTACGAGCGCATGAAGGGAACGGTCATCTTCACCTCGAGACGGTCCGGCAGCACGAACTCCGGACGATCCTTGAAGCACTTGATCATCGAGAAGATGTAATCCCAGCGCCCTGCGTTGAGTCCGTAGGAGTAGTCGCGCAGCTCGTGGAGCATCTCGTCCATCTGGAACGCAGCGGGGAGCGTCTCGATGAGCACCGTGGCGCGGATCGTTCCCTTCGGCACGCCGAGCGCTTCCTCGGTGAAGGCGAAGATGTCGCGCCACAGCCGTGCCTCGAGGTGGTGCTCCATCTTCGGAAGATAGAGATACAGGCCCCGCTTCTTCTCGTGCAGCCGCTTCGCGTTGTGGAACGTGTGCAGCCCGAAGTCCACCAGCGCGCCGGCGATGGGCGCACTGCCCGCGGTGATGTGCTTCTCCGGAAGGTGCCAGCCGCGCGGGCGGACGAGGAGCGTCGCGGTCTGCTTCGCGAGCTCATACTTGCGGCCGTCCGAGCTGCTGTACGAGATCGTTCCGTCAATCGCGTCGATGAGGTTCTGGTGCCCGCCGAGCTGGTTCTGCCAGGTCGGAGAGTTCGCATCCTCGAAGTCGGCCATGAAGCCGCGCGCGCCGGAGTTCAGCGCGTTGATGACCATCTTTCGATCGGTCGGGCCGGTGATCTCCACGCGACGATCCTCGTAGTCACGGCGCGGCGGTGCCACCGTCCACTTGCTCTCGCGGATCTCGCGGGTTTCCTCGAGAAAACCCGAGGGCGCAGCGCGTTGGGTACGCGCCTTCAACAGCTCGGTGCGGCGCGGGCCGAAGCGGCCGTGGAGCTCCTCGACGAAGGCCAGGGCTTCCTTCGTGAGGATCTTTTCGAATCGATCGCCATCGGGCGGGGTGACGGTGAGCTTCATGGGCGGGTTCCGCGGATGGAATGGTCGAGCAGGGTCATCGGATGGTAGACGGGTTTGTCGAGGTAGGCGCCGATCTGGAGCGCGCACCCAGGGTTGGCCGCCGCGATGGCGCCTGCACCGGTGGCGCGCAGGTTGTCCGCTTTCCGGACGCCGAGCTTCTTCGCGGCATCCGGGTGCGTGAGGTTGTAGATGCCGGCGGATCCGCAGCACAGCTCCCACTCCGCCGGCTCGACCAGGACGAGCTCGGGAATGCCGCGCAGCAGCTCGCGCGGCTGCGCGCGAATCCCCTGGGCGTGTGCCAGATGACAGGCATCGTGATACGCTACCGTCATCGGCAACGGGTGGCGCTTCGCGCGCGGTGGGTGTGCGGCGAGGATCTCATGAACATCACGCACCTTCGCGGAGAACGCCTTCGCGCGATCCTCGCCGAGAAAGTGTCCGTAGTCCTTCATCGCCGAGCCGCACCCCGCGACGTTGGCGACGACGTAGTCGAATCCCTCGTAAGCCGCGATCGTTTCGTGCGCGAGGTCGCGGGCTTCGTCCTCGACGCCGGTGTGCGACATCAGCGCCCCGCAGCACCGCGGGTCGCGCGGTGCGTGAACCTCCCAGCCCTCGGCGGCCAGCACGCGCACCGTCGCTGCGTTCACGTCGCCGAAGAACACGCGCTGCACGCACCCTTGCATGAGCGCGATGCGACCGCGCTTCTCGCCCTTCGCTGGCGTCATCACCGGAAGTCGGCGAACCGCTGCACGCAACGGCACCTTCGGAGCGAGATCGCCGAAGGGCACCTTGAAGGGCAGCAGCCGCTGGAGCGCCATGAACGGAACGAGCGCACGAAGCCGTGCAGGGTGCGTGAACAGCGCGAAAATTGCACGGCGCAGCGCGCGCTCCGCCCACGTCCGGTCGCCGTGCCGTTCGAGTTGCGGACGCACGCGCTCGATGAGCTTGTCGTACTGCACGCCTGATGGACACGCGGTGACGCACGCCATGCAGCCGAGGCACTGGTCGAAGTGCGTGGTCATCTCCGATGAGACCTTGCTCCCCTCCTCGTGGCCGACCCGCATCAGCACGATGCGCCCACGCGGCGAGTCCATCTCCTCCTCGTACACGAGATAGCTGGGGCACGTCGGGAGGCAGAAGCCACAATGCACGCAGTCGGAGATGAGGTCGAGCGATGGCGGCCGAATCTCGTCCCACGCGGTATTGCCGGGATCCGCTCGCTTCAGCGCGCTCAGGGCGGACTCGGGCTCGCTACTCAACTCAGATTCCTCCAACGAAAGCGCCGGGCCGGAAGGTCCGGTGCGGGTCGAAGCGCGCCTTGATGCGCTGCATCACGGCGAGGGCACCGGGGTCGATCGCTGGCCATGGTGTGGCGACGCGGTCACCGCCATCGAGGACCGTGCACGCGCGCGGTGCCAGCTCCCCCCGCAGTGCATCGCATCGCGTGGCGTCAGGCAGCGCGATCCACGAGAGTCCGAGTCCGGCGCGGGACGTCACCGACCCACCGATCGCGTCAGCGGCGCGCAGGATGATGGCGAGATCCATCGGCCGGCTCGAAACCTTGACAACCGCGCCAACTCCCGACCGCGCACGCTGTGACGCACGCTGGTGCGCCCAGAGTTCGGTGTCGTCGGTGATGATCTTCACCCCTTCGAGCCCGGTGAGCCGGCCGGCCACGGTGCGACCCCGCTCCTCGGCAGCGGCGCCCGCAAACCGCACGAGCATCCTTCCCCTGCCCTGGGCCCACGCGACATCGAGGCAGTCGGCCTCCAGCGGAAGTCGCGCCAGCGCGGCCGCGGCCGCTGTGATGCGATCGGGATCATCACTCTCGCCCACGACGGTGGCGGTCGCCGGCAGCGCGGGATGCAGTCGCACCGCCACGCGCGCGACGATGCCCAGCGTCCCGAACGACCCCGTGAACAGCTTCGCGAGGTCGTAGCCGGCGACGTTCTTGATGACCTTGCCGCCGGATTTCGAGATGGTCCCATCGGAGAGCACGACGGTCATCCCCAGGACGAGGTCGCGCATCCCGCCGTAGCGATGCCGCATCGGACCGGTGTCGTTCGTGGCGATGACGCCGCCGATGGTCGCCGCATCGCCGTCGCCGAGCGGCGGGTCGATGGCGAGCATCTGTCCGGCACGGGCGAAGGCCGCCTGGGCGGCGAGCAGTGGCATCCCCGCCTCGACGACGGCAGTGAAGTCACCCTCGTTGTGCTCGACGACCCGGTTCAGCCCGCGGATATCCATCTCGATCGGCGCGGCTGCGCCCGGCGTTGCGGCGGATCCGCCCCAGCCGAGCTTGGTGCCGCCACCGCGGGGACGCACGGTGCGTCCCCCGGCGCCGTGGTCACGAACTGCGGCTGCCATCTCCTCGCTGCTTGCCGGACGCTCCATCACATCCGGTCCGCGAGGCCGGCTGCCTCGAGCGGGTGCTGGCGGTAGGGGCCCGGTACCTCGCCGCAGAGCCGCGGTGTCGGCATCACCTTACCGGGATTGGCGAGGCCCGCAGGATCGAATGCGCATCGGACGCGCTGGAAGGCATCGAGGTCCGAGGGCCCGAACATCTTCGGCATGTGCTTCTTCTTGTCGATGCCGACGCCGTGCTCCCCGGTGATCGACCCACCCGCCTCGAGACAGACCTCGAGAATCCGCCCCGACAGCTCCTCCGCGCGGTTCGCCTCTCCCTCGATCGCGCCGTCATAGCACACCAGCGGATGCAGGTTGCCGTCGCCCGCGTGGAAGACGTTCGCGACGATGAGCCCGTACTCGCGCCCGAGCGCGTCGATGCGCTCGAGTACTTCCGGGAGCTTCGTGCGCGGGACGACGCCATCCTGCACGAAGTAGTTGGGGGAGATCCGGCCCATAGCGGCGAAGGCGCTCTTGCGCGCCTTCCAGAAGCGCCCGCGTTCGGCCGCATCGCGGGCGACGCGGACGTCGTCGGAGCCGCGACGCGCGCAGATGCCTGCGATCTCGGCGAAGTGCGCCTCGCATTCGCGCTCGGAGCCGTCGAGCTCGACGAGCAGCGCTGCACCACGCCCGATGGGAAATCCCGCGTGTGCCGACTGCTCGGCCGCCTCGATCGCCTTGGCGTCCATGATCTCGATCGCGCCCGGGACCACGCCGCCCTGAACGATGTCCGAGACTGCCTCGCCCGCCTGACGGGTCGTGTCGAAGAAGGCGACGAGCGTCTTGATCGCCTCGGGCATCGGCACGACGCGAAGCCAGATCTTCGTCGCTACGCCGAGGGTGCCTTCCGAGCCGATGAAGACGCCCATCAGGTCGTAGCCCGGAGCGTCGAGCTCGTAGCCGCCGAGGCGAATCATCTCGCCGTCGGTGAGCACGATCTCCAGGCCGGTGACGTAGTTCGTGGTGAACCCGTACTTGAAGCAGTGTGCCCCGCCCGAGTTCTCGGCCACGTTGCCGCCGATGGAGCAGACGATCTGGCTCGACGGGTCGGGTGGGTAGAAGAACACCGGGGCGACTGCGGCGGAGACGTTCGCATTGGTGACACCGGGCTCGACGCAGATGCGCCCGTTGTCGAGATCGATCTCGAGGATGCGCTTCATCCGCGAGAGCACGATCAGGACGCCGTTCTCGACGGGCAGTGCGCCGCCGGACAGTCCCGAGCCCGCACCGCGTGCGACCCACGGGACCTTTGCGCGAGCGCAGGCAGCAACGACGGCCTGCACCTCCGCGGAGGTGCCGGGAAGCACTGCCGCCACGGGACGCGCCTGGTACTGCAGCAGCCCGTCGGACTCGTACGTCCGGAGCTGGTGGTCGTGAGTGAAGACCCAGCGCTCGCCGCAGATCGTGTGGAGCTCTGTGACGAGATCGCGCAGCACCCGCGCCGGAACGTGCGCCGCCGGTGGGTCGGGATAGATGGTGGGGCCTTCAGGTACTCCGGCCAGGCTGCCGCTCATCGTGCAACTCTATCCCGACGCCGGGTGATTTGTCCACCGCTTCATGACGCCGGACACCGCACCGGCCGAATCCGCTTTCCGTGAAAGACATCCATCGGAATGCGGTGGGTATCGAAGACGCGGCCGAGCAGCTCGAACAGCCGCGGATCGTAGGCCTTCAGCTCATCGGGCGTCTCGACCTTGATGTTTCCGGCGAAGCATTCGCCATAGTTCGAGAAGAACCACCACTGCACCCCTTCTGCCCAGTACTCCCCGGCGTTGGTCGTCGCGTAGTGCTTGCGGCCGTCGGGATGGATGTACTTGCCCGCCGCCATCGCACTGTCGTACGCCGCGCGGATCTCGGCGTGCATCGCCGGATCGACGTCGCGGATGCCTCCCCCCATGATCGCATGAGCGAACTCGTGCACGAAGATGTGTTCACCCCAGTACCGTGCGTTGGGATACCCGAGGAGGTTCTCTTCGGCGCCCGTGGTTGGGTTGCCGCCGAGGCCGCGGGACCGGTTCGCATGGTAGTCGCGATCGAGCTGGTTGACCGGCTCGTCGGCGGGGGCTCCGGGGCGCTTGAGGCGAGCGTACTCGGGGATATCGGAAGTCATCTCCACCTCGGCAATGACGCCCGTGCGCCACTTCCGCGCGATCATCGCCTTCCGGAGATCGGGGCGGGCGGCGAGCATGGAGTTGACGATGTCGCGCGCGACGAGCAGTGCGTCGTCCGGCACCTTGTCCGACGACACGACAGCGATTCCCATGGCATCGACGTACTTGCGGTAGAACGGACTGACGCCGAGCGACTCGGGCACTGGCAGGACAGCCGCTTTCATGTAGCTCGGAATGAGCTCGACTGGCTTACCGGTGCTCTTCGATTGCTCTGCGCGTAATGCGCGTTGACGTTCCACGGCGGCGCGGGCGTCGGCTTCGGTCCGTTGCGGCCGGGCCTGGGTCGGGGGCGTGGGCGTGGTGACGGTCTGCTGGGCGTTGACCGGCTGGTGGCCGAGCAGGGCGAGGAACGCGGCGGCAACGAAGATCGACGGTCGCATGATCGGTCCGATGGCAGGTAAGTTGGGCTGACGGTGGCAGTCTCGATATGTCTACGGCGACGTCGTATACTATGATGAATTCCCCCTCCCTGGAGTCCACCCCGCCCATGGCCGAATCGAGCGTGACGCTCACCGCCGCCCAGCGCAGCCGGTTGTTTTTCGGAATCTGTCTGGCCCTCATCCCCACCGGCGCCTCGTTCGCGCTCGTCAGCAACATTCTCGTGCCGCTCAAGCAGCAGTTCATCCTGACCAATTACCAGGTCGGGCTGATCGGCGGCGCGGCGCTCTGGGGGATGGCGCTGTCGCTGCTGATCATGGGACCGCTGCTCGAGGGCTTCGGCCTGAAGAACGGTGCACGGGCGGCGTTCGCCGGCCACATCGTCGGCATCACGCTCATGATCGCGGCGGCGGCGAAGGTCGGTGATCCATCGGCGTTCTGGATGCTGATGGCAGGCGCCGCGATCCTCGCTGCCGGCAACGGGATGATCGAAGTCACCGGAAATCCGCTCGTCGCAGCGCTGTATCCCACGGAAAAGACGAAGCGGCTCAACTGGTTCCACGCGTTCTTCCCGATCGGCATCGTGCTCGGCGGGCTCACCGGCTTCGCGCTGGCGACGTGGGGTGGGCGGTTCTCGAACTGGCCCTACCAGATCGGCGTCATCTACATCCCGATCCTCGTGTACGGGGCAATGGTGTTGCCGCAGCGGTTCCCGAAGACGGAGAACGCCGAGGTCGGCATTCCGGTGGGCGAGATGTTCCGGTATACGCTGACGAAGCCTCTGTTCTTCCTCATGCTGGCGATGATGGCGATCACCACCTCGATGGAGCTCGGCCCGATGCGGTGGATTCCGTCGGTGCTGCAGTCGGGTGGATTGCACGGTATTCTCGTGCTGGTCTGGATCAGTGGGTGGATGGTCGTCCTGCGCGCGATGGCCGGACACTTCGTCGAACGGTTCCAGCCGACGGGCATGCTGCTCATCGCCGCGATCCTGATGGGATCCGGGCTCTTCCTCCTGAGCTTCGTGACGGGAACATGGAGCGCGTTTGCCGCGGCGACGGTGTTCGCATGGGGCGTCGCGTTCTTCTTCCCGACCATGGTCGGCGTCGTGAGCGAGAAGATGCCGAGGACGGGATCGCTCGGGATCGTGCTCACCGCTGGCATCGGGCTCGGCATGGCCGGCGCAGTGGGCGTGCCCCTGATGGGCAAGCTCGCCGATGGATATCTCGCCGAGTCGCTTCCTGCCTCGACGCTCGGTGTGCTGCAGCGGGCGGACCAGCAGCTGCCGACGTACGTCGAGCGTGCGCGTGGAACCACCAACCTCGGCTCGCTCGGATATCGGGAGCGTGAGGTCGCCGATGCGCATGCCGCGGTTCGAACGGCGCTGGCGGCGCAGCAGCAATCGGGGAACATCAACAACGACGCCAGCGCCAACGCGCTTCGTGCAATCGTCTCGACGGCGATTCCCAACGAGCCGCTGGTCGGCGAGGCGAACGCCATTCTGCAGCCCGCAGAAGCCGCGGGTGGCCAGCGGTCATTCCGCTACGTCGCTCCGGCGGCGCTCCTCCTCATTCTGGTCTTTGGAATCATGTACGCACGTGATCGCAGGCTTGGTGGATATCGTGCAGTGCGGCTGGAGCGGGTTGCCGCGGCGCTGCTGTTCGCACTGTTCCTGCCCCTCGCGGCGGACGCGCAGGCTGTCCGTGCTCCTGCGCAGGCAACCAGCACGGGGCGTCTGCGGGTGCTCTTCCTCGGCGACAACGGTCATCATCAGCCGGTGCGCCGCTCGAAGGAGATCCTGCCTGTGCTCGCGCGGAACGGCATCGACCTGTTCTACACGGACAGCCGCGACGACCTGAATGAGGCTGAGCTCAATCGCTATGACGCGGTGATGCTGTACAACAATCACATGACTGTGTCGCAGCCGCAGATCGGCGCCCTCCTGTCGTTCGTCGAGGACGGCGGTGGGCTGGTCGTGTTGCACTGCGCGTCGGCGTCGTTCAAAAACTCCGAGGAGACATCAAGCTCGTTGGCGCCGCGTTCAAGAGCCATGGCACCGGCACCTTCAGCGCCGTTCGCGTCGTGCCGAACCATCCGGCGCTGACCGGCGTTCCCGCGTGGGAGAGCTGGGAAGAGACGTACATCCACACCAAGCACAATCCGGTGAATCGTACCGTGCTCGAGGTGCGTCGCGAGAACGGCCACGATGAGCCATGGACGTGGGTGCGAACGTACGGGAAGGGGAGGGTGTTCTACACGGCGTGGGGCCATGATCAGCGCACGTGGGGTCAGCCCGGCTTCCAGCAGCTCGTCGGCAACGCGGTTGGCTGGACCGTTGGTGAGGCCGCGCTGAAGCGCGTGGCGCGAGCGGACCCGATGCCCGCGACGATGGACCTGAAGGAGCCGCTGCCGACCTACAAGCGGCCGCCGGCGCCGTGGAACGTGCTCGACACCGCGATCACGAAGGCGCAGGTCGCGCTGCCGACGGCGCAATCGCTCCAGATGATGACGCTGCGGCCGAAGTTCAGCGTCAAGTCATTCGCGGTGGAGCCGATGATCGGGAACATCATCGACTTCACGTGGGATGCCCGCGGCCGGATGTGGGCGGTGGAGACCCAGGATTATCCGAACGTCGTCCTTCCGGACAGCGTGAAAGGGAACGACCGCATCCTCATCATCGATGATGTGAATCGCGACGGCCGCGCCGATCGCGTGACCGTCTTCGCCGACGGAATGAACCTCGCCACGTCGCTCGCATTCGCGAACGGCGGCCTCGTGGTGGGACAGGCGCCGCACATGCTGTTCTTCAAGGACACGAACGGAGACGACAAGGCGGACGAGCGGAAGATCCTGTTCACGGGGTTCCCGCGGGGCGATACCCACGGCACGATCAGCAACCTGCGCTACGGCTTCGACAACCAGGTATGGGGATCGGTGGGCTACAACGGCTTCCGCGGCACCGTCGGACCGACCACCTACGCCGCGCCTCGCGGAGCAACCAGCACCCTGAACACTTTCGGATCGGGCTACTTCCGCTTTCCGAAGGATGGATCGGACCTCGAGTACATCGCGCGCACGAGCAACAACACGTGGGGCGTGGCGTTCACCGAGGACAATTTCGTCTTTGGCTCGACGGCGAACAGCCGGCCGACCAACTTCGTCCACATCCCGGTTCGTTACTACCGGAACATGGGTGCCCGCGAGCCCGTCCTCCCCGACATCGCCGACCGGATCGACGTCTTCCCGGTGACGGAGATCCAGCAGGTGGACCAGTTCGGCCGGTACACCGCTGGTGCGGGGCATGAGATCTACACGGCGCGTGCGTTCCCGAAGGAGTACTGGAACCGCGTCGCCTTCGTATCGGAGCCGACGGCGCACCTCATCGGCATGTTCGAGCTGAACGACAACGGCTCGGGGGTCATCGCCAAAAACCGCTGGAACTTCATGGCGAGCCGCGACCAGTGGGCGGCCCCGGTGCAGACCAAGGTCGGACCGGATGGCGCGCTCTGGGTGTCGGACTTCTACTCGCTCGTCGCGCAGCACAACCCCACGCCGCAGAACCTGTCGCCGACGTGCTGCAGCACTGGTCCCGGCGCGGCGTACGAGACGCCCAACCGCGACAAGCTCCACGGCCGCGTCTACCGGATCGCCTACGACAGCGCGCGGGCGACGCCGCCAATGCGTCTCGACAACGCGACGCCGCAGCAGCTCGTCCGCGCGCTGAGCAACGACAACATGTTCTGGCGACTGACCGCACAGCGGCTGCTCGTCGAGCGCGGCAGGCCCGATGTCGTTCCGGCGCTCGTCGCACTGGTGAACACCCACACCGTCGATGAGCTCGGCCTCAACGCCCCGGCGCTGCACGCGCTGTGGACGCTCCACGGCCTTGGTGCGCTCTCCAGCAGCGCCGACGCCATGACCGCTGCACGGAATGCCATGCACCATCCCGCGGCGTCGCTGCGGCGTGCGGCGCTCATGATGCTCCCCCGGGATGAGCGGCTGGCCAATGACATCTTCGCAGCCGGCATCCTTCCAGACCGCACCTCGCCGTGGCCCGTGGAGTACACCGTCGGCACGCCGATCCTCCAGGATGCCGACGCGAACGTGCGGGTCGAGGCGCTGCTCGCGCTCTCCGAGATGCCGGCATCGCCCCGGACCGCCGCGGCGATCATGGACATGATCACCTACCCGGCGAACGCGCGCGATCCGTGGACGCCCGATGCCGTCGCGATGGTCGCCGTGAAGCACGGGGGCGAGTTCGTCCCGACGCTGCTCCAGCGGCGCGTGCAGGGTGCGGACTCACTCGCGCTCGCGGGGATTCGCCGCACGGCAATGCTGGTCGCGCGATACCACGCTGCGACGACCGACGTCCCGACGATGATGGCGATGATCAACGCGGTCCCTTCGGCGAACCCGGTGGTCGGCGGTGGGGTCCTCGAGGGCATTGTCATGGGCTGGCCGCTCGAGACGCCGCCGACACTCACCGCCGAGCAGCGGACGGCACTGACGACCGCCGCTCGCGGCTCCAGTCCTGAGCTCGCCGAGGTGTACCGTCGGATCGAGACACGGTGGGCGCTGCCCGACGTCTTCGGGCTGCCGCCAGCGCCGGCGCTACCGCCCGACGCCACGCCGGGCGCGGGGAGGCAGGGGGGGAGAGGGCGAGGCGCTGGGGCTGGTACGCCGCCTCCGGGCGGCAGGGGTGGCTCGGCACCGCCCCCCCCGGCCGACGCGCGTTGATCCAGCGTACGACAGGAGGGAATGTGCAAGGCCGCCGCGGGGAACAGCCCGCGGTGGCCTTTCGCGTTTACTCAGTGAACTGCATCGGAGCTTTCAGTGAGCGCCAGGGCTCTTCAGTGTGCACATCCACGAGCGCCGGGCCGCTGAACTTCGCCGGCGAGAGGATCGCGAGGAAGACGAGGGTGTCCTTGCCGGCGTTGTAGGTGCCGTGGACGACGTCGCGAGGGATGTGGGCGCTGTCGCCTGCCTTCAGGATCCGGTGCTCGCGGTCCACCCACTGCTCGGCCGTGCCCGACTCGACATAGATGATTTCCTCCATCGCCGGGTGGCGGTGGAACTGGTGCGCGCGGCCCGGCGGCATCCGGACGCGAACGAGGAGTAGCCCTTCGGCATCGGTGAGGCCTGGACGCGAGAGCCATTCATGAGGCCCCCATGGCGAGCCCTCGACCTGCATCTCGCCGGCGGTGATGAATCGGTGCTGCGCGTTGGTCATGAAGGTCGGCCAGCGGTGCGAGGTGAGAGGACGATCGGATCGCGCCTACGGTATTCGCGAAGTGACGCGAGCGCCAGCCGGTACTTGGCGCGTGGCCGTGGCACCGCGACCCGAGGCGAAGGCACGCGCCGGGCGATAGACTTTCCGGTCTCACTACTGGGGGAATGACAATGCGTCAGCGCGCAACTCACGTCATCCGGGCGGTCATCACGGTAGCGCTGCTCGGGGCCTGCATTCCCGGCCGCACCGGTCAACCTACCAGCGCCAACAGCGCTCGGCCGCGATCGCTCGATGCGCTCACGGCGCGGATCGAGCGGCGCATCTCGACCGTTCCGGGTGCGGTCGTCGGCATCGCCTACCGCGATCTCGAGAGTGGCGACACGCTGTACATGAATGCCGACACGAGCTTCCATGCGGCGAGCACGATGAAGGTGCCGGTGATGATCGAGCTGTTCCGCGCCTTCGACTCCGGCCGCCTGCGCCGGGACCAGACCATCACCCTCGGCAACGAGTTCAAGTCGATCGTCGATGGCTCGCCATACACGCTCGATGCCGGTTCGGACTCCGACAGCCTCGTGTACACGCGCATTGGAGGGGAGATCACCATCCTCGAGCTCATCGACCGGATGATCATCCGGTCGAGCAACCTCGCGACCAACACCGTGATCGAGTTGATCGGTGCGAAGAACGCGACCGCCACCGTCCACGCACTCGGAGCGCGCAACATGCGCGTGCTGCGCGGCGTCGAGGATACGAAGGCGTTCCAGGCTGGGCTGAACAACACGACGACGGCGCGGGATCTCGCCGTGCTGATGGAGGCGCTGGAGCGGAACACCGCTGCGTCCACGGCGAGCAGCCGGGAGATGCGGGAGATCCTGCTGCGCCAGGAATTCAACGAGGAGATTCCCGCCGGCCTTCCGGCCGGTACCCCGGTGGCGCACAAGACCGGATCCATCACCGGCGTCCTTCACGATGCGGCGATCATCTACCCGAAGGGCCGAAAGCCCTATATCCTGGTGCTGCTGACCCGGGGGATACCAGATCGCACCGTCGCCCGCGCCTTGATGGTCGACATTTCGCGCTTCGTCCATGGGCACGCGACGGGCGCGGATCGGTGAGTCGTTCGGCCAGTCCGGAGTAGCTACCAGCGCCCTCGATGCTTGAGCCGGTCGAGTGCGTACTGGATCGCGAAGTGATGCGGGTCGGCGATGTCGTTGGGCACTTGCAGCCAGGGCACGAGCAGGGCGTCGCCGTACTCGTGGGCGGCCTGGGCCCGCGCTTCGTCCGCGGAGGGGTGCCACGTATCGCCGCCGAATGCCGCCTCGGTGGTGTACCGGTAGAGCATCGCGCCCGGATCGTCGTCCACGAGCAGCAGCAGCACATCGGCGATCGGAAGCAGCTTTTCGTCCGAGATCGCCTGATGGCCGCCGGTGTGGGTCGCCTTCCGGTGCCCACCGGTCGAGCCGATGAGGACGACTTCACGGATGTGCGTCGGGTCAGTCATCTGTCAGTCCGTCTGCCGAAAGTTTCGAGGACGTCGCCATCGACATCGGCGACTGCCACCCTGTTGTGCAATTGCTGGCCCGTCCGCGTCGCGCTGCGGATGCCGCGGACTGGGCGATCCGGAGCCACGTCGGACCTGACAACTTCAATACCCGGTATCTGCCCGGGAGGTTCGGTGGGCACAGCTGCACCGCAACGGCAAACGGCTGCCGCGGATTTCGCGGAAACGACGCGGATAAGCAACGGCAACTGCATTATTGGCCGCGGACAAACGCGGACTCACGCGGACAACTGCAGCTGCAAAAAGCGAAATTCAAAATGCAACCACGGATGCCACGGAGGCCACGGAGGCCACGGAGGCCACGGAAGGGGCAACGGCAACTGCCTAGTTGGCATCTCGGCGCAGAGTCTCTCCCGCCACGCCCACAAGGAATGCCGTTGCAGTTCTTCATGTCCTTCATTCCCTTCATGCTCTTCCTGTTCAGGCTTCTGGAAAGCCAGTCGCCAAACGGAGTCCAGTGTCACCAGTCCGTCGGCCGATAATCCTTGAGGAATTTGCCCCAGATATGCTCGCCGGTGTTGAGGCCAGCGATGATCGGATCGACGATGCGCGCGGCGCCGTCCACGATGTCCAGCGGCGGATGAAACCGGTGCTCGGCGATCTTGCGGGCGGCGATCTCCGCGGGATCCTCGTCAGTCACCCAGCCGGTATCGACGCTGTTCATGTGAATCCCGTCCGCGTAATAGTCTGCGGCCGAGGTGCGGGTCATCATGTTCAGTGCGGCCTTCGCCATGTTCGTGTGCGGATGCCGGGTCGTCTTGAACTTCCGGTAGAACTGGCCTTCGACCGCCGAAACATTCACGATGTGCTTGTCGCGCTCCGGCGTGCGCAGCATCAGCGGCTTGAGACGCGCGTTGATGAGGAAGGGCGCGATCGCGTTCACGAGCTGTACCTCGAGCAGCTCGACCGA